>PLXO01000093.1 GCA_003151425.1 Acetobacteraceae bacterium
CGGAACAAGTCCGGCCATGACGGGGGCCGCGGGGGTAACGTCAGGTCGTCACGCCGACATTCCAGAAGCACGGCCATGCCAGCGGCGTGTAGTCGGTGAGCTTTGTCGAAATGCCATAGAGTTGGAGGAACTCGCCCAGCTTGATGGTCGGCACGTCGCGATAGAAGATCGCCTGGATCTGCCGCCAGGCCGCCATGCGCTTCGCCGGATCTGTTTCGGTGACGAAGGTATCCAGCGCGGCGTGCTTGTCGGGCGAATCCCACCATCCCGGATAGGCCGGGTTCATGATGGTGATCAGCGTCGGATCGGCCACCAGGCTGTGCGCCGCGATGAAGCCTTCCCACAGGGCCGGGTTGGTGCGCTTCTGGAGCAGCGTCGCCCAGTCCATCACCTGCACATCGACCTTGAAGCCGACTTCTTCCAGTTGTACCTGCGCCACCTGGCCGATCTTGAACATGTAGTCGTATTGGGTCGTAACCAGGAAGCGCACCGGCTTGCCGTCGTAGCCGGCCTCTTTCATCAGGGCCTTCGCCTTGCCGGGATCGTAGACGTTGTACCCTGGCGTCTCCGGATCGTAATAATCGGTGCCCTTCGGGTAGATTGATCCTTCCAGGTGCCACAACGGCGGCGCGCCGAATGCGGCGGCCAGCATATCGGATGGCACGATCGCGTATCGAACGGCGCGACGCAGCCGCGCATCGCTCAGCACCCCCGCCTTGGTGTTGAAAATCATGTTGCTGGAGTTCGGCGAATCCACCAGGCCCTGTTTTACGTTGGCCTGATTGGCCAACCGCGCATACGCCTCCGGCGTGAGCAGATCCGCGAAATGGAACTGCCCGCTCAACAGCCCGTCCACGCGGGTGACCGGATTTGGTACCGGAACGAACCGCAGCTCGTCGATCAGCGCCTGCCGCCGTCCGGCATAGCCATCGGCGGGACCAGATGGCGAGACGTAGTCGGGCACCTTTGCCAGTCTGATATACTGGTCGGGCTTGTATTCGATCAGCTTGTATGGCCCGGTGCCGATGAATTCCTTCAGCGGGTCCGGCGCCGTCGCCAGCCGTTTGGGCATGATCGCCGCAGCACCGTTGGGATAGGCGAGCAACGCCAGCAGCGGCGCATACGGTCGCTTCAGCATCATCACGACGCTGCTTGGGCTGCTCGCCGCGACGCTATCCACATACTCGCCGATCAGACGGCCGCGCGGCGACAGGCGCATCCAGCGTTGCAGCGAGGTGACGACGTCGTCCGCGACCATCGTGCTGCCATCATGGAACCGCGCATCGGTGCGCAATTTGATGCTGTACTGCTTGCCGTCCGCGGCGACCTCCGGCAATGCCGCCGCCAGGACGGGAAAGAAATGCAGGCTGGGGTCGAAGATGTACAGCGTCTCGTGGATATGCTGATCGATCTCGGACACCAGGTCCGCCGTGAACGGCATCGGATCGAGCGAACCGGGATCGCCCACGGTCGCGATAGTGATCGCGCTGGCGGGCGAGGTGGATTGCGCATGAGCGCGCCCCCACGGCAGCAGCGCCGTCGCGCCGGCGGCGAGGCCCCACGGCAGCAGCGTGCGACGATGAATTCTGGCCTGCCTGTGCACCTTCGCCTCCCAGTCAGCCGCGCAACGTCAATCGCACGACTATCGCCCATTCGATCAGTCGTGACTACACTCGCCGAGGCAGATGCCAGGGAAGCGGCCGAGCGGAACCACATGACGAATTACGTACTGCGACGCATTGCCGGCATGGTCGTGGTCATGTTCATCGTGACGACGATCGTCTTTTTGATATCGCACATCATCCCCGGCGATCCGGCCGCTGTGATGCTGGGCCCATCCGCCACGGCCGATGACGTCGCGGCCCTGCGCGCCAGACTCGGGCTCGACGCGCCACTGCCGCTGCAATACCTGGACTTCCTGCGCTCCGTCGCAGCGTTACGGCTCGGCGATTCGATCTTCCTTAATCGCAGCGTGACGCAGGCGCTGATGGAACGTGCGCCGCTGACCATCCAGCTCACGCTGATGGCGGCCGGTCTCGCCACCCTGCTCGGGGTGCCGATCGGTGTGTTGTCCGCGGTCAAACGCGGCAGCACGATCGATCAGGTGGTGACGGCGTTCTCCATGGCCGCGGCGAGCCTGCCGAGTTTCTGGATCGGTCTCACTCTGATCGAATATCTCGCGGTGCGTTGGCACATTCTGCCCGTCGCCGGCTTCGGCCCGCCGGACGCCGACAGGCTCGAGCGATTGCGCTACCTCGTGCTGCCGGCCATCGCCGTCGGTGTGCCCAACTCGGCGCTGATCATCCGTTTTACCCGCACCAGCATGCTCGACGTGCTGCACGAGGACTATGTGCGCACCGCGCGCGCCAAGGGCCTGCACCCCGCGACCGTGATTATCAAGCACGCCTTCCGCAACGCACGCACGCAGGTGCTGACGGTGATCGGTCTCACCGTCGCCGGATTGATCGGCGGGGCGATCGTTACCGAAACGGTGTTCGCTCTGCCCGGCGTTGGCAACTTGGTTGTCTCAGCGGTGCTGCGGCGCGACTATCCGGTGATCCAGGGCGCCCTGCTGGTGATCTCCGGCGTCTATGTGCTGATCAATCTCGGCATCGACCTGCTGTATGCCGTGCTCGATCCGCGGGTCCGCTACTGATGGCGGACTCGGATGCCGCCAGTGTGGTGCAGCCACGGATGCGGCGACGTTCCGCCTCGCCGGCCTGGCTGTTGCTGCAACGCATGGTGCAGCGGCGCCTGGTGGTGCTGAGCCTGATCGTGCTGTTCGTTGTCGCGTTCTGTGCGATCGCAGGACCCTGGATCGCACCCTATGCGCCGCAACGGATGGATATCGCGCATCGCCTCGCACCCCCGTCAGCCGCTCATTGGTTCGGCTCCGACGATTTCGGCCGCGACGTGCTCACGCGCTGCATCTACGGCGCGCGCCTGTCGCTGACCGTGGGCCTGATGGTGGTGCTGGTCTCGCTGGTTTGCGGCACCATCCTCGGCGTCGTCGCCGGCTATGTCCGGCGGCTCGATGGGCTGTTGATGCGCGTGACCGACGCGCTGATGGCGTTTCCCGACATCCTGCTGGCGATCGCGCTGATGGCCTCGCTCGGCGCGTCGGTCTATGACGTGGTGATCGCGCTCGGCACGGTATACACGCCGCGAGTCGCCCGCGTGGCGCGCGGCGGCACGCTGGTGTTGCGCGAGCTGCAGTTCATCGAGGCCACCGAAGCCCTGGGCGCCAGCGACCAGCGTGTCATGCTGGTGCACCTGCTGCCGAATCTCGTTTCACCGTTGCTGGTGCAGGGGACTTTCATCTTCGCCGCCGCCATCCTGACCGAGGCGGCGCTGTCCTTCCTCGGCGCCGGTGTGCCACCGACCAATCCCACCTGGGGCAACATGATTGCCTCTGCGCAGCAATACATGCAGCAAGCGGCCTGGCTGATTCTCGCGCCGGGCTTCTGCATCCTGCTAACGGTGCTGTCGTTGCAGATGGTGGGCGACGGATTGCGCGACGCGCTCGACCCCCGCCTGCGCCGGCTGACATGACCGCTGCGCCGTCTGACGTGACCGCCCCTGACATGATCGACGACACACTGCTCGCGGTCACCGATCTGCACACGCAGTTCCGCTCCGGCGACGACATCGCCCGCGCGGTAGATGGCGTCAGCTTCACGCTGCATCGCGGCGAAACATTGGCCATCGTCGGCGAATCGGGCAGTGGCAAGTCGGTCACCTCGCTGTCGATCATGCGGCTGGTCCCGACGCCGCCCGGCGCAATCACCGCCGGCAGCGTATTGTTCCGTGGCCGCGACCTGTTGCGCCTGCCGGAGCGCGCGATGCGCCAGATCCGCGGCAACGAGATCGGCATGATCTTCCAGGAGCCGATGAGCAGCCTCAATCCGTTGCTGAAAGTCGGCGAGCAGATCGCCGAGGTGGCGCGGGCGCATCGCGGCCTCGGCCGGGCGGCGGCGCGGCGCCATGCGATCGACATGCTTGCACAGGTCAAGATGCCCGATCCCGAGCTGCGCGCAGCGGAATATCCGCATCGCCTCTCCGGCGGCATGCGCCAGCGCGTGATGATCGCGATGGCGATTGCCTGCCGCCCGTCGTTGCTGATCGCGGACGAACCGACGACGGCGCTGGATGTGACAATCCAGTCGCAGATCCTCGACCTGATGCGCGGCCTGCAGGCGGAACTGGCGATGAGCCTGCTGTTCATCACGCATAATCTCGGCGTGGTGGCGGAGATCGCCGACCGCGTGGCCGTGATGTACGCCGGCCGCATCGTCGAACAGGGCGAGGTCGCGACAGTCTTTGCGTGCCCTCTGCACCCCTACACGATCGCGCTGCTCGCCAGCATCCCACGTGTTGCCGGCGGCGGCCGCGATCCGGCGCATCGCCTCGCGGCAATCCCGGGCCAGGTCCCCAGCGCCGCCGCGTTGCCGCCGGGCTGCGCCTACGCGCCGCGGTGCCCGCGTGCCACCGAGATCTGCCGCCACACCGCACCACCGATCGAGCAGGCACTACCCGGCCATGAGGTGCGCTGCCATCATTGGCGCGACGCATGACGCGTGCGCCGGGCATGACCACACCACTTGCCGAAGCCACCGGCCCACTGGTCGAAGCCACCGGCGCGCATGTCGAAGCCACGGGCCCGCTCGTTGAAGCCGCCGGCTTGAACGTAACATTTCCGGTGCGTGGCGGGCTGTTCCAACGTGCCGGGGCCACCGGCCTGCGCGCGGTGGACGATGTCAGCCTGGCGATCATGCCGGGTGAGGTGCTCGGCCTGGTTGGCGAATCCGGCAGCGGCAAGACCACCACCGGCCGTGCCATCCTGCGCCTGCTGCGACCGACCGGCGGCAACGTTCGTTTCGATGGCATTGACATAACGCAGCTCGATCGCGCGGCGATGCGTCCGTTGCGCCGGCGCATGCAGATGATCTTCCAGGACCCATATTCCAGTCTCGACCCGCGTCAGAAAGTCCGAGAAATCATCAAGGAGGCCTTCGTCATCCACGACATCGGCACCGCGCGGGACCGTGACGAACGTGTGGTGGAGATGCTGCGTCGAGTCGGCCTGCCGTCCGACGCGATGGAACGGTATCCGCACGAATTCTCCGGCGGCCAGCGCCAGCGCATCGGCATCGCGCGCGCGCTCGCGGTCGGTCCGGTGTTTGTCGTGGCGGACGAGCCGGTCTCCGCGCTGGACGTATCGGTGCAGGCGCAGGTGCTGAATCTGCTACTCGATCTGCAGCAATCGCTCGGCCTGGCCATGCTGTTCATCGCGCACGACCTTGCGGTGGTGCAATACGTGAGCGACCGCGTGGTGGTATTGTATCTCGGCCGCGTGATGGAGATCGCCCCGAGCCGGGACCTGTACCAGCGGCCGCGGCATCCCTATACCGTGGCGCTGCTCGAAGCGGCGCCGACCCCGGACCCGGCGCGCCGCCGCCGCCACGCGGGGTTGAGCGGTGAAATTCCGAGCCCGTTTGCGCCGCCCTCCGGCTGCGTGTTCCGCACGCGCTGCCCGCACGCGATCGCAGACTGTGCTTCCATCGTTCCCAAACTCGTGGAGATCGCGCCTGGTCACAGCAAGGCGTGCATCCGCGACGACATTTTGTAAGGCAGCCCCCACGCCGTTATGGCCGGCCCCCGGGTCGGCCATGACGGGGTGGGTGTCAGCCACGTGTCGGCCATGACGGGGACGGCGCCCGGTCACGAAACGGTTCAGGCCCGGAATGCCTTGGCCTGCGCAATGAGCGTTGGGAAATCGATGGCGTTGAAGATCGGCAGGAACTGACGCGTGAAGTAGCTCGCGGCCGGCAGCGATTTCTTCAACTCGCCACCCTGATAGAGCAGGTCGCGCTCACTCTCGATGCCGGCGTCGCTGCAATCGCCGATCTGTTCCGTGCGCGCGAACACGCGCTGCTGGATGCGCATGAACCGCAACCGTGCCGCCAGACGCAGCGCGTCCAGCCGCAGGATGTCGGGCTCGCTCAGGTTGGTGGGCCTCGACGCCGGGAACATCTTGAAATGCAATTTGGTTAACTCGGCCGGTGGCGCAGCCGCCATATAGACGATCGCCTTCGCCATCGCGCGCCCCAGCCCCTCGACCATCTGCGGGTCCTTCTGCAACGTTTCGATGGTGGTGTTGGTGGCGTGGGTGAAGCCAATTTGCGGGATCGGATCGGGGCGAAAATAACGCAATTTGGCGCCGTGGAACTCGAACAGGGCGAAGATGGAGTCCCACTCGACGATGGCCTGAACCCGGTCGCGCTGCAAGGCGTCCAGTGCCGGCAGCGAGGTGCCGACGGCGAGGAACTGCACGTCGGTGTCCGGGTTCCAGCCAAGCCGCTGCATGATCGCCTTCACCACGAAAACCGGGGCGCCGCCGTTGGCACTGACGCCGACGGTCTTGCCCTTGAGGTCCTCGAATCGCTTGATCGGCCCGTCGTCCTGCACGGCGATGGAGACGAAATAATCCGGCACCGGGCAGATGAAACTCCGTATCGGTACGCCATGATCGACCGCCGAAAACAGTCCGGCCGTGCCGTGCGTGGTGAACTGCGCCTGGCCGGACACCAGCAGGTTCACCGCCGCCGACGCACCGGCGACGGTCTGGATCTCCACGTCCAACCCCTCGTCAGCGTAGAAGCCAAGGCCGAGCGGGATGGACGCGAAGAAGTCGTCGGCGGAGGAATCGATGACCTGCACGCCGTAAACGAGCGTCACCTTGCGCCGCGGTTGCGCGATTGCCGGAGCGGCAAGCACCGGCAGCAACGCGGCGCCCCCGAGCGCGGCACCCTGGAGCGCGGTGCGGCGGGTCAGACCGGTCAACCGTTGTCGCATCGAATCTTCATCCCTATTGCAACGACGCGCCCGCCACCTCGTCCCCGGCTGCCCAGAACAGCAGACGCCGGCGTAAGGCTTGCAAGCCGTAGTGGAAGCACAGTCCCGTCGCCGACAGCAGCATGACGCTGGCGAACACGCCGGGCGTGTCCAACTGGGCGCTCTCGTTGACGATCAGGAAGCCCATGCCGCGGTTGGCGCCGAGGAACTCGCCGACGATCACGGCAAGGATCGCGAAGATGATGCCGATATTCGCGCCGGCCAGCAGGAACGGCAGCGCGCCCGGCAGCTTTACCTTCCAGAACACTTGCAACTTCGTGGCGCGCAACGAACGCATCAGCGCGAGCTGCTCGGGATCGGTCGTGGCCATGCCGTGCACGGTGTTGAGGAACACCGGGAAGAATGCCGAGATGGCGCCGAGCACGATCTTGGATTCCGGACCGAACCCGAACCAGACGATGATGATCGGCGCGAGCGCGATGCGCGGCATAGATTGCAGGGCGACCAGTAACGGATACAGCGTGCGTTCGGCGAAGCGTACCTCGGCGACCAGGGTGCCGAGCGCGACGCCGGGGATGAACGCGAACGCGAAGGCGGCCAGCGTCGAGCCCAGCGTGGTGAGGAAATTGCTGGCATACAGCGCGCGACCGCGCACCAGGGACACGGCGATGTCCGACGGTGCCGGAATGAAATAGCTGGCCACGCCGAGCAGCCGCAGCGTCGCCTCCCACACCACCAGCACGACGACGAAGGTGGCGATGGCATAGACCGCATCGGTGGCGCGCGGGCTCATGCGGCCGCCTGCGCCGGCGGGCGGAGCAGCGCGCGAATTTGTGCGGCGAGCTGGCCGAATCGGGGTTCGCCCAGCAGCGCCAGGCTGCGCGGGCGGGCGAGATCGACCTCGATCACCGCCTTCACCTGGCCGGGCCGCGGCGTCATCACCACGATGCGATCGCTCAGCAGCACCGCCTCGGCGATGTTGTGAGTGACAAAGATGATGGTGCGGCCGGTTGCCTGCCAGATGCGCAGCAGTTCCAGGTTCAGCTCCTCGCGCGTCATCGCATCCAGCGCCGCGAATGGCTCGTCCATCAGCAGCACGCTGGAGTCGTAGACCAGCGCGCGGGCGATGGCGGCGCGCTGCTGCATGCCACCGGACAGCTCGCGCGGATACGCGTCCTCGAAGCCGGCGAGCCCGACCATGGCAAGCAACGTCCGCGCCTTTTCCCGGTAGGCCGCGCGAGGGCGCAGACCGATCACCTCCACCGGCAGCAGCACGTTGTCGAGCACGCGCCGTCAAGGCAGCAGCACCGGGCGCTGGAACACCAGGCCGACCTCGGTGGAGGGGCCGTCGGCGTTGCGCCCACGGAACAGAATCCGTCCGGCCGAGGGGCGGATCAACCCGGCCATCAGGTTGAGCAGCGTGGTCTTGCCGCAGCTGCTGGGGCCGACGATGCTGACGAACTCGCCGGGGCGGATTTCGAGCGTGGTCGGGCTGAGCGCCACCACGGCAGCATCGCGCAAAGTGCGATAGGTCTTCGCGACACCCACCAGTTGCAGCAGCGGCGAACCCATCTCGGTCCGGCCGGCGAGGCTGCCGTCAGGCATGGGGCCGTCAGGCATCAGGAGGCCTCATTTCGGTGCAATGACATTGTCTCGCGGCGCGACCACGTTGCCCCATCGTCATGGCCGGGCTTGTCCCGGCCATCCCCACAGCACCGTGCCGCGACGGATGGCCGGGTCAAGCCCGGCCATGACGATAACGGGTTGTGCGGCCCGTCCAAAATGCGAATTGCCGGTCAGGCATCGGCGGGGTCCGCCAGCATCTCGCGCAGCCGCGCCTTGGAGACGCGCATTACCGCCGGCGAGCGCGGCAGATCGTCGAGGAAGATGAATCGGGTCGGCACCTTGAAGTTTGCGAGCTGGTCACGGCAATGCGCGCGCATCGTTTCGGCCTCGGCCGGCATGCCCGGCTTCGCAACAATGAAGGCGACCGGCACTTCGCCCAGGCGCGGATGCGGTGCGCCTACCACCGCGACCTCCTGCACGGAAGGATGCGCCATCAGCACTTCCTCGACCTCCAGCGGCGACAGGTTTTCGCCGCCAACGCGAATCACGTCCTTCAGCCGGCTGAGAAACTTGATGAACCCGCCAGGCAGAATCACGCCGCGATCGCCGGTGCGCAGGAAACCGTCGGCGCCGATCGCCTTGGCGGTGGCAGCGGCGTCGCGGAAATATCCGTGCATCACATTCCAGCCGCGCACCCGGATCTCGCCCGGCGTGCCCTCCGGCTGCGCGTCGCCCGTTTCGGGATCGACGATGGCGACGTCAACGCCGTCGTGTGGCCGGCCGTCGGAATCGTGGCGCATGTCCACGGAATCGCCGGCGTGGCAGATCGCCACGTTGCCGCCGGTCTCGGTCAGGCCGTAGACCTCGCATTGCCTGGCGCCGAGCAGCGCCTCCAGCCGCGCCATTTCCACCGCCGGCGCACTGTACCAGGCGCGGTCGAGGACGAGTTTCGCCCGCTCGAAGTGCGGCAGCAGCGCGATCTCCTGCAGCGGAATGATCGAGCCGTGGTACAGACCGACGTGCTCGACGGTCATCACGTCCCATGCTTCGTCGGCGCGGTAGCCCTGGGCGGTGAAATAGGTGCAGCCGGAGAGCAGGGTGGCCAGCAGCCCGTGCATGTAGCCGCTGCAATGGAAAAACGGGCCGACGCTGTAGAAGCGCTGGTCCGGCGCCATCTGCTGGCGCTGCGCGACCGCGGCGGCGAGGCGGATCAGTTGGGCATGGCCGAGCATGACGCCCTTGGGAGCCGCGGTCGTTCCTGATGTGGACAGAATGGCGGCGACGCCGGCGAGTTCGGGAAATTCACCCTCCCCACCACGCGCCACCAGCTCCGCCGAGGGTGCCAGCGGTGGCAGCGCCACGGCCTGGCGCTGTGCCGCGGCGAAATCCACCATGCCGTCGCGCGCAGGTCCGCGCAGCATCACCAGTGGCAGCGGAACGCCCTGCGCGCGCAGCTCCGCGAGGATCGGCGCGACCGCGTCGGCCGCCTGCACCTTGCCGAGGAAGTTCGCTTCCAGGATCCACATCTTCGGCCGCGACAGGCCGATCATGTGCGCCACTTCGCGCCCCGTCAGGCGGGTGTTCACGCCGACCAGCACGGCGCCGCAGCGGGCGATGCCATAGGCGGCGACGGCCCAGTCGACCTGGTTGGTCATCCACAGCGCGACGCGGTCGCCGGGATGCACACCGTGCGCGGCGAGCACGCGGGCAAACGCCTCGGCACGCCGGGCAAGTTCGGCAAAGCCGATCACCTCGGCGCGGCGGCCGACGATCAGGTAGTCGCGTTCGCCATGCCTGGCGGCAGCCTCGGCCAGCACGCCGAACAGATCGGTGGGCAGCGTCATGCCGGCACCTCTTGCGTGCAGGTGGGGGCTTGCATGCAGAAGGGGGCGTGCGTGCAGGTGGGGGCGTGCATGCATGTGGGGACCAGCCGCGCCTGCCGCTCGTTGCCTGACGGCTTGCGGCCGACGATTTGGTTCACCGTTTCCTCCTGCCGGCGCATCTGCGCCGTGCACATTCGTCTGGGGGTCCAATGATTCGCGTGCCCAACGATTGCGCGTACGCTATTCGCCTCGTTGGATGGCCGTCAACGTGTGGGCGGTGCCGGTTGCAACCGCGCCGCCTCGGGCATAGTTACCTGACGCAACCACGGCCACGCCATCCAGAGGGAAGCGTCACATGGATTTCTCGCTGACCGACGAGCAAACTTCCATCCGTGACAGTATCCAAAGGATCTGTGCCAGGTTCGGCGACGACTATTGGTATCGGCACGATCGGGACCACGCGTTCCCGCATGAATTCTCCCAGGCCTTCGCCGAGGCCGGCTGGTTCGGCGCGATCTTCCCGCCCGAATGCGGTGGCGCCGGCCTGGGGATGATGGAAGCCTCGATCATCATGCAGGAGGTCGGGCGCCTGGGCTTCAACGCCTGCTCGGCGCTGCACATGAACATGTTCGGCTGCATGCCGATCGTGAAATTCGGCACCCAGGAGCAGATCCAGCGCTTCCTGCCCCCGGTCATCGCCGGCATCGACCGCGCCTGCTTCGGCGTCACCGAGCCGGACGCGGGGCTCGACACCACGCATATCACCACCTTCGCCGCCAAGCGGAACGATCGCTACATCGTCAACGGCCGCAAGGTATGGACCTCCACGGCGCAGGAGGCGAACAAGATCCTGCTGCTGACGCGCACCACGCCGCTGGAGAAGTCGGCCCGTTCGTCGGGAGGAATGACCTTGTTCTACACCGACCTCGATCGCGGCAAGATCGAGGTGCGGCAGATCGAGAAGATGGGTCGCAACGCTGTCGATTCGAACGCCCTGTTCATCGACGGCCTCGAAGTCCCGATCGAAGACCGCATCGGCGAGGAGGGACGTGGCTTCCAATACCTGCTGGCCGGGCTGAATGCCGAGCGGATCATTGTCGCGTCAGGCATCCTTGGCGCGGCGCGCTACGTGCTGGACAAGGCCGTGCAGTACGCCAAGGATCGCGTGGTGTTCAACCGTCCGATCGGGCAGAATCAGGCGGTGCAACATCCGCTGGCGGAATTGTGGATCCAACAGCAGGCGGCCGAAATGCTGCTGTTCAAGGGGGCGCATCTGTACGACACCGGCGCCGAGTGCGGGACCGTGGTCAATGCGGCGAAATATCTCTGCGCGGAGCTGTTTTTCGAATCGGCGACGCGGGCGGTGCGCACGCATGGCGGGTTCGGCTACGCCAAGGAATTCCACGTGGAACGTTACTTTAGAGAATCTATCCTGCCGCTGGTGGCTCCGGTCAGCCAGGAACTGGTGCTGTGTTATGTTGCCGAACGCGCGCTCGGCTTGCCGAAATCCTACTGATTCCGGCCCGCCCTCCGGACAACATGCCGGCAATCAACTACGCCAGGGATCTGATTGCGCAGGGCTATATCGGTCGCGTTCTGTCGGGAACGATGATCGGGTGCGCTGCAAACTGGGGCGCCAGGATCGACCGCGTCTATCAGGTCGATCGCGCCAATGGCGCCAACCTCATGACGATCACCGGCGGCCACCAGATCGATGCGCTGTGCTATTGCCTGGGCGAATTCCGCGAACTCGCGGCCTTCGTGGTCAGCCAGCGCGACCGCATTTTCGCCGACGACGTCGGCGAGCTCGTTGCGAAAACGCCACCTGACCAGCTCGTGGTCAACGGCACTGTCGGCGAAGGCGCGGTGATCTCGTTCCAGATCCCTGGCGGCATGTCGCGCGGGACGGAGTTTCTGTTCGAGATTCATGGCGAAGCGGGCGACCTCGTGCTCGCTGCCACCTCGCGCGCATCCATGCAACGCCAGGAATTGAGCGTGCAAGGAGCGCGCGGCATTGGCGCCGCACTGGCCGACATGCCGATTCCCGACAAATACCGCTGGGTGCCGGAGGCTGTGCCGCAGGGGTCGCCTTACAACGTCGCGCCGCTCTATGCGAAGCTGGCCGACAGCATCCGCAACGGGAAGCCCGCCAGCCCGGATTTCGATGCGGCCATCACGCGTCATCGCCTGATCGATGCGATCGTACGCGCGTCGGACACCGGGCAGAAGAAGCTGGCATACGCCAGCTAGAGTCAGCCGATGCGAGCAAGCGCCTGGGTGAGGTCGGCGACCATGTCGTCGACGTGCTCAATGCCAATGGAGACGCGGATGGTTGCGTCCGAGATGCCCAGGCGTTCTCGGGTCTCCCGGGGCACGCCGGAGTGTACGGTGGTGGCGGGGTGGCAAACCAGGGATTCGGTGCCGCCGAGGCTGACCGCGAGCTTGAAGACCTGCAGCGCGTTGAGCACGGCGAAGGCCTCGGCCTCGCCGCCACGCACATCAAAGGAGAAGGTGGACCCGGCGCCGCTGCATTGGCGGCGGAAGACGGCGCAGGCGGGGTCGGATTCGGCAAGCAAGGCGGGGTAGTAGACGCAAGCGACATTGGGATGTGCGACGAGGAAGCGAGTGACGATTTCGGCGTTGCGGCAGGCGGCGTTCATGCGCAGGGACAGGGTCTCCAGCGAACGGGACAGCATCCAGGCGGAGTGCGGATCGAGCTGCGTGCCGATGGCGCCGCGGAGTTGGCGGATTGGCAGCAGCAGGCTGTGGGCGCCCAAGGCCGCGCCGGCCACCAGGTCGGAGTGGCCGCCAACATATTTGGTCAGCGAGTAGACGACGATGTCGACACCGTGCTGCAGCGGCTTCTGGAAGATCGGGCCCAGCAGCGTGTTGTCGCAGACGATGATCGGGCGCGGGCCAGCCTGGCGGGCGGCGATATCATCGGCGATGGCGCGCAGCTGGGCAAGGTCGACCAGGCTGTTCATGGGGTTGGAAGGAGATTCGACCAGAATGACGGAGATGCGGCCTTTGGCGAGGGCCGCTGCAGCGGCAGCGCGGACAGTGGCGGCGTCGATGCCGTCGGCGAAGCCTTCGGATAGCACGCCGAAGGGGTGCAGCGTGCGGGAGAGCAGCGTTTCAGTGCCGCCATAGAGCGGCTGGCTGTGCAGCACGACGTCGCCCGGGCGGACATAGGACAGCAGCGTGGTGGCAATGGCCGACATGCCGCTGGAGAAGATGATCCCAGCCTCGGCGCCCTCGAAGGTGGCCAGACGGTCCTCGACGATTTCGCTGTTGGGGTGGTTGAAGCGGGAATACACGAGGCCGCCCTTGTCGCCGGCCGGCGATTTGCGGCGACCGGCGGTATAGTCGAAGAAGTCGCGACCTTCCTCGGCGGTGCGGAACACGAAGGTGGAGGTGAGGAACACGGGCGGCTTGACCGCCCCCTCAGACAAGGTCGGGTCGTAGCCGTAGCCGAGCATGAGGGTTTCCGGGTGCAGCATGTGGTTGCCGATCCGGTCTTTGTGGTAGCGCGATGACGGCATGGCCGGTCTCCCTGGGGCTTCTGCGGGGAGGTATAGGCCCGACGGGCGGGGATGGTGGAAGCTCATTCGTAGGCGCGAGAGACGCCATGGCTGCGCACCGACCAGAACGATGGACCCGCGGCCGACCTCCCTTCCGGGTCCAGGCGTCCCCGACGATTTTCGGCGGAGGTCTCGCCCGGCACGACGCACCAGGGACCTCCCGCGGATCGTCGCGGACCTCAACCGGCGCGGCGTGAAGTCGACGACGTGTGCCGTCTGCCGATGAGAGAGGAACCGGCGGCCCGGCACCGCAGCGCGCGTCGCTGACCCTGCTCGGCGCGGGTCTCGCTGGCCTCGGTCTGATCCGCCCCAAGCGCGGCGGATAACTTCTGTCGGGGTTCCCTGCCGGGGCGGCACCGGCGTGGGGACACCCTCCTGCGCTATGCCGTGTGGCACAAAGGGACGCCGTAAGGCCCAACCGCAAATAACCGTGAGGACAATGCAACATGGTAACGTTAGGTCCGATGAATCACCAAAATTGGGAATGTAATACCAACCGCGCGAATGATCGACTCTTCGGCGGCACCCACATCGTCATGCCGGCGGAGGCCGGCATCCACGACTTGCCTTCGTGCAGCCAAGAAAGTCGTGGATGCCCTGGCCTTCGCCGGCATGACGTGGGCGCAGCGACGATGGGTCAATCTTTCGGGCGGCTGGTATAAAAAGACTGTCCCTTTCAGGCAGGTATGATGTCGCGTAGGCTCATATTCCCTCTCACGGCGGAATGAGGCGGCACATCTGCTCGGACTGGCATCTTTGGCGGCGAGGCTCACCATGTTGAAAGCGGTATTGACGGTTGGTTTTTTGGCATTCGGCGTTGCGACCGTGCACGCCCAGGATGCTGCCAAGGCGCCAGACGAAATTACCCCGGACCGGTACCAGATCGTGCTCACCCAAGACGCGCCCGCGGAGGCCTACCTACTCGACACGTCGACCGGGCGCGTCTGGCACATGACCCACATGTCCGACCTGAAAGGGGAGCCGGATGTCTGGATGTACATGGCGCGCGTGGACTCCGAAGCGGAGAAACTCGCCCTCTACGCGGAGCACGCCAAGAAGGGGGCGTAGGCCCCGGCGGCCGTCCCGTCGGCAAAGCTGCCTGCGACAGGCACCGCGAAGGCCGTCAGTAGTCATCATTAGATAGTGCCAGGACGTCGCCCCGCAAAAGCCCGCCGGGAGCAAATAGGCGGTGTTGGTGGGCGCAGTAGGACTCGAACCGCCAAGCAATCACGGAATGGGAGCAGTTGTCATGCAGGATCATGCCCCGCTATGGACCCAATCGAACGGGCAGCAAGATTGGTCACGGCTCTTGTGAAGGCGGAATGCTCTGGGCGTACAACTTCCGGGTGGACTCAATAAGAGCGTGGGCGCGCTGTTTTGCGGAATCGTCTAACCCAACCTGCTCCAGCAAAAGCATGGAATGATCGAGCAGTTCCGCGATCTCCTCCGATGTCAGAATTTCCTTCCCCTTGAGGCGATTTAGAATCGCGGATGCTATGACGAAGCCCGTAAGGGCGAGCCCGCTGTAGTCGTCACCGATGCTCATTGAATTCGCTCCCTGGCTGGTGTCGCAACCCCAGGATAGCGAATGGCGGGGCGGGAGTCTTTCCTGCCCCGCCACCCTTCGGTCTGGCCGAAGGGGCGCCCATCCACCGGAGATCAATGTGCTGATGGTCGGACAAAAGCATCGCCTGACGCGTGCTCAGTCCGGAGGCTTCAGAGCGTTCCACTGGGCCTGAACGTCGGCGCACGTATGCCCGCTGGTGCCGGCGCTCTGCTTGATTCGTGCGGCCAGCTCCTCCAGCGCGAACGCTATGAATTGGTCGAGGGCCGTCTGGGGCGCTGGCTTAGGGCCGGCCAGTGCGTCGGCCAGGGCCAACTGGTGGATCGATTCGATAAAGTCGGCGAGTTGGATCGGCCGGACGCCGCAGATTTCCATCTCTCCAGCCAACGTCCCCATCTCGCGCACGAATTCGATCGTGAGGGGTTCTGCGTGCGCTGCCGCACATTGCATCCCCAGGATAGCCGCCGTTCCCGCCATTACGACCCATCGCATCTTCGCCTCCCCCATCCCGAGGCCAGCCTGACTCGTTTCTTGGCCGGAGTCATGGTGCGAGATGATCCGCCCGGCGGACCTGGAGGTGCTGACGCCGCGCGGCTACCCTCCGCGGCGGGCCGGGCTACTCGCCCCGGTTGACCTTCACAGCCTTGTCGATCGCGTCGGCTTTGATGATGGCGTCCGCCTCGGCATCGATGTGCGTCTGCTGGCGATTCAGGGGGCCGGATCTTCGCGCCATCTCGCACCTATCAGTCCGCTTCGAAGCTGGGCCACCGAGCGGCAAGCGCGGGGTCAGTGAAGATCACCGCAGCGATGTCATCGCCATGCCATCGCAAGCCGACCTGCAAACCGTTCAAGTTGGCGCTAACTGCGTCGCGAGTCAGTCCAGCCGGCGCACGGAAGGCCAGGACCGTTCCAATCCTTGTCCCTGCCGGCCATTCGACCGGAATGCGGTTTGTCATGCGAATCGCCCCGCCAACGTTGCGCCCATGTTGCACGGACTGGCCGGGTCTGTCTGCCATGACGGCGCGGACGCGGCACCTTCACGCCGGTTCCACCGTCGCCCCGATAACGCCACTACCCCCGCCTGTTAGCGGCGACGGACACAAGCCGCCCTCTCTTGCGGACATAGTGCGGACATTTATCGGGCGAAATTCCATGCCCGGTGCGAGTTATGCAAAATATGTAAGGATTTCCGGGTCTTAGTGGTGGGCGCAGTAGGACTCGAACCTACGGCCCGCTGATTAAGAGTCAGCTGCTCTACCAACTGAGCTATGCGCCCGCCGGCCGAACCGAACGGCTCGGCGCCTATAGCAAGCACGCCCCGGATTGCAAAGGGCGGCGCTTGACGCACGCCCACCCCGGCGCGCATGTCTCGCCCCGCCAGACGGCCGGACGACCGCTGCCTGCCGGGCTCGCCCGGTGGTCGGAGGAAAGTCCGGGCTCCACGGGAATACGGTGCCGGCCAACCGCCGGCGGGGGCGACCCCAGGGACAGTGCCACAGAAAACAAACCGCCCGCGCATCCACGGTTCGCCCGCAAGGGCTTACCCGAAGATCCGCGGGCAAGGGTGAAACGGTGCGGCAAGAGCGCACCGCGCCCCTGGCAACAGGGGCGGCAGGGCAAACCCCACCGGGAGCAAGACCGAATAGGGGCGGCCGGCGGCATGGGACGAAGACCCACTTCGCCCCATGGCCGCGGAGGCGTTCCCGCCTCGTCGCTCGGGTTGGTCGCGTGAGGCGCGCCGCAAGGCGCGTCCCAGAGGAATGGTCGTCACGCGTCGCCCAGGGAACCTTTAACGAGGCAATCTGGACGGCGCGGACAGAACCCGGCTTACAGGCCGTCTGGCGCTACATCTCCACAGGGCGTAGTATCGTCACCCACAAGGCTGCCCTAGAGTTGCCCACAACGTTGCCCACAACGTTGCCCACAAGAACAAAACAAAAACACCAATACTTGCACGAAAGGATCGCCGCAGACCGAACCACCTCGAACCGCCGCCAACTTGTTGACATGCGACTCAAATTTCGATCGCGACGGCAAGTAACGACCTGCGATTCCTTTTGACGTCCCATAAAGTGGCGTGCTATCCCACGTTTTCCCATGAAGGGAGGCGTGCACGGCGCATGTATCAGTTCCTCGGCAGTCACCAGAACAAGCTTGACGCCAAGGGACGCGTGTCCGTGCCGGCACCGTTTCGCGCCTCCTTGCGCGACCCCGGGCGCGGGTCCGGCGGGCGCCAATCCGCCGAGGTCAACGGAACCGGGGTCGAGCTCGTGCTGCGGCCGTCCCATCTCCACCCATGCATCGAAGCCTGGCCGGCCAGCGAGTTCGCGACTTTGACCGCGCCGCTCGAACACTACGGCCCGCTCAGCGCTGAACGCGAGGATCTCGCCGCCTCGCTCTACGCCGACGCCTATCCGGTGGAGGCCGACAAGGAGGGACGGATCCTCATCCCCGATCAACTGGCGGCGCATGCCGGGCTGACCGAGGCGGTGGTGTTCATGGGGATGGGAACCATCTTCCAGATCTGGGAGCCCGCCGCGGCCGAACGCCGCCGCGCCGAGGCACGCGCCCGCGCCCGCGATCTGGCACCCCCTGGCGCACCACCTCGGACGGCCACGCCATGAGCGATCACACCTCAAGCGGGGAGATCCCAAGTGGGCACACCCCCGGCGGGCACATCCCAAGCCGGCACCCCGCAAGCGGGCACATCCCCGTCATGCCGGCGGAAGTGCTGAGCGCGCTGGCCCCGCGCGACGGCGGGATCTATCTCGATGGGACGTTCGGCGGCGGCGGCACCGCCCAGGCGATCCTCGGCGCCGCCCAGTGCACGCTGTGGGCGATCGACCGCGATCCCGATGCCATCGCCCGCGGCGCCGGCCTCGCCGCACGCTATCCCGGCCGGCTGCACCTGGTGCACGGCAATTTCGCCGACCTGCTGGCGCTGCTCGCGGCCCACGGCGTCACCGCGCTGGATGGCGTGGTGCTCGATCTCGGCGTGTCCTCGTTCCAGCTCGACGATCCGGCCCGCGGCTTTTCATTCAGGACGGAAGGCCCGCTCGACATGCGCATGGACCGCGCCGGGCCGACCGCGGCCGAGCTGGTCAACACCGTGCCGGAACGCGCGCTGGCCGACATTCTGTTCACTTTCGGCGAAGAACGCGCCTCCCGCCGCATCGCCCGCGCCATCGTCGCCGCGCGCGCCCTGGCGCCGATCGAGACCACCGCGCGCCTCGCCGAGATCATCCGCGCCGTACTTCCGCCCGATCGCTCCGGCATCCATCCCGCGACCCGCAGCTTCCAGGCGTTGCGCATCCGCGTGAACGACGAACTGGCGGCGATCGAGCGGGCACTGGCAGACGCCGCCGGCCTGCTGCTGCCCGGCGGGCGCCTGGTGGTGGTGGCGTTCCACTCGTTGGAGGATCGCATCGTCAAGCGCTTCATGCTGGCCGCCGCCGGGCGCGAAGCGGCCCCGTCGCGCCACGACCCGCGCGGCCTGCGCGCGCGTCCGACGCCAGGTTTCCGCCAGCTGACCCAGCGCGCACTGCGTCCCGGCGACGCGGAGCTCGCCGTCAATCCGCGTGCCCGCAGCGCCCGGCTGCGCGCGATCGAGCGGGTTGTTCCGGGCATGGAGGGCATAGAGCGATGATCCGTCTCTCCACCTGCGTCAGCGTCATGCTCGCCTGCGGGTCCGGTCTCTATCTCTATCAGACGAAGCATCAGGCGCAGGTGCTCGACCGGCAGATCGAGCACACCGTGAAGACCATCACCCAGACGCGGATGCAGACGCGCGAGCTGAGCGCGTCCTGGACCCTGCTCGGGAGTCCGGACCGGCTGCAGCAACTGTCCGACCAGTTCCTCGGCATCAAGTCGGTGCTGCCCGGTCAGTTCGTGGCGATGTCCGATCTCGACCTCCGGCTGCCGGCGGCGCGGACACTGGACGCGCCGTCGTCGGGCGCCCCGTCGTCGGGCGCGCCGGACGATACCGGGTCCGATACGACACCGATCGCAACGACTGAGCCGACCGCCGCGCCTGACACGCCCACCACGCCGGCCCCCATCTCGCCAGCCGCAATGCCCGCCGCCACCTCGCGTGCCGTGGCTGCCGCCGCCTCGCCGGCGCCGCATCCATCAGCGCCGTATCCGTCAGCGCCATCGCCGAATCTTCCCGCCGACGCCACCCGGGCACCGGCCGTGGCGGCTACGGCACCGTCGGCCGGTTCGGCGACGGACCCTGCCAAGGGGCAGGCCGCGGCAACCACCCATCCCGCCGATCGCAAGCCGGGCGACATGCCGCACCCGGGGCATGACGCGGGGCACGACCCGGGACATGATGTTGCGCAGACCCACCCCGCTGCGCCACGCCCGGCCGGCCCGTCGCCGATCGTCGCGGAACTGGAGCGTCCGGTCCAGCCCGCCTATCAACGCTTTGCGCCCGCGCCGGCGAGCGGGTCGATGCTGGGGATGGCACACGTCGTTGTGCGGGCGCCGGTGCCGCTTCCGGTCAGCACCGCGCCGGCCGTCGAAACCGGCCACTGAGCGCGCGGTGATGACCGACAACATCGATCCACATGGGCCTCGCCGCGGCGCCCCGACCGGCGATCCGTTCGGTGCGTCGTCCGGCGCCCGCTCGGGCCGCCAGCCCGCGCCAGACGCCCTGGCACCGGACGCCCTGGCACCGGACGCACCGGCCCCAGACGCTCCGCCACCGGACGCCCCGGCACCGGATTCCGCGCCACGCGGCTGGCTCGGCCGCCACCTGAGCGGCCTGCCCAGCAGCCGTCCCGGCGCCGCCCGCGCCGACACAGTGCCGCGCGTCGAGACGGTGCGCATCACCAAGCCGGACCTCGCGCGGCGCGAGGCGCTTCGAAAAACCCGCCGGCGGCTGCGCCTGTCGGTGTGGGGCTTCGCCCTGCTGTTCCTGACCGTGGCGGGCAAACTGACGGTGGCGACGGTGATCAAGCCGCTGCTGCCGCGCGCCCAGGTGGCGGTGGTGGTTCCGACCGCGGCGGACCCGCTGCCGCAGCCCACCGCCGTCGCCGCACTCGAGCATCGCGCCACCATCGTCGATCGCACCGGCCAGCCGCTGGCCATCTCGCTGCCCTCGATCGCGCTGTTCGCCGATCCCCGCCAGATCATCGATCCGGTGGAGGCGACGCGTCGCCTGAAGCAGGTCCTGCCGCGCATCGATGCCGTGGCGGTGCAGCGGCGCCTGGCCGACACCAGTCTGCAATTCGCCTTCATCGATCGCCAGATCACCCCGCGCGAGGAGCTCGCGGTGAACCGGCTGGGAGTTCCGGGCGTGGATTTCCAGCCCTCCGAGGTGCGGCGCTATCCGATGGGCCGCATCGTCTCGCAGGTGCTGGGCGGCGTCGATGTCGACAACCATGGCGCGGCCGGGGTGGAGAAGTCGCTCGACCACCGCCTGAGCACCGACCCGAAGGACCTGCGCCTGTCGATCGACGTGCGGGTCCAGGCGGTGGTACGCGACGAGCTGTCCAAGGCGATGGCCGAGTTCGAGGCGATCGGCGCGTGCGGCATCGTGATGGACGTGAACACGGGCGAGGTGCTGGCCATGGTCAGCCTGCCCGACTACGACCCCAACGACTACAAGACCAGCACCAACGACGCGCAGTTCAACCGCGCGATCACCGGACGCTACGAGCCGGGCAGCACCTTCAAGCTACAGACCGCCTCGATGGCGCTCGACCCGGGCATCGTCCATATCTGGGACGAGTTCGACGCCTCGCGGCCGATCCGCATCGGCCGTTACGAGATCACCGATTACGAGGGCAAACATCGCTGGCTCTATCTGCCAGAGGTGATCGCCTACTCCTCCAACCTTGGTGCAGCGCATATCGCGATGGTTGTCGGCGCCGTGCGTCAGCAAGCCTGGCTCAAGGCCATGGGGATGTTCGAGCGCTCGCCCATCGAACTGCCGGGCGCAATCCCGCCACAGTACCAGGCGGCGGCCAACTGGCGCGAGACCACGGTGATGACGGTGGGCTTCGGCCACGGCATCGCGATCGAGCCGCTGCAGGTGGTACGCGGCACCGCCGCGGTGGTGAATGGTGGCATCCTGGTGCGCCCGACCATCCTGGCGCTGCCGCCCGAGACGCAGTCGCCCAATACGACTCCCGGGGGCGTGCGCGTCATGCAGGAGTCCACCTCCCTGCTCATGCGCAAGCTGATGCGGCTGGTGGTCACGGTGGGCACCGGGACGAAGGCGGAGGTGCCGGGCTACTATGTCGGCGGCAAGACCGGCACCGCGGAGAAGGTCGGCGCGCACGGCTACCGCAAGCACACCAACGTCTCGGCGTTCATGAGCGTGTATCCGATGAACGCGCCGCGCTACGCGGTTTACATGATGCTGGACGAGCCGCACGGCAACAAGAGCACCGCCGGCTACTCCACCGGCGGCATGGTCGCCGCGCCTGCGGCCGGCCGGGTGATCGCGCGGACCGCACCGATGCTCGGCTTGCTGCCGGACCTGCAGGATGCCGCCGCCATCAACCAGGTACTGTTCATATCGATGCAGCCGGGGCATCCGCCGGGCGCGCCAACGGTGGCCTCGCCCGGGCCGGCCGTCGCCGAGGCGAAGCCGGTCGTGCCACCCGGCAGTAAGTCGTTCTCGGCGATTCCGGCCAGGCTGCTGCCACCGGGCGGTACCGCTGCGGGGGGCACCCCGGCCAAACGTGCGGCGCAGCCCGATCCGCGGCACGAGGCGGAGGTCGCCCTGCCGCCGACGACGGCCAAGGCCACCGTGCCGCGGACGGCGGCCACCGCCACCCCGTCGCCGACGGGCAAGGCCACTCTTTCGCCGACGACGGCCGAGGCCGCCCTGCCACCGACGGCGCGGCTGTTGCCGGTTTCAGTATCCATGCCGCCCAGCGCGACCCGCTCGATGGCCATCCCCTCGGCGGCCATCCCCTCGGCGGCAATCCCCCCGGCGGCAATCTCCTCTGGCGCGGCGCCGTCCGGTGCATCTCGCTGATCTCATGCACCACGATCTTATGTCCCGGGCACAAGCTCTTCCCGCGTCGGCCATGGCTGCCTGGCAATCCGTCGAGTCACTGGACGTGGCGGGCATCACCGCGGACAGCCGCGAGGTGGTGCCGGGCGACCTGTTCGCCGCGCTGCCGGGCAGTCGGGTCGACGGCCGCGCATTCATCGCCGACGCGGTGCGGCGTGGCGCGGTGGCGATACTCGCGCCGCAAGGCACCGAATGGCCGCCCGGAGTGCCGCCGCGCCCACTGCTGCTCGATCCCGAGCCGCGTCGGCGGCTGGCTCAGATGGCCGCCGTCCTGGCCGGTCCGCAGCCCGAGACGGTGGTCGCAGTCACCGGCACCAACGGCAAGACCAGCACGGTGGAATTCCTGCGCCAGATCTGGGCTGCCGATGGCGCCAAGGCGGCAAGCCTCGGCACGCTCGGGGTGATCGCGCCCGGCTTCGACCCCGGACCCGGACTGACCACGCCCGATCCGGTGACCCTGGCGGAGACGCTGGCCGGGCTGGCGCGCACCGGGGTCTCACGCGCCGCGCTGGAAGCCTCGTCGCACGGACTGGACCAGTTCAGGCTGGATGGCGTGCGTCTGGCGGCGGCCGGCTTCACCAACCTGACCCGCGACCACCTGGACTACCACGGCAGCGAGGCCGCCTATCGCGTGGCCAAGCTGCGGCTGTTCGAGGAGCTGGTCCCAACCGGCGCTCCCGTGGCGGCGAATGCCGAAATGGACGCGACCACCCTGGCGGCGTTGCGCGACATCGCCGCCCGTCGTGGGCTGGACCTGCGCACGGTTGGCGAGGCCGGGACGACGATCCGCCTGCTGCGCACGACGCCGCGCCCGGACGGCCAGATCCTGACAGTGGAGCTCGCCGGTGTCCGCCGCGAGGTCGCGCTTCCCCTGCCGGGTCGCTTCCAGGCCGACAACGCCCTGATGGCCGCTTGTCTGGCGGACATGCTGGGGATGCACGATGCGCTTGACCACCTGCCGGCTCTGACCGGCGTGCGCGGGCGCCTGGAGCTCGCCGCGCGCCTGGCGAACGGCGCCGCCGTCTATGTCGACTACGCCCACACGCCGGATGCGTTGGAGCGGTTGCTGACCGCGCTGCGCCCGCACACCTCGGGCCGGCTGCACGTGGTGTTCGGCGCCGGGGGCGATCGTGACCGCGGCAAGCGCCCGCTGATGGGCGCGGCTGCGGCGTGCTGCGCCGACGTGGTGATCGTCACCGATGACAATCCCCGCGGCGAGGACCCCGCCGCCATCCGTGCCGCCGTGCTCGCCGCCTGCCCGACCGCGCGGGAGATCGGTGACCGCGCGCAGGCGATTGCCGCGGCGCTGGCGGAGTTGGGGCCGGGCGACGTGCTGGCGGTGGCCGGCAAGGGTCATGAGCAGGGGCAAACCATTGGCGGGACCGTGCTCCCGTTCGACGACGTGAGCGTGGTGCGCGGGCTGGTGGGGGCCGGGCGCGATGCGGGGTAGCTGCGAGACGGGAAGCGGGTGGACGCGGAACACTCTACTCCCCCTCCCNNGGGAGGGGGAGAAGATTCTCCAGAAGAACTCGATGCCTCTCATGACCCCCCTCTGGTCCGCGCGCGATCTGGTCGAGGCGACCGGCGGCGCAATGGCCGTGGATTTCGCGGCCTCGGGAGTCTCGATCGACACCCGCACGATCGCGCCCGGCGATCTGTTCGTGGCGTTGCGCGGCGAGACCGGCGACGGCCGCACATTCGTCCTCGACGCACTCGCCAAGGGCGCCGCCGGGGCGATGGTGCATCACGACGTCGCGCTCGATTTTCCTGGTGCCGCGCGGCTGCTGCGCGTGGACGACACGCTGGCCGCTTTGACCCGCCTGGGCGCCTACGCGCGCGCGCGCTTCACCGGCAGGCTGGTCGCCATCACCGGCAGCGTCGGCAAGACCACCACGAAGGAGATGCTGCGCCGCATCCTGGCCGCGTTCGGCCCGACGCACGCCGCGGTCGCCTCCTACAACAACCATTGGGGCGTGCCGCTGACCCTGGCGCGGCTCCCACCCGACGCGCGGTTCTGCGTCGCCGAGATCGGCATGAACCACGCCGGCGAGATCGCCCCGCTGGCGCGGCTCGCCCGCCCGCACGTGGCCCTCATCACCACGATCGAGAAGGCGCATGTCGGCCATCTCGGCTCGATCGTGGCGATCGCGGCGGAGAAGGCGTCGATCCTGCGCGGGTTGCAACCGGATGGCGTCGCGGTGCTGCCGATCGACAACGCGCTGTTCCCGATGCTGCGCAACATCGCCGAAGGGATGCGGGACGACGAGACCCGCGGCGAGGCGATGCCGCACGAGGGGATGCGAATCGTCACGTTCGGTGCCAATCCCACCGCCGATGCGTGTCTTCTCGCAACCGAGAGCGACGCCGACGGCAGCAACCTCCGTGTCCGTGTCAACGGCACCGAGGCGCGCCTGCGGATCGACGCGCCTGGGCCGCACATGGCGATGAACGCGCTGGCCGCACTGGCCGGCGCCGCGGCGCTCGGCGCAGATGTGCGCATGGCCGCGGAGGCGCTGGCCGGTTTCGCCCCGGTCGCCGGTCGCGGCGCGCGACGCGAGATCGCGGTGCCGGACGTGACAATACCAGGCGGGCCGGCGCTGCTGCTCGACGAGAGCTACAACGGCAACGGTGCCTCGATGCGCGCGGCACTCGCGGTGCTGCGGCTGCAGCCGGGGCGGCGGCGGCTCGCGGTGCTTGGCGACATGCTGGAACTGGGCGACGAAGGCCCGGCGGAGCACCTTGCGCTGGCCGACGCGGTGAGCCGGTCGGCCGATCTGCTGTTCGCCTGCGGTCCGCTGATGCGCTGCCTGTACGACGCGGTACCGGAACGAATGCGCGCCGCGCACGCCGCCGACTCGACTTCACTCGCCCCGCTGGTGGCGCGCGCCGTGCGGCCGGGCGATGCGATCCTGGTCAAAGGCAGCCTGGGCACCCGGATGAAGCGCGTGGTCGAGGCGCTCGACACGCTGGGGAGCGCCGGCTGATGCTGTTCAACCTGGCGCGTCCCCTCGCGGATCAGTTCATCCTGTTCAATCTGTTCCGCTACACCACCTTCCGCTCCGGTGCAGCGTGCCTGACGGCCCTGGTCGTCGCGCTCATCCTCGGCCCGCGCGTGATCCGCTGGCTGCGCTCGTTGCAGCGCGACGGCCAGCCGATCCGCGCGGACGGACCGGAACGCCACCTGATCGAGAAGAAGGGCACGCCGACCATGGGCGGGCTGCTGATCCTGTTGGCGCTCGGCATCTCGACGTTGCTGTGGGTCGATTTGCGCAACCGCTATGTCTGGGCGGTGCTGTTCGTCACCTACGGCTACGGCGCCCTCGGCTTCGTCGACGACTACCTGAAACTGTCGCGGCACAACAACAAGGGCGTTCCGGGCCGCGTCAAGCTGCTGGTGCAGGCGGTGATCGGCCTGATCGCCGGGGTTTGGATCACCTCGGTGACGCGCGAGCCGCTGGCGAGCGAACTGGCCATACCGGTTTTCAAGGAAGTGCTGATCCCGCTCGGCCACGCCTTCCCGGTGTTCGCGGCGCTGGTGATGATGGGCAGTTCGAACGCGGTGAATCTGACCGACGGGCTGGACGGGTTGGCGATCGTGCCGACCATCATCTGCGCCGGCGTGTTCGCGCTGATCGCCTACCTGGTGGGCAACCGCATCTTCGCCGAATACCTGCAGCTCAACGCCGTGGCCGGTGTCGACCAATTGTGCGTGTTCTGCGCCGCGCTGATCGGCGCCGGGCTGGGCTTCCTGTGGTTCAATGCCCCGCCGGCCGCGGTGTTCATGGGCGATATCGGCTCACTGTCGCTGGGCGGCGCGCTGGGCGCGGTCGCCGTCGCCACCAAGCACGAGATCGTGCTGATGATCGTCGGCGGGTTGTTCGTGGTCGAGACCGTCTCGGTCATCATCCAGGTGTTCTGGTTCAAGCGGACCGGCAAGCGCGTCTTCCTGATGGCGCCGCTGCACCATCATTTCGAGAAGAAGGGCTGGTCCGAGCCGACCATCGTGATCCGTTTCTGGATCATCTCGATGATTCTTGCCCTGGTCGGTCTGGCGACGTTGAAGATCAGATGAGCGCATTCCCGTCCGATCTGTTCGCCGGCAGGCGCTTCTATGTTGTGGGGCTGGGCAAGAACGGCCTGCCAGCGGCGCGCGCGCTGGCGGCGATGGGTGCCTCGGTTGAAGCGTGGGATGACGACGTAGCGGCACGCGAGGCGGCGGCGCGTGAGGCGCTGGGCGGCATCGAGTTGCGCGATCCGTCCACCGGCGACTTCGCGTTCGACGCCTTGGTGCTGTCGCCGGGGATACCGCATCTGCTGCCGCAGCCGCATGTCGCCGCGTTGCGCGCCCGCGCGGCCGGCGTGCCGATCCTGTCCGATGTGGAGCTGCTGTTCCAGGCGGTGCGCAAATCCGGCTCTCGCGCGCGCTTCGCCGGCATCACCGGAACGAACGGCAAGTCGACCACGACCGCGCTGCTGGCACACATCCTGGCGGGCGCCGGCCAGCCAATGGCGGCGGGCGCCAATCTCGGCCCGGCGGCGCTGTCGCTGCCGCGGCTGGGCGATGACGGCGTCTACGTACTGGAACTCTCATCTTACATGTTGGAGCGGCTCGATTCGGTACGCTTCGATGCCGCCGTCATGCTCAATCTCAGCGCCGACCACATCGACCGGCACGGCGACATGGCGGGTTACGCCATGGCGAAGCGTGCGATTTTCGACCGGCAGACCGCGGCCGACCTGGCGGTGGTCGGCATCGACGACGCCGGCTCGCGCGCGATGGCCGAGTGGTTGCGCGCACGCCCCGCGCGGCTGCTCACCGTTTCGGGCGAGGGGCGCGCGGACCTCTGGTGCGCGCAGGGCATCCTGCGTGATGCGGCCGGCCGAATCGCGGACCTGGCCCAGGCGCGCGCGCTGCCGGGGTCCCATAACGCGCAGAACGCCGCCGCCGCCGCGGCAATGGCGTTTTCGCTTGGCGTCGCGCGCGCGGCCGTTGCCGCCGGCATCCTGACCTATCCCGGCCTGCCGCACCGCCAGCAGCGTGTCGGCGACATCGACGGCGTCGCCTTCATCAACGACAGCAAGGCGACCAACGCCGAGTCCGCCGCGCGCGCGCTGGTCTGCCACGAGCGCCTGGTGTGGATTGCCGGCGGCATGCAGAAGGCAGGCGGGATCGAGCCGCTCACGGAATATTTTCCCCGTATCGCGCACGCGCTGCTGATCGGCCGCGACGCGCCGGACTTCGCCGCCACCCTCGCCGCCCACGGCGTGCCGCACGATCTCGTCGGCACGTTGGAGCAGGCGGTGCCGGCCGCGCTGGAAGCCGCGCGCCGCACCCGGGCGCCGGTCGTGCTGCTGTCGCCGGCCTGCGCGAGCTGGGACCAGTTCACCGGCTACGACCAGCGCGGCGATCGTTTCGCATCCCTGGTGGAAACCTTGCGGAGGGCGGCCTGATGCCCGCGCTGTCACGCGCCGACAACTCGCTGCTGGGCCGCTGGTGGTGGACGGTGGATCGCTGGACGCTGGGCGCGACCGGCGTGCTGATCGGTTTCGGCTACATCATGATGCTGGCGGCAAGCCCCGCGGTCGCCGAGCGCATCCATGTCTCGCGCGATATGTTCATCCTCAAGCAGGTGGTGTTCCTCGCCGTCGCCGGCCTGACCGTGGTGGGCGTGTCGCTGCTCTCGCCGCGCGACGTCCGCCGCATTGCTCTGATCGGCTGCGTGGTGGCGCTGGCACTGACCGCGATGACGCTGGTGGCCGGCGTCGAGATCAAGGGCGCCCGCCGCTGGATCGCGCTGCCGGGGTTGCAGATCCAGCCGAGCGAGTTCCTGAAACCCTGCTTCGCCATCGCCGCCGCCTGGCTGATCGCCGAGGGCAAGCAGGTGCCGCGCTTCCCAGGTGCCACGATCGCCATCGTGGTCTACGCGGTGATCGCGTTCTGCCTGAAATCGCAGCCGGATATCGGCATGCTGGGCGTGATCACGGTGGTGTTCTTCGCGCAGCTTTTCCTGTCCGGACTGAATCTGTTCCTCGCCGGCCTGGGCGTGCTGGGGATCGGCGGCGCCGGCTTCGCGGCCTACGTGTTCTTCAGCCATGTGCAGAAACGCGTGCAGGAATTCCTGCACCCCGGCACCGCCGGCGCCGCCGCCGACTATCAGCCCACCAAGGCGCTGGAAGCGTTCGGCAATGGCGGGTTGTGGGGTCGCGGCCCCGGCGAGGGCCACGTGAAGGACGTGCTGCCCGACGCCCATGCCGACTTCGTCTTTGCCGTCGCCGGCGAGGAGTTCGGCATGGTGCTGTGCCTGGTGATCATCGGCGTGTTCGCCTTCATCGTGCTGCGCGGCCTGCTGCAACTGCTGAAGGAGGCCGATCCGTTCATCGTGTTGGCCTGCGCCGGCCTGGTCGTCGGCTTCGGGCTGCAGGCCTTCGTCAACATGGCGTCCTCGCTGCAGCTCATTCCGACCAAGGGCATGACGCTGCCGTTCATTTCGTATGGCGGGTCTTCGGTCATGGCGGTGGCGCTGGGCATTGGGATGCTGCTGGCGCTGACGCGACGGCGCCATCGCTTGGATGCGCCATGAGGAGCTTCGGTAACATTGGAAATGCTGCCCGTTCGGCGGGATCTGGCGTTGCGTTCGCGGCATTCCAGTCGCGGCAAGAAAGAAGATCCACCGCGGAGTTCGCGGAGTACGCGGAGAAGGCAAGGTCGGGCGCTTCGCGCGACGCGCATTCACCACTTCTCCGCGAACTCCGCGAACTCCGCGGTGGATCTGCCTTTCTTGCGGACGAGGCAGTTGAATCGTTGCGCAGGCGTTGGGGCGTTGAGCGCGGTGCGGCTGAACAAGCGCATGACGCGCCCGCCGCGGCAGGTGCGGCATGAGAGGCCCCGCAGTGCATCCGGTCGCCATCGTGGCAGGCGGAACCGGCGGCCATTTCTTCCCGGCCGAAGCGCTGGCGAGCGAGCTGATCGCGCGCGGCCAACGCATCGTGCTGCTTTGCGATGCACGCTCGGCAGGGCTACAGAGTCCGGTGTTCGCCGGCCATGAGCGCTTCGTCATTCATGGCGCCGGCATCGCCGGACGCGGCGTGCTGCGCGGTGCCGCGGCGATCGCCGCCCTCGCCCGCGGCGTCGTGCAGGCACGCGGCGTCCTGGCGCGGCTCGACGCCGCCGCGGTCGTTGCGTTCGGTGGCTATCCGTCGGTCGCGCCGGTGCTGGCGGCGCGGCTGCTCGCCGGTCGCCTGCAAGGGAGGCGCCTGCCAGAGGGTCGCCAGCCAGGGGGTCGCCGGCCACGCGGATTCCTGCCGGTGATCCTGCACGAACAGAACGCCGTGCTGGGCCGCGCCAATCGTTTCCTGGCGCGGCACGCGACCGTGCTGGCGCTAAGCTTCGCCGCCACCGAGCGCGTGCCGGAGGTCGCGGCGACAGTGGTGACCGGCAACCCGGTGCGTCGCGCCGTCGCGGCGCTGGCCGATCAGGATTACGTCCCACCGACCGGCACGGTGCGCCTGCTGGTGCTGGGCGGCTCGCTCGGCGCACGGGTGTTCAGCGACGTGGTGCCCGACGCGGTCGCGTTGTTGTCGACGGACCTTCGCGCATCCCTGTCCATCGTGCAGCAGTGCCGCGTCGAGGATCTTGACCGCGTGCGCGCCGCCTATGCGCAATGCGGTGTCACGGCGGAGCTATCGTCGTTCTTCCCAGATGTGGCCGCCAAGCTTGCCGCGGCGCATCTGGTGATCTCGCGCGCCGGCGCCTCCTCCGTTGCCGAACTGGCGGTCGCCGGGCGGCCGGCGATCCTGGTTCCGTTGCCGAACGCGATCGACGATCACCAGAGCGCCAACGCGCGCGCCCTGGTCGCCGCGCGCGGTGCCTCCGCCATCGCGCAGCGCGACCTGACCCCGGCGCTGCTGGCGGAACAGTTGGCGCTGCTGCTGGGCGCGCCCGACATGCTGGCCCATGCCGCGCGTGCCGCACGCAGCGTCGCCTGCGCGGATGCCGCGGCACGTCTGGCCGATCTGGTTGAATCCCTCATGCACCGAGAGGCCCCGCCGCTCGCGGACGCGGTCATGAGGACACCGACATGACAAGGTCGGGCATGACAAGGTCGGGCATGACAAGGTCGGGCATGACGAGGCAGGCACGACGAGGCGGGCATGACGATGCGGGCATGAGGAGGCCGGCATGAGGGCGATGCCGCTTTCGATCGGCACCATGCATTTCGTCGGCATCGGCGGCATCGGCATGTCGGGCATCGCCGAGGTGCTGCACACGCTCGGCTATCGCGTGCAGGGCAGCGACATTTCCGAGTCTGCCAACGTGAGCCGGCTGCGCCAGGCCGGCGTCAAGGTCATGATCGGCCATGACGCCGCCAATCTCGGCGACGCGCAGGTGGTGATCGTTTCGTCGGCGGTAAAGCGTGACAACCCCGAAGTCGCGGCGGCGCGCGCGCAGTTGATCCCGGTGGTGCGGCGCGCCGAGATGCTGGCGGAATTGATGCGGCTGAAATGGTCGATCGCGGTCGGCGGCACGCACGGCAAGACCACGACCACCAGCCTCGTCGCGGCGGTACTGGAAGCGGCGAAGCTTGATCCCACCGTGATCAACGGCGGCATTATCAATGCTTACGGCACCAACACGCGGCTTGGCTCCGGCGATTGGATGGTGGTGGAGGCCGACGAGAGCGACGGCAGCTTCCTGCGTCTGCCGGCGGTGATCGCCATCGTTACGAACATGGACGCCGAGCATCTCGACCATTGGGGCACCACCGAGGCGATGCTTGCGGGCTACGACCAGTTCGTGTCCAACATCCCGTTCTACGGTTTCGCGGTGTTGTGCATCGACCATCCGGCGGTGCAGCAGATGATCCCGCGCCTGTCGGACCACCGCATCGTGACCTACGGGTTCTCGCCGCAGGCCGATGTGCGGGCGGAACGGATCAGCACCGACCGTGTCGGCGCCACGTTCGACGTGATGGTCTCCGATCGCGCCAGCAAGCGGGAACGCAAGATGGGACCGTTCCGCTTGCCGATGCTGGGCCACCACAACGTGCAGAACGCGCTGGCCGCGATCGTCGTGGGCGTCGAGATGGAGATCGACGACGCCACGCTGCGCGGTGCGCTGATGGGTTTTCGCGGTGTCAAACGCCGCTTCACCAAGACCGGCGAGACCGGTGGGATCACCGTGATCGACGATTACGGCCATCACCCGGTGGAGATCGCCGCGGTGTTGAAGGCGGCGCGCCAGGCCGGCGCACGCGACGTGATCGCGGTGGTGCAACCGCATCGCTACACCAGGCTGCATTCGCTGTTCAACGAGTTCTGCACCTGCATGAACGATGCCGGAACGGTCATCGTTGCCGATGTGTATCCGGCCGGCGAGACGCCGATCGCCGGGATGCATCGCGACGCGCTGGTGGAGGGTCTTCGCGCACGCGGCCATCGCAGCGTGGTGCCGCTGCCCAGCCCGGGCCGGCTGGCCGAGATGGTGCACGCGATGGCCAAGCCTGGCGATTTCGTTGTCTGTCTCGGCGCCGGTTCGATCACGCAATGGGCTGCCGCGCTGCCGGCCGAGCTGGCGGCGTTGCAGGCCGGATCTGGGCAGGCCGGATCTGGGCAGTCCAGCGCCGGGCGCGCCAGCGTTGGGCAGACCGGCGTTGGGCAGGCGGGCGCTGGGCAGGCGGGTGCTGGGCAGGCGGGCGTTCGGCAGGCCGGCATTGAGCAGGCCGGCACCGGGCAGGCGAACCCCGGCCGGCGCGTGCTGGGAGGCGGGCGATGATGGCAGCGCCGATCAGCCACGGGCTGCTCGATACGCTGCCGCCGTTGCGCGGGCGCGCGCAGGCGGACGCACCACTGGCGCCGTTCACCTGGTTCCGGGTCGGCGGCGCCGCCGAGGTGCTGATCCGACCGGCGGATGAAGCCGGCCTGGCGCAGTTCCTCGCCGCACTGCCGCGCAACCTGCCGATGCACGTGCTCGGCGCCTGCTCCAACCTGATCATCCGCGATGGCGGACTGCCCGGCGTCACCATTCGGTTGGCGCGCGGCTTCAACACGATCGCCGTCGAAGCCGATGGCGTGATCGCCGGCGCCGCGGCGCTGGATGTTACGGTGGCGGAGCATGCGGCCGCCGCGGGGCTGACCGGCCTCGAATTCCTGTCGGGCATTCCAGGCACGATCGGTGGTGCGGTGGCAATGAATGCCGGCGCCTATGGCGGGGACGTCGCCGGCGCCCTCGACTGGGCGGAGATCGTTTCGCGTGAGGGCGCGGCGCGGCGCATGAGCGCGGCCGATCTCGCGTTTGCCTATCGTCATGCCGGTCTGCCGGCAGGGGCCGTCGTCACCCGCGCGAGGCTGCGCGCGCGACGCGGCGCACCGACGGCGATCGCGGCGCGCATGGCGGAGATCCGGTCGGCACGCGAGGCGTCGCAGCCGGTCCGCGCCCGCACCGGCGGGTCCACCTTCCGCAATCCGCCGCCCGAGGTCAGTTCGTTGAAGGCATGGGAGCTGATCGATGCGGCCGGCTGCCGCGGGCTGGGGCGGGGCGGCGCAATTGTTTCGGAAAAGCACTGCAATTTCCTGATCAACACGGGCGGCGCGAGCGCTGCCGATCTTGAAGGGCTTGGCGAGGAAGTGCGCCGGCGCGTGTTCGCCGCGTCTGGCGTGACGCTGGATTGGGAGATCCTTTGCATCGGCGTCCCGGCGCGCGGACCGGAGGTGGTGACGTGAGCGAGATTCGTATCCCGCGCCCGCAGGCGGGCGAGGTCGGCGAGTTCCGCCCACCTCTCCCGCGAAGAGCCGGAGAGGTGGACTCCCGGCGCCGGGTCGCCGTGCTGTACGGCGGCATTTCCGCCGAACGCGAGGTCAGCCTGGCCTCCGGCGCCCAGGTGATCGCCGCGCTGCGCAGCGCCGGCTTCGAAGTCACACCGATCGAAGTCGGCGCCGACCTCGGCGCCGTCATCGCCGCCCTCGCACCGCGGCCCGACGCCGTGTTCAACGCGCTGCACGGCCGCTTCGGTGAGGACGGTGCGATCCAGGGCGTGCTCGACTGGCTGGCGATCCCGTATACGCATTCCGGGGTCCGCGCCTCCGCCCTGGCGATGGACAAGGAAGCCGCCAAGGCGGTGTTCGCCGCGCATGGGCTGCCGGTCGCGCCGGGCCGCATCGTTCCGGTCGACGAACTGGAAGACCGCGACCCGCTGCCGCTGCCCTACGTCATCAAGCCGGTCAACGAAGGGTCCTCGGTCGGTGTCGAAATCATCCGCAAGGGCGACAACCGCCGCGCCGACGTCGCGCGCGCCTGGCGCTTCGGCGGCGCCGCGATGGTCGAGGAATACATCCCCGGCCGTGAACTGACCGTGGGCGTCATGGGCGAGCGGGCGCTCGCCGTCACCGAGATCCTCGCCGAGGCGGGCGTGTTCTACGACTACGAATCGAAATACGCCGACGGCGGCTCGCGCCATATCATTCCAGCCGTGATGGATGCCGGCGCCTATGCGCGCGCGCTGGACGTAGCGCTGGCGGCGCACCGCGCGCTGGGCTGCCGTGGCGCGACGCGCTGCGACTTCCGCTACGACGACACCGCGGGCGAGCCCGGCCGCCTCGTGCTGCTGGAGATCAACACGCAGCCGGGGCTGACGCCGACCTCGCTGCTGCCGGAACAGGCGGCGCATCTCGGCATCGATTTTCCCGCACTGTGCGCGTGGATGGTGGAGCAGGCCGCATGCCGCGCGTGACCCGGCGCCCCAGCAACTCGGTCAACGACCGGCCGGGCCGGTTGCGGCTGCTGCTGCGGCGCGGCTGGCGGTTGCTGCGCCCGGCCGGATGGACCGGTGTCGCGATCCTGTTGCTGCTGGGCGGGGCGGCCGCGCTGCACATGCTGTTGCCGAGCGGCGCGCCAGGCGGCTCGCTGGCAACGTTGCGCGAGCGCGTCGGCAACGCCACCGCGGCACTAGGGCTGCGCGTCGACACCATCGTAATCGAGGGCCGCGCCAACACGCCGGAGCCGCTGCTGCGCGCCGCACTCGGCATTTCCAAGGGCGATCCTATTCTCGGCTTCTCGCTCGATGCCGCGCGCCGCAATGTCGAGAAACTGTCCTGGGTGGATCAGGCAACGATCGAGCGCCGGCTGCCCGACACCGTTGTGGTGCAACTGGTCGAGCGCCGCCCGTTCGCGATCTGGCAGAACCAGGGCCGGTTCGTACTGATCGACCGCGACGGCCAAACGGTGACCAACGAGGACGTCGCGCAGTTTCGCCAGTTGCCGCTGGTGGTGGGCACCGGCGCGCCGGGCGCCGCGACACCGTTGATCGATGCACTCATGACACATCCCGCGTTGATGGCGCGCACGGTGGCGGCGGTGCGAGTCGGCGAGCGACGCTGGAATTTGCAGCTTCGCGGCGGCATGAGCGTGCTGCTGCCGGAAGGCCACGAGGCCGAGGCAATTGATCGGCTGATGGCACTGCAGCAGGACCACGCGCTACTCGACCGGCCGCTGGAGGTGGTCGACCTGCGGCTGCCCGACCGGCTGGTGCTGCGCCCGCGCGCCGAGCCGGCCGCCGATCCCGCAACGAAGAAGCCGACATGAGCCGCGTGCGCAACGATATGGGCGAGATGGATACTACTCCCCCTCCCCTTGAGGGAGGGGGATGGGGGGAGGGGTCGGCGTGTGAGAAGCTTCGGTGCGACCCTGGCACGAACCCCTCCCCCCAACCTTGGTCCGCTTCGCGGCCCAAGCCCTCAAGGGGAGGGGGAGATACTTCTTCCTTAGCGCTCACATGAACGAAATGTCGCGCCGCCTGCTGCCGCCGCACACCGAGGCCGAGGAGCCCAGGCGCACGCGCCACAACCGCGCGGGCCCGTTCGGGGTGCTCGACATCGGCACCACCAAGGTGGCCTGCCTGATCGGGCGCACCGAAAGCGACGGCTCGCTGCGTGTGCTGGGCTTCGGTTGGCAACGCGGCCGCGGCGTGCGCGTCGGCGGCATCGTCGATATCGAGGACGCCGAGCGCGCCATTCGCGCCGCGGTCGGCCAGGCCGAGGACATGGCGGACACGCGGCTGCGCGCGGTGACGGTCAACCTGTCCTGCGGCCAGCCCGACTCGCGGCTGTTCAATGTGCAGTGGCCGATCGGCAATGCCGCGACCGGCGGGCGCGTCGTGGTCGAGCAGGATATCCGTCGCGTCATGGTCGAGGCGCGCGATCGTTCCGTGACCGACGGGCGCGAGATCCTGCATTCCCTGCCACTGTCCTTCATGGTCGACAAGACCGACCACGTCGCCGACCCGCGCGGCCTGTTCTGCTCGACGCTGACGGCGCGGCTGCACATCGTCGACGCGGAGGCCTCGGCATTGCGCACGCTGGGCGCCTGCATCGCGCGCTGCGACCTGGACATCGCCGAGGTGGTTTCGGCGCCGATGGCCGCCGGCCTCGCCACGCTGGTGGAGGACGAGCGCGAGATGGGTGCCACCATGATCGACATGGGCGGCGGCACCACCGGCGTCGCGGTGTTCGCCGAGGGACACCTGCTGCACACCGCGCAACTGCCGATCGGCGGCATGCACATCACCAGCGACCTGGCGCGCGAGCTGGTCACCACGGTGGCGCACGCCGAGCGGATGAAGACGCTGCACGGCAACGTGCAGTCCTGCGCCGATGACGAGCGGGAATTCCTGACCGTGCCGCTGGTCGGCGAGGACGAGCACCAGTTCGCCAAGGTGCCGCGCAGCATGGTGGTGAACGTGGTGCGGCCGCGGGTCGAGGAAATCTTCCAACTGGTGCACGACCGGCTCGAATCCGCGGGCCTGATGCGCGCGATGGGCGCGCGGATCGTGCTGACCGGCGGTGCCTGCCAGCTCGCCGGCGTGCGCGAGATGGCGGCGCACATGCTGAACAAGCCGGTGCGGCTCGGGCGTCCTTCGACGCTGCGCGGCCTGCCGGACAGCGCCTCGGGTCCCGCCTTTGCCACCGCGGCGGGCCTGCTGGCCTGGGCGGCGGGTGCCGGGCGCACGCTGGAGGATATCGACCTGCTGGCGAACACGCCGGCCGGGCCGCTGCGCCGGTTCATCCGATACCTGAGGGAGCGCTTCTGATGTCGCGCGCCGCCTGCTGTCGCAAGCGATTGGAGTGGCGCAATCGCTCGGCCGATCAACAGCGTCCGGCCCGTCAACAGCGCCCGGCCCGTCAACAGCGATCGTCCGGTCGCCGGCGCTTGGTCTGTTACGCGCCGGATTGGGACGTACGAGCCGAGCGTCACGCCCGCGCCGAGCGTCACGCACGAGCCGGGCATCACGCGCGAGCCGGGCAAATAAAATCTTCGGCATCGCGCATCGAAGACTTCACCGAATCGAACCGTCTGGGGGAGAAAGTGACATGACCCTGAATCTCACCGTGGTGCAACCCACGCACACCGACTTCACGCCCCGCATCACCGTGATCGGTGTCGGCGGGGGCGGAACCAACGCGGTCGACAACATGATCGCGGGCAATCTGCAAGGCGTGGAGTTCCTCGTCGCCAACACCGACGCGCAGCAGCTCATGCACAGTCGGGCGGATCGGCGCATCCAGCTTGGCCCGCACATCACCCAGGGCCTCGGCGCCGGCGCCGATCCAAAGGTCGGCAAGGCCGCGGCCGAGGAGGCGGCGGACGAACTGATGCGCCACCTGGACGGCGCGCACATGCTGTTCATCACCGCCGGAATGGGTGGCGGCACCGGCACCGGCGCGGCGCCGGTGATCGCGCGCATGGCCAAGGAGCACGGCATCCTGACGGTGGGCGTCGTCACGCGGCCGTTCGATTTCGAGGGCAAACGCCGCCAGCGCGCCGCGGAGGCCGGGATCGAGGAGTTGCAACATTACGTCGACACGCTGATCGTCATCCCGAACCAGAACCTGTTCCGTATGGCAAACGAGCGTACCACCTGGCGCGACTCGTTCAAGATGGCCGACCAGGTGTTGTACATGGGCGTCCGCGGCGTCACCGACCTGATGATGGCGCCGGGCCTGGTCAATCTGGACTTCGCCGATATCCGCACGGTGATGGCGGCGATGGGCAAGGCGATGATGGGCACCGGCGAGGCGGAGGGCGAGAACCGCGCCATCCGCGCCGCCGAGGCGGCGATCAGCAATCCGCTGCTGGAAGATACCTCGATGTCCGGCGCGCGCGGCCTGTTGATCAACATCACCGGTGGCGACGACCTGACGCTGTACGAGGTCGATCAGGCCGCCAACCGCATCCGCGAGGAAGTGGACGACGAGGCCGAGATCATTTTCGGCTCGGCGATCGACGAGTCGTTGCAGGGCAAGATCCGCGTCTCGGTCGTGGCCACGGGCATCGACACGCCGGCCGGGCAGCAGGCGCAGCCGCCGCGGCTGAAGGTGGTTGGCGGCGAGGACCATGTGGCCATGCCGGCGATGCCGCGCGAGGGCGGGCCGCGCGAGGCGGGCTTCCTCCAGGCTGGCATGCCCCAGGCTGGCATGGCGCAGTCCGGCATGGCGCAGGGTGGTTTTGCCCAAGGCGGTTTTACGCAGGCGGGGCCGGTCGCGCAGTTGCGCGCCACCACGTCGGAGCAGATTACCGAGGTACTTATCCACCTCGGCGCGGCCCCGGAGCCGATGCTGGCGCAGGACCCGATGACGGCGCACGGTGCCATGTCGCCGCGCACCGAGCCCGTGATGGGACCGGCGGACGAGCCGGTGGTCGCCCCGCGTCAGCAAGCAGCCCCCTCGCCCACGCTTTCGCCCGCTGGGTCGCCCACGGGCCGCGGCCAGCCCAACAGCCTGTTCGCGCCGGCACAGAAGATCGCCACGGTGAGCGCATCCCCGCCGCGCGCGGCGACCTCCGAACCGCACCGCTCGCTGTTCGGCCGGGTCACCGGTGTGCTGGGCTTCCGCCATATCGCGGAGCCTGACGTCCGGACGGAGGCGGCGGCCTCCGCTGAGATCGCGCCGGCCAGCGAGCAGGTCGGTCCGACCGTCCGGCAGACCACGGCCGAGGATATCGGGATCGGCATTCCGAAGTTCCTGCTGCGCCAGACCTCCGGGGCGGCCGCACCGCAGCGGCGGTAGCGTCGAGGCGCTGGGATCATCCTGGCGATCCGTTGGTGGGTCGGGCTGGAGGGATGCGCGCTGCGCGGTGGAGCTTGTCTGCGTGCTCCAGCATTCGGCCGGTCTCATACCAGCGGAGTGAGCTCTGTGGCGCTGCCGTGCCATGCGGGGGCTTATTACCGCCCTCGCATCTCCGCAAAGGATATTTGAACAAGGAAATTTTGCTGATAAGATGTCAGTACGGTGCAGCCTGGGAAGGCGATGACCGTCAAGGAAATGCGGCCGGCCGGTTTTGACTCCAGATACGTTGACGGTTGGCCGTTGCCGCCTCGGTAGATGGGCTTGACCATGATGGCAACGACACTGACCGACGATCCCGTGCTCGTCCGCTTCCGCAAGGCGCTGGATGTGATGTATGGCAACCGTCTCGAGCGCGTTGTGCTATTCGGCTCACGCGCGCGAGGCGATGCGCATGCCGAGTCCGACTACGACGTTGCCGTATTCCTGCGCGACATGGATGACCGGGGCGTGGAACTGCATCGGCTCGCCGATCTGAGCACCGACATCATCTATGAGACCGGCGAGTTCGTGCACGCCATGCCCTACCGCGCCGGTGCCTACAACGAGCGCACACCGCTGATGCTCGGCGTCCGCACGGACGGCATCGATCTGTGAGGCCTGAAGCTGCTGCCTTTCTCGACAAGGCCCGCGAGTGTCTTGCGAAGGCGGACGGCATGCTTGATCGGTGGCCCGACGAAGCAGGCCGTGAGGCGTATCTTGCGGGCCTGCACGCTGCACAAGCGTTGATCGTTGAAAGCACAGGCAAGCTCGTGAAGACGCATCGCGGTGTGCAGCGGGAATTGGCGCGGCTGACGAAGGACACGCCGAACTTTGATCTTGAGTTGCGGGCTTTCCTCGGCAGGACTTACAACCTTAAGGCCATTGCCGATTACCAAACCGGCCCCGGTTTCAAGGTGTCGCCGGAGCTGGCGACTGCGGCCATTGAGACAGCCAAGCGCTTCGTCGCCAAGATGGTTGAGCTGGTCGAGGATGCCGTCGGAAGCGCTCCGCCCTGACTCAACATCTTGTGCCTGTGCTGATTCCGCGCAAAGCGCACATTGTCGTGTCTGTCTGAAAGCTGCATAACGCGCTTTATGGTAAGTCACCCCGGCGGCTACATTTAGCTGGCGGGCGGTTCCGGTGGAGGCCATTCAGGCACAATTTCCTTGGCTAGGCGCTCCAGCTCTTTCAAAATATCCTTAAGCACATCCGGCGGTTGGACTCTGAGCTTCGGCCCAATAACGTCTTTGTAATCCTGTCTTATGATGGCCTCTAGCTTATTCCCGATGGCTATGAATTGCTGAAATAGTTGAAAGCAATTAACGACTTCTTTGTCCCCGACTGTGGCCTGAGTGGCGATATGGCGCTCAAGGCTCTTGATGTCGAGATCATCTTTCCCAAGTGTCGCTAGGTCAATATGCTTGTTGCGCTCATCAAATATATACAAGAGATGGCGCGTGAACGTCAGAACCCAGCCGGAGAGTTTTAAAAGCTCTGGGTCTTTTGCCAAAACAAATGGAATCTCTTTGAACAAGTCCACTTGAATAAAATACGGCTCTGGGCACCTAGTCACTATTGGCAGGAATTCCGAATGCAGCAATTCATAGAATTGTTGCATCTCCATTTCCTTGTTCCTTACCGATTGGATCGCAGCTATCGCGGCGTAGCTTTGGTCACGGTGCGGCAACACCTGCTGCATCACGGTATGGATCAGCGCTTCTATATTAAAGCCGATTGCGGTCGTCACGCCGCTCAGTTGTGCCAACTCCTTTTCTCTACGTTCGCGGGTTAGCTTCTGACTGTCTCGGCGGGTTTTAAGCCAATCCAAGAACAGGGCCGTTACGAAACCTAGAAGTGACGCCAAAAAGATCGGAAAAGCAGTAACAAGAAGGTGCATCCAATAGGGAGTATGGTCATAAAGAGCGTCGATTGCAGCGAGGATTTTTTGGAACTGTGCATTGTTGATTGCAAATGGCTCCGTCACGCGCTGAGCCTCGAAATCGTCGCCCGCCCGACATTGTAACTCTTGGCAAGCTCCTTGAGCGTCGCGCCCTCGGCCCGCCGCCGCCGTGCTTCCTTCTGCTGCTGCGGCGTGAGCTTCGGCGGTCGGCCCATATGCTGCCCGCGCGCCTTCGCCCGGCTCCGGCCTTCGGCAGTGCGGGTGCGGATCAAGTCGCGCTCTACGTCCGCCAATCCCCCGAGGACGGCAATCATCAGCCGTCCGGTGCTGGTGGCGGTGTCGGCCCACGGCTCCGCCAGTGACCGGAATTGCCCCTTGGCGTCCACGATCTGCTTGACGATGGCGAACAGGTCGAAGGTTGAGCGCGCCAGGCGGTCAATGCGCGTGACCGTCACCACGTCGCCGGGGCCGAGGGCTTTCAACATCCGCAGCAACTCGCGCCGGGTTGGCTGCGCGCCGCTGGCCTTCTCCCGGTAAATCGGGGCGCAGCCGTCCGCGCGCAACTGCGCAAGCTGTGCGTCGAGCGTCTGCCCGTAGGTGCTGACGCGGGCATAGCCGAGGCGGCGGGAAGGGGGGTTCTTTTCGGTCATGTGTTACGAGAAGTCTAACCCATTGAAACCACTGGGTCAAGCGAAGTGCCCGAAAGTCTTGACTATTGAGACCGGACAGGCGGCGGGATCATACCCCCGCGACCGCTATCGCGATGTCGGTTTGTGCAAAATCGTCGCCCTTGAAAAGCAGCGGGACATTGTGCGCCTTGGCCAGTGCATAGGACGCGCAATCGCCGAAATTCAACCGGGAGGAATGGCGACCCTTGCCGAAACGGAGAAACGCCATCCGCGCGATGCGCGCGAGAGCCGCGTCGTGGGCGACGATTTCGACGTCTAACCGGGCCAATAGCGTGTCAAGCGGTTCCCACGTGGCCTCGTCGCCATACCGTCCCGCGATTACCATCCCCGCTTCCTGCAAACTGACCGCTGACATCAACCGCGGGCTGGCCGCTAATATCGCGTCCACGAAACGATCTTTCTCTGGTTCGTCCCGGAGGATCGCGACGACCGCCGACGTATCCACCACGATCGCTGTCAAAGCCCGCTCTCGTCGTACAGCTCGTCGTCGGTCAATGGCGGATATTTCGCCATCGAAGCAGCGCCGCGTGCAACAATCCGGTCGATGTCTTGCTTGATCGCCTGGATTTCCTCAGACGTGAGACTGCTACGCCGGACCCCACGATCAATGAATTCGGCCCCGGCCTTTTCAAGCGCTCGACGCACCTGGTCCACCGTCGCAGGCGCCACTTTCGAGAGGCCGTGCTGTTCCTCCAGCCGCCGCAGGGTGACGACGGAGATCCCCGCAACCTGGGCCAGCGAGGTCTGGTCGAGTCGCAGCAGGGCACGGGCGGCGCGGATCTGTTCGGGGGTGATCAACATGATTGAAAGTTATCATCAGGTCGTCGGATCGAGCAACCCACGCGTCACTGTAGGCCAGCGGTGCCTGACGCCGACCGGAGTGGGCAAGCGCCCGAAAGTCTTGCAGACCGTGTGAAAACGCATTTGCAGCGACGAAAGCGATATCTACCGCCAGCGAGGCACGAGGAGGGCAATGATCAGCCTCCCCGGCGACCGTGGCAAAAAGACCCGTCCAATGGAGCTATTCTCGGCGTCGGTGTCGACCCACCCGACAAAAATCCTCCCGCATGTGCCTTTCAGGCCGCCACCGCGGCCATCAACTCGGCGAACTCGACGATATTGAGGACCCGTCTGAGATTATAGGCGAGCGCGGTCAAGCTGAACT
>PLXO01000345.1 GCA_003151425.1 Acetobacteraceae bacterium
GGGCGGAGCCCTGACCTTGCTTCCTTTCCCCGATGGCTCTGGCCCGACGCCACGCGAGGGCTTGGCGGCTATCGGCTTGGCCGGTTCATGGATTTGTTTGTGTCGATCCTGGGTGCTAGTGTAATTCTGCGAAGCGGGGGATGCGGCGTTGCGCGCAGCAGGACCCGGCGTCCGGTCGCACGGCCGGCAGGGGCGGTCCGCCTCGGCAGGCCGGAGCGTAGGTTCGGGATTTGGCGCGGCACAGGTGATCGGTGCCGCGACGGCGACACGACAACGGAGGGAGATAGGCCGATGGCTCAGCCTGCCAAAGGGAAAGAACCGGCGTCCGACAGCATCATGTCGCCGGGCGAAATGAAGCCGCTGCTGGCGCTGTCCAAGCGGGAACCGGTACATTGCGCGATCGGGCTCACCGCCGACGGCGAGGGCGTCATCCTGCTCGACAAGAAGAAGAAGGCGAAGAAGGTCCTGGCCGACCTCAAGTCCGCGGCCGGGAAGGCGAAGATCACGCTCCAGCCGTCGACGTTGCGTTTCGGCAAGGCGGAGGTGGACACCGAATACGACGCCGGGATGGTGCGGTTCTTCGTCAACAAGGACCCGCCCGGCAACATGCGGGTCAAGCTGCTCGAGGTGATCAAGAAGGTCCCCTACCAGAAGGTCGAGATCAACATCGATCTGTCGTTCGAGGAAGAGTCGGAAGACGACGAGCAGCAGGGCCAGGAAGCTTCGGCATCCGCGCCGGCAGCGGGGGCCGCCGCAAGCGCGCCGCCGCCGCCGCCAGGCGCGCCGCCGCCCATGCAGGCAAAGGCGCCACCCGACCCCAATGCGCTGAAGGCCACGCTGGCGCAATTGATGGCGGCGATTCCGAAGGTCGCCAACGGCGATGCCACGATGCAGGACGCGCTGGTCAGACTCGCCACCTTGGCCGATGGCAGCCTGAAGGGCACGGACCTCGAGAAGGCCGCCGCGGACATCGACGCATTGCGCCGTGCCCTGGCGACGGCGATGGAGCAGGCGAAGCTGAATGCGCAGGTCGGGGCCGGCGGTGGCACCGTGACCTATGCCAAGTCGCGCCTGGCCTGGCTGGCCGCGCGCAAGAAGGTCGAGAGCGACATCGAGACGCTGCGCCAGCGCATCATCGAGACGTTCAAGGACGACGCGATCGCACCGCAACTCGAAACGAGCTACAAGACGAAGGTCGCGCCTGTCCTGGCGACCCTGGATGAGAGCCTGGCCGACACGCTCGACGAGGCCACCAACGCGACCGACCCGGCCAAGCGGGCCGAATTGGTCAAGTCGGCGAAGGGCATCATGCAGAAGTACGCGCAGTATCTCACGAGCGAGCCGCTGATCAAGGATCTCGACGAGAATCCGTTCGTCCCGCTGTCGATCCGTGCGACAGTGGGCGGCACCATCTCAACGCTGTCCAAGGCGATCGCCTGACGCGGGCGATCCACGGAGGAGTGCCCATCCACTGGCGCGTGGCGGGACCGGCCAGGTTTGGCTGGTCCCGCTGGTGGGTCCGAGGCAGCTGATGGCCGGCGCCGGCCAACGGCTCACCCGGGTGTTGACGTCTCGAACAGACGTCCTATGGCGTCTTTTGCCTCAAGTTGAATGTGCCGCAGATGATCTTCACTGCGGAAGCTCTCGGCATAGATCTTGTAAACATCCTCCGTTCCGGACGGCCGCGCGGCAAACCATCCGTTGTCGGCAATCACCTTGAGTCCACCGAGCGGGGCGCCATTGCCCGGAGCAGCGGTCAGCTTTGCACGTATTGGCTCGCCGGCGAGCTGCGCCATGCCGATCTGATCGGGCGCGAGCGACTTCAGCAGCGCCTTCTGTTGTTGGGTCGCGGGCGCATCGATCCGTTCGTAGAACGGCGCCCCCAGCTCGCGCGTCAGGCGGTTGTACTCTTCGCCCGGATCGCGCTTGGTTTGTGCGGTGATTTCGGCGGCGAGCAGACCGAGAATGATGCCGTCCTTGTCCGTGGTCCAGACCGATCCGTCCCTGCGAAGGAACGACGCCCCGGCGCTTTCTTCGCCGGCGAATCCAAGCGAGCCGTCGAGCAGGCCATCGACGAACCATTTGAATCCCACGGGTACCTCGATGAGCTTGCGGCCGAGCCTGGTGGCGACGCGGTCGATGATGCCGCTGCTGACGATGGTTTTGCCGACGGCCACGTTGGTGTTCCAGGCGGGACGGTTCTCGCACAGATACGAGATGGCGGCCGCGAGGTAATGATTGGGGTTCATCAGGCCGTTCGAACGGGTCACGATCCCGTGTCGGTCAGCGTCGGTGTCATTGGCGAAGGCGATGTCGAATTTGTCACGCATGCCGATCAGTCGCGCCATGGCATAGGGCGACGAGCAATCCATGCGGATCTTGCCATCCCAATCGGCCGTCATGAACCGAAAGGTCGGGTCGATCACGTCGCTGACGACCGTCGCCGCGATGCCAAATCGTTCGACGATGGGTTGCCAAAAATGCACGCTTGCGCCGCCCAGCGGATCGATCCCGATCCTCACACCGGAAGAGCGGATCGCCTCCATGTCGACGACGTTGCCAAGGTCGGCGACATACGGGCCAATGTAGTCGTGGCGGTGGATGCGGGGAGAGAGACGTGCGCGATGGTATGGGATCCGCCGTACATCCTTGAGGTCCGTTTCGAGAAACGTGTTTGCGGTGCGCTCGATCCACGTCGTCACGTCGGTATCGGCCGGTCCGCCATTCGGCGGATTGTACTTGAAGCCGCCGTCCTCGGGCGGGTTGTGCGAGGGGGTAATGACGACCCCGTCGGCGAGACCGTCCGTTCGATCCTGGTTGTAGGTCAGGATCGCATGCGAAATGACCGGCGTGGGCGTGTACCCACTGCGCTCGTCGATCATCGCATCGACGTCATTGGCGGCAAATACCTCCAGCGCGCTTGCCAATGCGGGTTCGGACAGCGCGTGCGTGTCGATACCGACGAACAGCGGGCCGGTAATTCCGCTGCGACTACGGTGATGACAGATGGCCTGGCTGATCGCAAGGATATGTGCCTCATTGAAGCTGTTGTCGAAGGCGGAGCCACGATGACCCGAGGTGCCGAACGCGACGCGCTGCGAGGGCACGGTCGGGTCCGGCTTGCCGGTGAAATACGCCATCACCAGCCGCGGCACCTTGACCAGCATGGATGGTTCGACCGTTCTGCCCGCGCTTGGATCGACTTCGCCAGCCACCTCGTCCTCCCTGCAACGCCGCGGCGCTGACTGCGCCACAGCGGTCCGCCGGCGTCAAATGCGCTCGGCCAGGTGCACACCTGATACCGGCGGCCCGAGGTGATGACCCGTTCCATCATGTCGGGCCGCCGCTGGTATCGCGCGCGGGGTTGCCCGTCGCCAGGACGCTACGCTCGCACCGCGCGCTGATCCTGAACGACTTCCGCGCCAGGAAGCGGCGCTCCAGCGGCGGCGTCGAAGGGTTGAACAACAAGGCCAAATTGACCATGCGAAAATCCTACGGAGTCCGCACCTTCCACGTCGCGGGAATCGCCTTGTATCATCCACTTGGTAAACGGCCGGAACCTGGCGTCACTCACGGTTTCTTCTGACAAGGCATGTTCCCAGCGTCCAGGCAAGCGGTGTGTTGATAGAGGTGCGGGGCGACAGGGAACCTTGGCCCTCGTTCGCGTTATGGACATGTGGGCGGCCCTGTCCGATAGTCACACGGTTCGGCGTCCCTTATGCGACGCCAAGGAGGGCACATGCGGGCAACTCTCGCCGCTTTGGTGTATCTGGTGGGCTTGATGGCCGCCGGCGGGTCAAATGCGCAGCAGCCGACGCCGCCGGTCACACCGCCGAACTCGCCACCCGAGATCATCGCGCCCCGCCAGGACGACACGACCGGAAAGGCCAACGGCGGCGTCATCCGGCCGCCCAATGTCGATCCCGGCATCAACATCAAGCCCCCGGCGGATGCGTCGCCGAGCATGTCGATAATCCCGCCGCCCGGTGCGCCGGGTGGGAATCCGCAGGTGATCCCAAAGTAGGCGCGGTGCGATCGCCTTTAGGATTCCACTTTGACAATCAGGATCGGTCGTTCGGTTGACATTTTAGCGACTTTCGCTTTTGACGTTCGCTACCACTCTCAACGGGAACCACGCCGCGACCAGACCCGAACGCAAAGCCAAACCGAGGGCTGCTCGCTTTATCGTTATCGCGTCGCTCCTCACCGTCTCGGCTTGACGTTCCGGTCTCTTCGCTTCAAAGCTGGCCACGCGGTCGTTTTTCACCTAACATCCCGACTCGTGAAGGGTCCGGGTCACTCGCGGCTGTCTCCGATTGCACTCCCCCCCCGGTTGTCGGAGGGACTTTGGTCGCCTAACCCCAAAGTGAGGACAAAGTTCCGTTGTTCGCACTTGAACGTTTAATGGCTAGCTCAAAGCCGTCGCCGGCACCGTCTGTGCGGCCGCTCTGTGCGCGAGATTCTGCCTGGGCCGGCAGAACGCCTTGGGGGAACCGGCCGGTGGCTGCACGGGAACCAACGCGTGGCCACGTTGATTACATTTTCCGCATCGCGTGAAGATCACGGAGCCGCAGCATGGCCGATAATCCATTGCAGAATACGCCTGAACGAGACAGCCGCATTCGGAAACGGGCCTACCACCTTTGGGAGGCCGACGGCCGCCCGCATGGCCGAGAGCAGGAATTCTGGGAGCGGGCTGAAATTCTGATCGGCATCGAGGACTCTGCTGGCGCGGGGCAGTTACCGAATCCGCAGACCAGCCCGGACGCAGTTGCGAGCGCACCCGTCGAGGAGGCAGAGATCCAGGAAAATTATGGGGAGTTCCCGGACCGCTTCACCGACCAGGGCGATCGGCAGCAGACACCGAAGGTGCGCGGACGGTCCCGCAAGCGGAAGTCACCGGCGACGCCCTGACACTGGCGGCGCCACCGTCGCCGAACCGAATCCCCGGCGACCGGTCGCGCAAACTGTCGCCGATCGCAGCCGCGGTCGGCGCCGGACGGAGCCGCAGAGCCGCGACGTCAGCCGAGCGCCACGAGCGCGACCGGCAAATGCGCAAACAGCGTCGCCAGGGTGACGGTTCCATCCAGGTCTCGGCCCGTCACCAGTTCGCGGCCACGGATCATTGTCGGCAAGGCAAGGTGCGTGGTCTCCCACACCGCTGGGGAGATCGTGGGGGTATCGGCGCCTGCAAGGAGAGCACCAGGCAGGCGCACGGCAACTGCCAGTAGCCGGCGACGCCCATGTGTGCGCAGGAATGCAACGACACGGGCGGCATTTGGGCCTTCGACTGCCACCGGCACGTAGCGCCCGTCCACGAACAGTTCCGGCGTGTCTCGCCGGTACTCCAGCACGCGGGCGATCATCTGCCGCTTAAGGGCGCCGCTGCGCCATTCGGCGAGCGGAGGCATCCCCCGCCCAGCCATGTCGCGCAAAGCCGCGAAATCCGGCGGCCGGCGATTGTCGGGATCAACCAGACTTTCGTCCCAAAGCGTGGCACCCTGATAGAGGTCCGGGATGCCCGGCGTGGTGAGACGTAGAAATGTCTGGCTAAGCGCGTTGACCACACCAGGCACCATCAGGCGCGCGGCGAAATCCGCGATGTCCGCACGCGCAGGGCCGGGTCTCAGGAGCGTTTCAAGATCGGCGCGACAGGCTGCTTCGTAGTCCAGATCAGGCGTTGCCCAGTCGGTCCGCAGCTTGGCTTCGCGCAGCGCCTTGTGCTGCCAACCACCGATGCGGTCGCGGAACACCACGATGCCAGCTTCGTCGTTGCGATCGAGCGCGGTTGGCCAGGCACCCACCAGCATCTGCAACAGCATCAACCGGTCGGCCGCATCGACGCTCTGAGAAGGATGCGCCGTCTCGATCGCCGTGACGAGCGCCGCCCAGGCGTCAGGCCACTCGCTGATGACGGCGAGTCGCGCGCGCACATCCTCACCGCGCTTGTGGTCGTGCGTGGCGGTGGCGAGCAACGCGCGCGGGAATGCTTTCAGGCGAGCGGCGCAGGCGGCGTGAAACTCATCCGGACCGGCGGCGAATTCGGCCGGGTCCGATCCCACCTCATTCCGTGACAACAGTCTTCCGTAGCGATAGAACGCCGTGTCCTCGACCGACTTTGCCGCCGTCGGCGCGGAGAGCTGCTGAAACCGCACCCGGGCACGAAGACGTTCCTGACGCTGGCGCCCCGCCAGGGCAGCGCGCGGCAGATCGGCGGCGAGCCATCGCGCGATCGTTTCAAGAAGCTCACGATCGCCGCGGCGACACGATGCCATCGCACCGGCGAGCGCGATCGTGATCGCCCGTTTGTCCCCCGCCGTCTGGCCGGTCGCGCCGGCGTACAGCCGGTAGACCGGGAAATGGACCAGCAGCTCAACCAGGGCTCGGTGGATCGCACCCAGCGTCATGTCTCGCGTGGTCGGGTCCTGCCGCGCGATGCGATGGAGCGAACGGGCGGTCGCGTTCAACTCGCTCGGCAATACGTCGAGCAGGATTTGCCGGCGCGCCGCGCGCTCCTCTTCCCGGAAATCGCCGGGGCGGGCCGTGCGATTCACCCAGCATCGTGTCAGCGGCGCTTCACCGCTTGGGTCGTGCAGCAATGCGCCGACCTCGTCCATGAAGTCGTAGCCGGTGGTGCCGTCGACCAGCCAGTCCGGCGGTAACGTTTCCGCGGGCGCGAGGATTTTTTCGACCCAGATCAGGGGCGGCGCGTGCCCCGTCTCCGCCGGGCGTTGCGCGGTGAGTGCCGAGAGCCGGCGACGCAGCTTGCGGCAATAGGCCCGCGGCGCTGCCAACCCGTCCACATGGTCGACGCGCACGCCATCGATCAGGCCTTCCGCGTAGAGGCGGAAAATCATTGCATGCACCGCATCGAAGACGCGTGGAATCTCGACACGCAGCCCGGCCAGCGCGTTGATGTCGAAGAAGCGCCGCCAGTTGATCTCCTCCGCCGCGGTGCGCCAGGAGGCCAACCTGAAGTGCTGGCTCTCCAGCAGCGTGTGCAGGAGCGAGGACCCGTCCACTGTATCTGCAGCGAAGCGTGCGAGATCGGTCGCGATCGTCTGCTTGTTGCTGGACACTGCGTCGCGCACGGTTCGGCGAATCGCATTCGCCGCGGCACGGCTGACGCGCTCGCTGGCCGGTTCGATCACGCTGCCCAGCACGTCCGCATAATCGTCGGGGCGGATTGGGAAGCGGTGATCGTGGTACCAGGCATCGAGCGAGCCGTGGTCCGCGTCGACGCGTAGCACGATCTCGCCGCGCCGTAGACAGGCACCATAACTATCTCCGAGAAACGGCGCCAGGACTTTGTTGCGCAATGCTGCGTCGGGTGGATCAAAATCGATGTCGAAGAATGTGGCGTAGGGGCTGGCGCGGCCCCATTCGAGCACGTCGAGCCACCACTTGTTGTCGTGTCCGCCCACGGCCATGTGGTTGGGCACGATATCAAGGATCAACCCCATGCCATGCGCGCGCAGGGCGGTGACAAGACGCCGGAGCGCCGCTTCGCCGCCGAGTTCGGGGTTGATGCTCGTTGGGTCGATGGTGTCATAGCCATGCATCGAGCCTTCCCGCGCGGTCAGCAGCGGTGAGGCATAGAAATGGCTGATGCCGAGATCGTCGGCCCAGTCGACGATGCGCACCGCATCATCCAGCGTGAATCCGCGGTGGAATTGCAGCCGCAGCGTCGCACGCGGTGGGTAGGGCGGCGCGCTCATGACTGCACACCGAGGGGCTGTTCACGAATGGGCCGTTCACAGATGGCAGCCAAGTCAGCAAACATGTCCGGCGACGCGCCTAAGCTGCCACCTCCAGGTCCAGCTCCAGTCGCTGCGGAGCCGCTGTCGGGCGCGCCATGCGCCGCGGCATTGTTTCGCCGCAATGACGACGATAAAGCGCCGCGTAGTCTGCGGCCGAGACGGACCAGCTAAAGCAGCGAAGCATCGCGGCACGCCGCATTGCACCGAGGCGGGTCCGGTCCGCGAAAACCTCGAAGGCTCGTCCGCAGGCGTTTGCCAGCCCGTCCACCGTAAGATCAGGGAACAGGAATCCCGTCGTACCGTCCTTGATCGTATCGACGAGTCCGCCGACCGCGTGCGCGATCGGCAATGCGCCGTAGCGCTGGGCCTGCATCTGGGTCAATCCGCACGGCTCAAAGCGCGATGGCATGAGGAAGAAGTCACTGCCGGCGATGATCCGCCGCGCCATCGGCTCGTTGAAGCCGACCAGGACGGCGACGTCATCGCGATACTGGCGGGCCGTGCGATTGAGGACATGCTCGATCTCCGGATCGCCAAGCCCCAGGATGGCGATCTGCCCGCCACGTTCGACGATGCCGCTGGCCGCCTCGGCGATCAGATCGAGGCCCTTCTGGTGTACGAGCCGCGCGACGACGCCGAACAGGGGGCCGTTGGACGGACGTAAGCAAAGACCGGTGCGCACCACGTCGGCGTTCGCGCGCTTTCCGGCGAGATCGTCGGCATCGAAACGGTACGGCAGGTACTGGTCCCGCGCCGGATCCCAGGTCTCATCGATCCCATTGATGATCCCGGACAACCGGCCCGCCGTGGCACGCGTCTGCATCAGTCCGTGCAGCCCGCAGCCGAGCTGCTCCGTGGTTATCTCACGCGCGTAGGTTGGGCTGACCGTCGTGATTTGGTCCGCGTAGAAGCTGCCCGCCTTCAGGAACGAGATACCGCCATGAAACTCGACACCGTTCACGGCGAACGCAGCGTCCGGGATCCCGAGACCGTGACGCAGTTCCGCCGCGAAGTTTCCCTGATACGCGATGTTGTGGATGGTCAGCACCGATGGCACGTCGGTCCCGTCCCACCGTAGATATGCCGGCGCCAACCCGCTCGGCCAGTCGTTGGCGTGCAGCAGGTCCGGGCTCCAGCCAAGCTTGCCCTGACCGCGGGCGATTTGCGCGGCCGCGAGCGAAAGCCGTGCCCAGCGCACGTGATTGTCCGACCAGTCCCGACCTTCTGGTGTGCCATACGGTGTGCCAGGCCGGCTGTACAGTGATGGTGCGCCGACCAGATAAAGCGTGATCCCACTTGGCATACGGACCATGCCGATGCGACAGCCGGGAATGTCGGCGCGTCCCGGCAGTCTTCCGAGCCAGGTGATGTCCGGCAAAGCGGCCAGCACCTTGGCGTAGGCCGGCAACAATACACGTACGTCGATCCCGAGTTGGCATAATGCTACCGGCAGGCTGGCGGACGCGTCCCCCAGCCCACCGACCTTGTCCAGGCCCGCAAACTCACTCGTGACGAACAGGACTTTCATCGACAACACCCGGGAAAATGACAGCAACCATGGAACAATTGTGCATCAAAGGGCCTCATGCACAGGTGCCTGCGTCAGGTTTTGACGTGGGCGCGGTATTCCGCTGAGGGGCACCGCACAGCGCAAATCAAGATTCGGCGTACGCTTCACAATTTCTCGCGAGCGGCAGCAGGGGGAACGGCGATCCAGCCGAACCCGTTGCGGCAACGGCTTGCTACAGCGTATCTGAGGCAATTGTCCGCCGAGGCGGACTCGACCGCGGAACCCGGGGTCACACGGGTGCGGATCCGCCTACGGCCGCTGCAAGCTCCGCACTTCGCGTAGCGCGGGCTTTTTGCTCCGCGAGACGTTGTCTCAATTCTGTGTTGGCATTGGCCGATTCTGACTTGCATCACGGTTTTCATCGCCAGTCTGAACGCGCGTAGTGGGGCGATTATTTGGACTTTCGTATCGTGCCAAACCAAACCGAGATGTATATGGGCCGCCTCATCACTTGAGGCAGCGGCAGCGTACGCGGCGGCCCCGAAACCGGCTCGCGCTCCGTTCACAGAATCGTGAGGATCTGCCCATGACATTGAGCATCCAGGTCTCCCCTGAACGCTTGGCGACCGTCGATACGCCCACGGAATGCCAAACTTGTGAAGGTACACGCGCCGCGTAACGGGACGACTGCCACAAAGCGGTCCCATCTCGAACATACTTATGGACGCATGGCACCGAAGATCTACCATCTCCATCCCTTGGTTGCTGGGCCGCTTGCCGATTGGTCGCGGCACCTGGCACGTTGCCGCGCGATGGGATTCAACTATGTCGCCTCTGCGCCACTGTTCAGGCCGGGTCGGCATGGCGATATCTTCCTGACGGGCGACCACGAGACGCTTCATCCAGCGCTCGGCACCGTCGCTTCTGCCGATCGAGCGATTGCGTGGCTGGTGAACGAGTGTGGGCGTCACAATCTTGGCCTTATCCTCGATCTGGTGGTGGATCGTGTTGCCGCGGACGCCGTGCTCCGCAAGCAGGAGCCAAACTGGTTTGAGGAGACGCCGGACGACAATGCCGATTCGCCCGACCCACGCCGGGCGCCGCATGACAGCAGCCGCGCGCTGGCCCGCTTCGATCAGCCGGACATTGCCGAGAGGTTGGCACATTGGTGGATACGGCGGCTGGTGCGGCTGGCACAGGTTGGTGTATCCGGTTTCCGGTGCCTGGGACCGGATCGGATACCGGCTTCTGCCTGGAAGCAAATCGTCAGCGGCGTTCGGACGGAGGCGCCACAATGCCGCTTTCTTGCCTGGACGCCCGGTATCGCGCGCGATGCGGTCGGCCAACTGAGCGGGATTGGATTTGACCACGTCGGTTCATCGCTCGCATGGTGGAATGCGCGCGCGAGCTGGCTGGTGGAGGAAGCCGAAGCGCTGCGTCAGGTCGCGCCAGTGGTCGCTTCTCCGGAACCGTCGTTCACAGAGCGCCTGGCGCCGCGGCTCGATCCTCAGGTCGATCTCCTGGTCGGCTACCGCCGGGCGTTGCATCTTGCTGCCACGACAGCAAGCGGCATGTTCATCCCGATGGGATTCGAATTCGCAACACGCCGCCCATTCGATAACATGCGCAGTGTGCCTGGGGATTTCGAACGCATCCGCCAAGAAACGATGTGCGACCTTAGCGACGAGGTCAAATACGCCAACCGGCTGGTCGATCTAGTCGGCGAACTACAGGTGGACGGCGAGGTGCGGTCGCTGACCGGACCGGGTAGCCGCGTCACTGCATTGTTGCGCTCCGACACGGCAGACGTACGCACGGCAAAGCGGGCACTGGTCGTGATCGTGAACCCGGATCTATGCCGGCTGACATGCAGCATCCGGCTGGATCCCCTACCCCCGGAAGCGGGCGCAGCGTTCGGCAGCCCGCAGGCTGTAAACGGACAGCTCGACCCAGAGAGTGAACTGGCGCCTGGCGAGGTGCGCGCTTTTCGCTTTGATCGTGCCCAAGACATCATTCGAGCGGCCGAGGATAATCGGTCTGTTTCGCAGGCAGCGTTGATGCCGCGCGTCATGATCGAGGCCATCACCCCGACTGTCGAGCAAGCGGCGTTTCCCGTCAAGCGAGCGGTGGGTGAAAACATTGTTGTTCGTGCCACTATCTTTGGAGACGGTCATGACGAGCTCGCGGCGGAGTTGCTGTGGCGAAGTGTCATTGACGTTGAATGGCAGCGCGTTCAAATGCAGCCACTTGGGAACGATCGCTGGGAGACAGAATTTGCGCCCCGGCAAGTCGGTCGCCATGTCTTTACAATCGAAGCATGGCGCGACGAGTGGGGCACATTCCGGCGAGATCTGAAGCGGAAGCATGACGCCGACCTGGACATCGCACTGGAGATCGAAGAAGGCTGCATGCGGTTGTGCAAGGTAGCCGAACGAGCCGCCGGCGATGCCCGAACCGTGCTTGTAACTACCCTGCAGACACTCACCGCGATCCGCGTCTCAGATCGGCTGGATATTTTGCTTTCGGACGAGGTGCGTGCGTCCGTCGCGTCTGCAAATGAGCGTCCCTCCCTGGTGCGGCACGCGTCCGACATCTCGCTGGATGCCGATCGCCCCCAGGCAGCGTTTGCGAGTTGGTACGAACTGTTCCCGCGCTCTCTCACCACCGATCCAGCCCGTCAGGGCACATTTGCGGACTTGATCGGTCGGCTGCCTGCAATCCGCGCCATGGGATTCGACGTACTCTATCTTCCACCGATCCACCCGATCGGAACCACCAATCGCAAAGGCCGAAACAACAGTCTCCATGCCGGACCGCGCGACGTCGGCAGCCCGTACGCCATTGGCAGTGCTGACGGTGGTCACGACGCGATTCATCCAATGCTTGGCACGCTCGAGGACTTTCGGCGCCTGGTGGTTGCAGCCGGAGAGCACGGCCTCGAGATCGCTCTCGACTATGCGATCCAATGTTCGCCTGATCATCCGTGGCTGAAGCAGCATCCGGAATGGTTTCGTCGACGGGCGGATGGAACCGTGCAATATGCCGAGAACCCGCCGAAAAAGTACGAGGACATTGTCAACGTCGACTTCTATGCAGAAGCGGCGACGCCCGAGCTCTGGACAGCGTTACGTGACGTCGTCCAGTTTTGGATCGACCAAGGCGTGCGCACCTTTCGTGTTGATAATCCGCATACCAAACCTCTCCCGTTCTGGGAGTGGCTGATCTCGGATATCCACGCCCGTGCGCCCGGTGTGATCTTCCTCGCGGAAGCATTTACCCGGCCGGCCATGATGTATCGGCTTGCCAAGGTTGGCTTCACACAATCCTATACGTATTTCACATGGCGCAACACCAAACGGGAGATTGTGGAGTATCTGACCGAGCTTAGCTCCAAGCCGGTAAGTGAGTACTTCCGGCCGAACTTTTTCGTCAACACGCCGGACATCAATCCTCTATTCCTGCAGACCTCGGGGCGCGCCGGATTCCTGATCCGTGCGGGGTTGGCGGCCACGCTTTCCGGGCTCTGGGGCATGTATTCTGGTTTCGAACTCTGCGAGGCGGCGCCGCTACCCGGCCGAGAAGAGTATTTGAATTCCGAAAAGTACGAGATCCGTCCCCGTGACTACGCAGCCCCCGGCAACATCGTACGCGAAATAACAGCGCTTAACCGATTACGGCGGGCACACCAGGCACTGCACAGCCACCTTGGAGTGCAGTTTTATGACGCCTACAGCGACAACGTATTGCTCTACGGCAAGCGGGGCCCAGGTCAGAGGGACATGATTCTGGTCGCCATCAGTCTCGACCCGCTCGGGGTGCAGGATGTGGATATTGACATCCCACTCTGGGAATGGAACTTACCGGATCACGGATCGTTGGCTGTCGAGGATTTGCTTTACGAACAGCGTTTCGTCTGGAGCGGAAAGCGACAGCACGTACGCCTCGACCCCGCGGTTCTGCCGTACGCAATCTGGCGCATTGCGCCGTTTGGAGACGCTTGATGAACGTCGCTCTCGCCGGCCCGCGTGCCTTAACGGCGACTGGCGGCAGGTCGTGGTACAAGGACGCCATTATCTATCAGCTGCATATCAAATCTTTTTTTGATTCGAATAACGATGGCATGGGCGACTTTCCCGGACTGCTGGCGCGGCTCGACTACATCGTAAGCCTTGGAGTCAACACGATCTGGCTGCTGCCGTTCTATCCGTCGCCGCGACTGGACGATGGCTACGATATCAGCGACTATCGAGGTATCCACCCTGACTACGGCAGGATGGCCGATGTGAAGCGCCTCGTCGCGGCCGCGCACGCCCATGGCATCCGCGTCATAACCGAGCTTGTGGTGAACCACACCTCCGATCAGCACCCCTGGTTTCAACGCGCACGACGATCGAAGCGCGGTTCGGTCTATCGTGACTTTTATGTCTGGTCCGACGACGACCAGAAGTATGAGGGAACGCGGATCATCTTCGTCGATACCGAACGATCAAACTGGACGATGGACCCGATCGCAGGTCAATACTATTGGCACCGCTTCTATTCGCATCAACCAGATCTCAATTTCGACAATCCGCGTGTGCTAAAGGAGGTGCTGGCCGTTCTCCGTTTTTGGCTGGAATTAGGCATCGACGGCCTCAGGCTCGACGCGATCCCTTATCTCGTCGAGCGCGAAGGCACCAGCAGTGAGAATCTGCCAGAGACACACGCTGTGCTGCGACAGATTCGTGCCTACATGGATGCCAATTTTACCGATCGCCTGCTGCTGGGTGAAGCCAACCAGTGGCCGGAGGACGCAAAAGAGTACTTTGGGGATGGCGACGAATGCAATATGGCTTTCCATTTCCCGCTGATGCCGCGCATGTACTTGGCGATTGCCCGAGAGGACCGGTTTCCTATCACCGACATTCTACGGCAAACACCGGACATCCCGGAGTCGTGCCAGTGGGCGATATTCCTGCGCAATCATGACGAGCTGACATTGGAGATGGTGACCAACTCGGAGCGCGACTATCTCTGGGAAACGTATGCGGCCGATCGCCAGGCTCGACTTAACCTTGGTATTCGCCGTCGGCTGTCGCCCCTTATGCAGGGCGATCGGCGACGCGTCGAGTTGATGAACTATCTGTTGTTTTCCATGCCCGGAACACCCGTGATCTACTATGGCGACGAGATCGGGATGGGTGACAACATTCATCTCGGAGATCGCGACGGCGTGCGAACACCGATGCAGTGGTCGCCTGATCGCAACGGCGGTTTTTCGCGTGCTGATCCATCGGCGCTTGTGCTCCCGACGAATATGGATCCGCTCTGGGGATATGAGTCGGTGAATGTCGAGGCGCAGAACCGCGATCCGCATTCGCTGCTGAACTGGACGCGCCGTACTCTAGCCATCAGGCGACAATACAGCGCGTTCGGCCGGGGCACATTCCGACTTCTATATCCGAAGAATCGCAAGGTTCTTGCATATCTCCGCGAATATGAAGACACAACGCTGCTCTGCGTTGCGAATCTGTCGCGCACGCCGCAGGCTGTGGAGCTCGACCTCTCTGAATTCAATGGCCGGGCGCCGCTTGAACTTGACGGCGGCTCGGTATTTCCCCCCATCGGTCAACTTCCCTATTTGCTGACGCTGGCGCCATATGGCTTCTACTGGTTCCGCTTAGCCAATGACACCGACTGGCCATCTTCTCACAGCCCGGCGCCGGAGCCGATGCCCGAGTATCGAACAATTGTCGCGCGTGGATCTCTCGTCAACGGTCTGGCCGACGCGCGCAGCGTTCTTGAGCACGAGATTCTGCCGACCTACCTGACAAAACGCCGCTGGTTCGCAGCCAAAGATCAAAAGATCCAATACGTTCGTCTCGCGCGCATGGTGCGGTTGCCGTACGCAGAACGCGAAGTACTGCTGGCGGAAGTCGAGACAACGGGTACTGGTGGTGTCGCCCATTGGCAATTGCCCCTGTCAATATGGTGGGAGGATGAACCATCCCTTGCATTGCCGACTCAGCTTGCATTGGCACGTGTCCGCCGCGGGAGCAGGGTCGGACTGTTGACGGATGGCTTCGCCGTGGGTGCCTTCGCGCATGCCGTCATGGCGGGCTTCTCTGAGGGCCGCTGCATTGCAACGGAGGATGGAGAGATCCGATTTGAAACGACCGCGCGCGCGCAGGAGGTGAGTGTCGAACCGGACGTTGAAATCCATTTTCTATCGGCTGAACAGTCGAACAGTTCACTGATCGTCGGCAGTGTCGCGATGCTGAAGATCTTTCGCCGCGTCGTAGGCGGACCACATCCGGAAGCGGAGATGGGGCGCTATCTGACCGAACATGGCTTTGCCAACACGCCGCCGTTGCTTGGCGAAGTCGTTCGCGTCGGCAGCGATGGGACGCGTCACACGCTGGCTGTGGCGCAGGGGTTCATCCGTAACCAGGGTGAGGGGTGGGCCTGGACATTGGACTGGCTGACCCGCGGGCTTACCAATTTGGCTGGCGCGGCCGAAGCAGAGGCAGTCGATCCCAAACAATTTGTCGACTATGACGCGATAGCGAGGCTACTGGGCCAACGTCTCGGCGAAATGCACGTTGTGTTGGCCCAGCCATCGGAGAACCCGGCCTTTGCGCCGGACCGCGCCGACAGTGAAACGGCGCGGCTTTTTGCCGAGCGGACGGAACGGCAACTGGTAGAAGCCTTTGCAGCGATCGATGCGCAGACGGATCTGGATGCGACGTCGGCGGCGATCGCGAGGGATCTGCTTGATCGCAAGCAGGAGTTGATCGACGCTACGCACCGACTGGCGCGCAACGCAGAGGGCGCAACGCTTACGCGTATTCACGGTGACCTGCATCTTGGCCAGACACTGATCGCCAATGGCGACGTATATATTATCGACTTTGAGGGGGAGCCGGCACGTCCTGTATCGGAACGGCGTGCCAAAACAAGCGCGTTGCGCGACGTAGCGGGAATCATTCGCTCACTGGATTATGCCACGGCGGTGGTGCGCAGGCAAAGGCACGCTAGCCACGCACTTCTCTCAGAGAAGCTGAGTGACGCATTCCTCGACACGTTCCAGCAACGCGCCAATGCGGCATTTACCGCGGGATATAGCGATGTTGTCGGTTCTGCGCATGGTACTATCTCCGACGATTTGCTTCAGCTTTTCCTGATTGAGAGGGCTGCATACGAAATCAGCTACGAAGCAGCCAACCGCCCCGGTTGGATTGATGTACCATTGTGCGGTCTGGCACAGCTTGCGGAGTGTGTGCTCCGCCCGACCCGGCGGACGGGTGATGGCTGATCATCTCGTGCAGGATTTACCGCGCCTCGATGCCGCAACGGCGGACGCACTCGCCGATGGACGATTGGGCGACCCGTTCGCAGTGCTCGGGCCACATCTGGACCGCACCGGGCGTATCGTGCGTGTCTTTCTGCCCGGGGCGCAGCAGGTCGATGTGTGCTCGCGTGACGGTCGACCGCTTGGCACGCTGCGACCGAGTGAACCGCCGGGTCTGTTTGCTGCCCACGTCGAAGGAGACGACCCGTATCGGCTACGTATCCACTGGCCTGGCGGCGTGCAAGAGACCGAGGACCCTTATTCCTTCGGCCTCCTGCTGGGCGATCTTGATCTGCACCTGTTCAACGAAGGCCGCCACTTCGAACTCGCCTTCTGCCTTGGCGCCCAACCATTGGTCATCGAGGGCATCAGGGGCGTTCGATTTGCCGTATGGGCACCCAACGCGCGGGCTGTCTCGGCGGTGGGGGATTTCAATAGCTGGGACACCCGGCGTCATCCGATGCGCGTTCGGCATGGCGCGGGTGTGTGGGAATTGTTCATTCCCCGCCTTGGCCCGGGCATGCGGTACAAATATGCGATCATCGCGGCGGATGGCAGCCGGTTGCCGTTCAAAGCCGATCCGCTGGCACGTGCCACAGAAGCACCGCCAGCCACAGCCTCAATCGTCGCGGACGTCGTGCCGTTCCAATGGCATGACGAGGATTGGATGGCACAACGTGCGGGCCTGCAGCGCGCCGATGCGCCTATTGCGATCTACGAAGTGCATCCGGGTTCGTGGCTACGTCCCAATGGCGATCGACGTCTCACCGCGTCCTGGGACGATCTGGTGGACCACTTGGTTCCTTATGCGCGCGACATGGGATTTACCCATATCGAACTGATGCCCGTGGCCGAGCACCCGTTCACGGGATCCTGGGGATATCAACCCCTTGGGTTGTTCGCACCCAGCGGACGCTTCGGGCCCCCCGAAGGCTTTGCGCGCTTTGTGGACAATTGTCACCGCGCTTGTATCGGTGTGATTGTTGACTGGGTGCCAGCGCATTTTCCGACTGATCCGCACGGTCTGGCTCGCTTCGACGGAACCGCTTTGTACGAGTGGCTGGATCCGCGTGAAGGCGTTCACCAGGACTGGAACACCTTCATCTACAATTGGGGCCGCCGCGAAGTGCAGGGGTTCCTGATCGCCAGCGCAGTGCATTGGCTGGAAAATTTCCACGTTGACGGACTGCGCGTGGACGCGGTGGCATCGATGCTCTATCGGGATTACAGCCGTGCGGCAGGCCAATGGATTCCGAACATTTATGGTGGGCGGGAGAACCTCGAGGCACTCCAGTTCCTAAAGCACCTTAATTCGGTGGTTCCCGAACGCTGCCCGGGCGCGGTCACGATTGCCGAAGAGTCCACCGCCTGGCCCGGGGTCACTAAACCGGTAGCCGATGGTGGGCTTGGCTTCGACTATAAGTGGAACATGGGCTGGATGCACGATACGTTGCGCTACATGGCGCAAGACCCGCTTTATCGTCGCTGGCATCATCATGATTTTACTTTTGGACTGCTCTATGCGTTCTCAGAACGGTTCATTCTCCCGCTGTCCCATGACGAAGTTGTGCACGGAAAGAACTCGTTGATCGGCAAAATGCCCGGCGATTACTGGCAGAAATTCGCCAATCTGCGGGCCTACTTTGGATTTATGTGGGCGCATCCCGGCAAGAAGCTGCTGTTCATGGGCGACGAAATCGGCCAGTGGACGGAATGGAGCCACGACTCTGAGGTCGACTGGGCACTGTTGGATCACCCGGCGCATCGCGGTCTACATCGGCTTGTGCGAGACCTTAACCGACAGTATGTCGAGCAGCACGCTCTCCATGAATGCGACGCCAACCCGAATGGGTTCCGTTGGATCGTGGGCGACGACACCGCGAATTCGGTTTTTGCTTTCCTGCGCTTTGGCCACCCTGATACACCGCCGATACTAGCCGTCTGCAACATGACGCCCGTGCCGCACTACGGATATCGCATCGGCACGCCACGCGCCGGGTCGTGGCGCGAGGTGCTGAACACCGACGCGGCCTATTATGGCGGGTCCAACATGGGCAATGGCGGCGGACTTCATACCACACCGATGCCAAGCCATGGCGAACAGCAGTCGGTTGAGCTGGTGCTGCCTCCGCTGGCGACTCTGCTATTGCGCGCTGGGGACTAAGCGATGCGGCAATTTTCGCCGATGCTCCAGTGCCCTGTGTGCCTCCGCTCGGCGCGCGCTCCCGGCCGCCGTCTTTTTCAGCACCGGGACCCCCATGCTGCGGGACCCCCATGCTGCTCGCCGGTGATGAGTTACGGCGGACCCAGCAGGGCAACTACAACACCTATTGTCAGGACACCCCATATCGTGGCGCGACTGGGAGCCGAGGGGATCCACGGACGGTCACGCATTCATCGTGTGTACCGCTCGTTTAATCAGGCTCCGATGAAAATACCCCATCCTTCGCTGCGCGAAGTTCCCGCACGGCAACCAGAAGTTTCCCGGCGGGTGTTTGATATCGCGTGGTTTGACGAGAGAGTGAGATGATTTCATCGGAAGCCTGGAACGATCCAGACCAGCGGACGTTGGTGGTACGCCGAGATTCGCGCAGCGACGATGGGACAGTGCCGGTTTTGACATTCCTGCTCAATCCGACCGGTGAAGCCCGCTCCTTCCCCTTGCCGCCACCACCGCCGCCGAGTTTGGTCTTGCTCGATCCGGCGGCGCCGGAAGTACCGGAGCGCGCATTGGTCTGAATGAAAGTGATGGTATTGGCGAACAGCGCAGTCTTGTTGGTCCCGATCAATAGGGAGAGCCCCTGAATGCCGGCCAACTTCGCCCGCGCGTTGCCGTTTGGCGCCGCAATCCTTGACGACGGCCGAGTCCGTTTTCGTCTGTGGGCGCCGACGCAAGCAGAAGTCGGAGTCGCAATCGAGGGGGATGCTGTCGTGCCGATGCACCCCGCAGGCGACGGCTGGTTTGAAGCAATCGCGACCTGCGACGCGGGCACCCGATACCGCTATCGACTCGCCGACGGAACGTTGGTACCGGATCCTGCAGCCCGGGCTCAGGCGGACGATGTGCACGGGCCAAGCGTTGTCGTCGATCCGCGGACGTATCAGTGGCGCAATCCCGGCTGGTCCGGACGTCCCTGGCGTGAGGTCGTGCTGTATGAGCTGCATGTCGGTCTGCTGGGTGGATTCGCCGGCGTCGCGCGCGAGTTGCCGCGCTTGTCGCAACTCGGCATCACCGCGGTCGAATTGATGCCGGTCAACGACTTTCCCGGCCGGCGCAACTGGGGTTATGACGGTGTGTTGCCCTATGCTCCGGACACTGCGTATGGCTCGCCGACCGATCTCAAGGCGCTGATCGATGCCGCGCATGATTGTGGAATGATGATCTTCCTCGATGTGGTCTACAATCATTTCGGGCCGGACGGAAATTACCTTGGCCTGTATGCATCGCAGGTATTCCGTGAGGACATTCACACCCCGTGGGGTGCGGCAATCGATTTCCGCCGACCCGAGGTGCGACGGTTTTTCACGGAGAACGCGCTGTATTGGCTCATGGAGTACCGCTTCGACGGCCTGCGCTTTGATGCGGTGCATGCGATCAGCGAACCGGATTGGCTCGATGAAATGGCCGCTGAAGTGCGGGCGACCGTCGAACCTGGCCGTCAGGTGCACCTTGTGTTGGAAAATGACCGCAATGCGGCCGGCCATCTCGCCGGGAACTTCGATGCACAATGGAACGACGACGGCCATCACGTTCTGCATGTGCTGCTGACCGGCGAGACGGAGGGTTATTACCAGGACTATGCGGATGCGCCCGCCGATCACTTGGCGCGCGTTCTGTCTGAAGGGTTTGTCTTTCAGGGCCAGGAGTCACTCTATCACGGGCGCCCTCGCGGCGAACCAACTACCGGCTTGGCACCGACGGCGTTCGTGCTGTTTCTGCAGAACCATGACCAGGTTGGCAACCGTGCATTGGGCGAGCGGCTAACAGTTCTGGCTGACCCGAGGGCGCAGGAAGCGGCCATTGCAATGCAGCTTCTTTGCCCCCAGATCCCTCTGATATTTATGGGCGAGGAGAACGCCTCCCGTTCGCCATTCCTGTTCTTTACGGATCACGGGCCGGCGTTGGCCGGTGCGGTCACGGAGGGCCGTCGGCGCGAGTTTGCAAAATTTCCGGCTTTCGCCGATCCGGCGAAGTGCGAGCAGATCCCGGATCCAAACGATCTGGAAACGTTCCGGCGTTCCATGCCCGACTCTGAGCCGGCCCTGGCAACGGAGAGGCTGGCGCTGTATCGCCGGCTGCTTGCGATCCGGCGTGCAGAGATCACGCCCTGGCTGGACGGCACGCGCAGCCTGGGAGCCGAGGTCATCGGTGCGGCGTCGGTGCTTGCCCGCTGGCGGCTCGGCAACGGGGCCGTTCTGACACTTGCGGTCAACCTGGGCACCGCTGCCGTGCCTGCGGAACATTACGCCGGCCGCGTGATCTTTGCGACATCCCCTGATGCGGATCAACACGCGCGGGCCGGTACGCTTGACGCCCACTCCACTTTTGCGCTGCTGGATCAGCCTGGATGAGTGATCGCTCCGTCCGAGAACTCGCCCGCCGCGCCGGTGTCGCGGTTGACTGGGCAAACCACGCGGGGAAGCCTCGCAGTGTTGCCCCGGATGCGCCTCAGCGCGTGTTATCGGCATTGGGCACGCCGACATTGAGGCTCGGCTTCACCGCGCCGCCGTTGCGATTGTGGCGGCGCGTCCTGGGTGAGATCGATGTCGCATTCACCCACAGCGCGCTTGTCATCGTGTTCGGTTACGTGCTGGCCGGTGGCGCGGACGGCGCGGCGCGGCCGCGGCTGATCAGCGTACCGTTGTTCTGCGCGGTATTCGCCGCGATTACGCTTTCCGGATTGCCGGATGCAGACGCCGATCATGCGGCCGGCAAGCGCACGCTGGCGGTGCGGCTGGGTCAGCGTCGCGCGATGCAGGTGGCGACCTGGTTCACCATCGCGGCGATGCTGACCGGTATGCTTGCCTGGAGCGCGACGTTGCCGACCTCCCCGATCGTGTGTTTACTCGGCGTTGCCGCTCTGGCGCATGGGATCTGGCGATGGCGCGGCCTGGTGCGAATGGGTCGGCAACCCCGGACCGGCGGGCGCATCGACCAACAGATGCCTGGTGCGCTGGCCTTTATCATGTGATTTGTCCTGGTGCCGCTAATCGCGCTATGAAGCCGGTAGGGAACCCGATCACCAATGCTTGACCAATGCCGCGCCGACCATGCAACCTCTGCGACGGCCTCGCGTTAACGTGTACATGAGCTTGGTCATGACGCATGGCTATCGATCGCGCGATTCACATCCTGGCCCCGGCGTCGCGGGTGCATGGCCGACGCTCCCGTGGCCAATCCGGATGGTTGCGTGATGGCGATCTGCGAGGCGGACCCGTGGCGGTTGCAGTATTTTGCGGATGTGCCGTGCCCCGACGGCGTCGACGTCCCTACCGAGGACGCCGATGCCTGGACCTGGTATCCGGAGCATCGTTGGGTTTACGATAAGCTGGCTGTGGCGCAGTCGCAGGGCATCGCCGCCGCGCCGCACGGCGTGATTCCGCCGGCGTTCCCGGTGTTTTCCAAGCCGATCGTCAACCTGCGCGGCATGGGGACCGGCAGCCGGGAAATCGGCTCAGCCGAGGCGTATCGGCGCTATCTCTCGCCCGGCCACTTCTGGATGGAACTTCTGCGCGGCAAGCATGTCAGCACTGACGTTGCCGTTCGTGGCGGGCAGTCGGTTTGGTGGCGCCACGCCACCGGCATCCCGCGCCGCGGCGGCACCTTCGACCATTGGGTGTTGCACGCCGAGGCGATGCCCGCGCTGGAAGCGGCATGCGGCGTGTGGATCACGGCACACCTGCCGCGCTACACGGGGATGCTGAACCTGGAGACGATCGGCGGGCGCATCATCGAGGTACACCTTCGGTTCGCCGACCAGTGGCCGGACCTGTATGGCGCCGGCTGGGTCGCGGCAGTGGTCGAGCTTTATGCCGCCGGGCGCTGGACATTTGTCGACGCCGATCGCCGCACCGGCTACAGCGTGGTGCTGTTCGGTCCTAATGGGCGACGCTATCGCCACCCCGACGCGGCGCTGGTAGACGAACTGGTGGCGCGCCCCGGCATCTCCAGCGTCCAGATCACGTTCCATGAAGACCGCGAGCCTCGCTTGCATGCAATGCCGCCCGGGGGCTTCCGTTTGGCGATCGTCAATTGCATCGACCTCGCCGCGGGCCGTGCGGCCCGTGCGATGCTGCGCGCGGCGTTGCTGCAAACAAGCGGGGCCGCCGCATCACGACCACGCGACAGGCACGATCGTCTTGCCGCCTTGCAAGTTTTGCAGGACGCGCCGCGTCGGCAGAAGGAGGCGTCTGGATGAGTGACTCCGCGGTATCGGCCGAATGCCCACGCGCGGCCGACGACTTTGATCGCTACCACAGGGTGCGGGCACACACCGAAGCGCTTGCGGCCGCGTTGACCGCGGAGGATCAGTGCCTGCAATCGATGCCCGACGCCAGCCCGGCGAAATGGCATCGCGCGCATATCACGTGGTTCTTCGAACAGTTCATTCTGGTGCCGTTCCTGCCCGGCTATTGCGTCTTCGACGATGCGTTCCAGTATCTGTTCAACTCCTATTACGAGGCGGTGGGGCCCCGTCATCCGCGGCCGATGCGTGGCCTGTTGAGCCGCCCCTCGGTGATTGAGATCACCGCATATCGCGCCCACGTGGATGCGGCGATGACGCGGCTGATGGCCGATCCGCCCGAGACCGTGGCGGATCTCATCGGGCTCGGCTTGCAGCATGAACAGCAGCACCAGGAGCTGCTGGTCACCGATATGCTGCATGCGTTCGCGCAGAACCCGCTCGCGCCGGCCGTGCTGCCCGGCTGGCGGGAGCCGCGCGGCGCGCCTGGGCCTTCCGAGTTCGTCGCCTGCGCCGGCGGGCTGCTGGAGATCGGCCATGGCGGCGAAGATTTTTGTTTCGACAACGAAGCGCCACGGCACCGCGTGTTCCTGCCGCCGTACCGCCTGTGCTCGCACCTGGTGCGCAACCGCGACATGCTCGCGTTCATCGCCGACAGCGGCTATCGAGCGCCGACGCTGTGGATGTCGGATGGTTGGGCACGGGTGCAGGAAGCCGGTTGGTGCGCGCCGCTGTATTGGCGCGAGGCCGATGGTGCCTGGCAGCAGATGACGCCTGGCGGTCTGTGTCCGCTCGACCCCGATGCGCCGGTGCGCCACATAAGTTGGTACGAAGCAGACGCGTTCGCCCGCTGGGCCGGCGCACGGTTGCCGACCGAGGCGGAATGGGAGGCGGCGACGGGCTGCGCGGGACTGCACGAATGGATCGGTCACGTTTGGCAATGGACCGCCAGCGCGTATGGCCCATATCCCGGGTACCACCCGGCGGCTGGCGCAATCGGCGAATACAACGGCAAGTTCATGGCCAACCAGATGGTGCTGCGCGGCAGCTCGGCCGCCACCCCGCCCGGCCATGCGCGTACTACCTACCGAAATTTCTTCCATCCGGATCGACGCTGGCAGTTCACTGGCCTGCGTCTGGCCCGGGACCTGTGACAGGAGGCATGGGATGCCGGACGATGCCCGACTGCTGGTCGCTGACAAATCGCAGGACGTGGGGCGGGCGGCGCTGGACGGCCTGCTGCAGGCGCAGAAGTCGTTGCCCCCCTGGTTGTTCTATGACGAGGAAGGTTGTCGGCTGTTCCAGCGCATCACCGAGCTGCCCGAATACTACCTGACGCGAACCGAGCGCGCGCTGCTGATCACGGTCGCACCGCGCGTCGTGTCGGACTTTTCCCGGAACGATACGGGTACAGTGCTGATCGAATACGGCGCCAGCGACGAGTCCAAGGCGGACGCTTTGCTCGCGGCAAGCGATGCGACCGGCGGCAGCGTCTTCGGTGCGTACGTTCCGATCGACGTTGCGGCCCCGGCGTTGAACGCGATGGCGGCGCGGCTGCGACGGGCACGGCCGGATCTGGTCGTGCATCCGATTGCGGCGGATTTCCTGCGCCCCGTCTCGCTGCCGCCGGCGCTGGCGCGACTGGCACGGCTCGGTTTCTTTCCCGGTTCGACGATCGGCAATATGCGGCCGCTGGTGGCGCAGCGCTTCCTGCGCCAGGCGCAGGCAACGCTCGGGCCCGGTGCGCGCTTCCTGGTCGGCGCGGATCTGCGCAAGGACCCCGATCTGTTGATCCCCGCCTATGACGATGCGGCCGGCGTCACCGCGGCGTTCAATCTCAATCTGCTGGTCCGACTGAACCGCGAGGCGGCGGCCGATTTCGATCTGACGGGCTTCGACCATCGTGCCGTGTGGAACGACCGGGAGAGCCGGATCGAGATGCACCTGGTCAGCCGACACCGGCAGATCGTGCGTGTGGCCGGGGTCGCGATCCCGTTTGCGGCGGGCGAGACGATCCACACGGAAGACAGCTACAAGCACACCGAGGCGGCATTCGAGGCGATCGCAACGGCCGCCGGATGGACTCTGAGCGCGATTTGGACCGACCCGGCGCGGTTGTTTGCACTGTATCTGCTGGAAGGCCCGGCGTCGAGCTGACCACGCACTGCGCCGGTCGGACTGACCACATAATGCACCGACAGACACTGGACAAGTGCTCTCGCGACAAATCATTTGGGGACGACTCGTCGGCGCACAATCCGCACGCGAACAAGTCCCGCGGGGACAATCCCCGTGGGGACGGTTCCGCTGCGGACACTTCCCGCGAGGACGGTTGCCCGGGCATCAGCGAGCGCGATGTCGAGGACATAAAGGAGCGTTCACGGCTCCGCACGCCGATGATCTATGATATCTCGTCGACATCGGAACGATCGAATAAGGGCGCGGCGCTGGAGACAGGGGCAAACGGAAGCCGCAGCCTCGGCGGCCCCTCCCCTCAACTTCCTCGCCCCGAACCCCTTCCCCACCCTTGGTTCGCTTCTCGCCCAAACCCTCAAGCAGATGGGGGGTATTCGATCAGGCGCAGGGCGTGCAGCGCCGAGCGGAGATGCGTCGCGGAATAGGGTTTGTTCAGAAACCCCAAGAGTCGCACTCCCTTGAACCGCTCGCGAAGTCCGGCTTCATCGTGCCCACTTGCAATAACGATCCGCAGCGCCGGATAGATGGCGCGAAGCTCGCTCACCAGAACGTCCCCTTGTGCGTCCGGGAGCCCGACATCGATGATCGCCGCATCGATCTCGCCCTTCATCGAGCGCAGCAGGCTTTTGGCCTCGGCCGCAGAGCCGGCGGTTGCAACCTTGAGGCCGAGATCCTCCAGCAGCTCGACCGCCAACATTTGTATCAACACCTCATCTTCGACGAGAAGAATTCGCGCTGGAGCGCTGCGTTTATCGAGAATGTGCCTGACCTTTCCGGCGAGCGCCGCGTAGGTGAACGGCTTGGTGATCAACTGAACACTCGGATCAAGGCGGCCATCGTGCACAGTGGCATTGCGCGCATACCCGGTGGTGAAAAGCACCTTGAGAGCGCGCCGCTGTTGCCGTGCCGCATCGGCGAGCTGGCCGCCATTCATTCCGCCCGGCAGCCCGACGTCGGTGAACAGCAGCTCGATTTCCGGGTGGCGTTCCAGCATGTCGAGGGCGATTTTGCCATTCGGCGCTTCCAGTACGGTGTAGCCAAGTTCCCGCAGGATCCCGCCTGTATACGCGCGAACCTCGGCTTCGTCTTCGACCACGAGAACGGTCTCGTTGTCATGCCCGCGTGCGATCTTCGCAACCGGTTCTAATTCGGTGACGGCGTCGTCGGCGTGCAAGCGAGGCAGATAGATCCGGACTGTGGTTCCCTCGCCAGGCTCGCTATAGATTTTCACGTGACCGCCGGACTGCTTCACGAAGCCATAGATCTGGCTGAGGCCAAGGCCCGTGCCGTGCCGCACGTCCTTCGTCGTGAAAAACGGATCGAAGGCCTTGGCCCCGGACGACGGTTTTCAGGCTCTGCGGCCAGGTCTCCGGCGGCCCGAGCGGCGTGTCGGCCCAGCGCTTGGCGCGCATGAGCCGTCCCATCTCGCCGCCACCGGCGAGGAAGTCCGACGGAGCGGAAGCGCCGTTGTGGGCCGTCGGTGCGGCGCCAATGCCCGGCGGTTTTCCAGGCTTCGCCCCGGCCGGCGTTGGCGGCGCGTCCGCCGGCACGGTCAGCCACGACGGATCCGACGGCATGGCGCCCGGACGCGCGATGCCGTCCTCGCTTCGGTGCGCCATAATGGGATTGTTCATCCTTAACGTCTCACCCGGCGAATCGGGCCAGATTGAAGCGCGTCTGAACGCCGGCCGACACGGCTATCTTAACCCCACATTTTGCATCGCAAAACCTGGAGCGGGCGAAGGGATTCGAACCCTCGACCCCAACCTTGGCAAGGTTGTGCTCTACCCCTGAGCTACGCCCGCGCTCCGGTGCGTTCCCCGCAAGGAACCGGGCGCGGTTTCTAGGCCGCTTCCCGCCGATTTGCAACTGACGGCAACAGCGGCGGCACCGGCGGCGCCAGGCCGGGGGGAATGCCATCGCGGTCGGGACGCGCCTTGCGGCACGCCTTCGCGCGCGCGCCGCCTTGCCGCTCCGGCCGCCGCGGTCTAGAAGCCCCCACCCCATTCCCGGCCGTAAAAAGCCCAGCCGCAACACGCAGAGCACAAGATGAAGCAGCAGGCGAACCTGATCCGCGCCGGCCAGGTGATCGAGCACGAGGGCCGCCGCTGGACCGTGCTGAAGCAGCAGATCATCAGCCCCGGCAAGGGCGGTGCGTTCATTCAGGTGGAGATGCGCGACCTTAAGTCCGGCAACAAGACCAACGAGCGCTGGCGCACCGCCGACACGGTCGAACGGCTGATCACCGACAACAAGGACTTCACCTACTCCTACACCGACGGGACCAACATCGTGCTGATGGACCCCGAGACCTACGAGGAACACCACATCCCGGTCGAACTGCTGGGTGACGCGGCGCCGTTCCTGCAGGACCAGATGACCATCACCGTCGACCTGGTCGAGGGTGAGCCGGTCGGGCTGCATCTGCCGCCCAGCGTGGTGCTCGAGGTGGTGGAGGCCGATCCGGTGGTGAAGGGGCAGACCGCGTCCTCGTCCTACAAACCCGCAAAACTGTCGAACGGAGTGAAGACCATGGTGCCGCCGTTCATCGAGGCCGGCGAGCGCATCGTGGTGAAGACCGAGGACGGCAGCTACATGGAGCGGTCCAAGGGCTGACCCAACGGCTGCCCAAGGGCTGATAAGGGTCCCCGCGCCATGGCGTTCCGCCTTTCCCCGCACCTGACCGTGATGGCCAACGCCGCGCACAAGGCGTCGAAGCGGTTGCTGCGCGACTTCAACGAGGTGGAGCAGCTCCAGGTCTCGGTGAAGGGGCCGTCCGACTTCGTCTCGCAGGCCGATATCCGCGCCGAGCAGACGTTGCGCGAGGAGCTGAACAAGGCGCGCCCGGGCTACGCATTCCTGATGGAGGAGTCGGGCGCCGCGGGGTCGGACAACTGGGCCTGGCGCTGGGTGGTCGATCCTCTGGACGGCACCACCAACTTCCTGCACGGCATCCCGCACTGGGCGATCAGCATCGGGCTGGAGCGGCGGATCGCCGGCGGCGAGTCGGAGCTGGCCGCCGGCTTGATCTACGCGCCCGCCGTGGACGAGATGTTCTGGGCCGAAAAGGGCGGCGGCGCCTTCGTCAACGAACACCGCCTGCGCGTTTCGGCGCGGCGGGAGCTGAAGGACGCGCTGTTTGCCACCGGCATCCCGTTCGCCGCGGTGGCGCCGGTGCGGCGGCTGGCGTTTGCGCACACGCTGGGCGCGCTGATGCCGCAGGTCGCCGGCATCCGCCGGTTCGGCGCGGCGGCACTGGACCTCGCCTGGGTGGCGGCGGGGCGCTACGACGGGTTCTGGGAGCTGGGGTTGCACCGCTGGGACATGGCGGCGGGGATCCTGCTGGTGCGCGAGGCGGGGGGCTATGCCACCGATCCGGCGGGCGGCGAGCCGCGGGACACCGGCAATCTGGTCGCGGCCAATGCGAACCTGCATGCGGTGCTGAACGGGTTCGTCACCGACGGCCAGGCCGTGGCGGCAGCGCACGGCGGCTGACCCGGGACGGTGCTGCCGGATCGGCGGTGCGACGTGCGGATCCGGCACAGTGCAGCCGAAGCAAAGCACTCCCTCCCCCCTTGAGGGGGAGGGTCGGGGTGGGGGGTTCGGCACGCAGCAATCGGCGGTGGTACCCGTGCACCGCCCGCCGCCCCGGCGAGGCGGGGAAGCAGATCCTGAACCAAAGAAAGAAGAATGCAGATGCAGGCTGAGCCAGCCGCGCCGTCCGGCCAGGCCCCCACCATCCCGGCCCTGCCGGATCCCGGCCCTGCCGGCCCCCTCTCTGGTTCAT
>PLXO01000223.1 GCA_003151425.1 Acetobacteraceae bacterium
GGGGCGAAGCCCCTGGCCTTGCTTCCTTCACCCAATGGCCCTGGATGGCGCGGTCGCGCCTGCGCGCCGCGTTGGCCGCCGATTGGACAGGCTCACCCCGGATCGGCTACGCGGTAAAGCGTGCTGGGGCATGCCCATTTGTATCCAGTGGGGCGTCCCCATCGGGCGCCCGTTATTGGGGCCACGTGCGGCGCGGTGTGATGGCGAAGGGTCCGGATGGAATCCCGCATCGAGCGGTTGTGCGTCGAACGAGGCCTGAAGATGACCGGGCAGCGCCGCGTCATCGCCCGTGTCCTGTCCGATGCCGCCGACCACCCGGACGTAGAAGAACTGTATCGCCGCGCCACCGCCCTCGACAGTCACATTTCGATCGCCACCGTCTACCGGACGGTCCGCCTGTTCGAGGAGAAGGGCATCCTGGAACGCCGTGACTTCGGCGGCGGCCGGGCCCGCTACGAGCCGACCGAGCACGGGCTGCACTACCACCTGATCGACGTGGACAGCGGTCGGGTCATCGAGTTCCAGGACGACGATCACGAGCGCCTGATGCACGCGATCGCCGCTCGTCTCGGCTTCGACATCGTATCGCTGCGGCTGGAGCTGTTCGGCCGGCGGCGCGACCAGGCGAGCGAGGCCGCCGAGCCACCGCGACGTGGCGCACGGCGCCCGTCCGGCATGCGCGGGCGCGCCGGCGTTGACCCTTCGGGCGCCGACCCAATGGTGATCGACCCAATGCGTATCGAACCGGCGGGCATCGATCCGGCGGACGCCTCGGAATGAATGCCGACCCGCCGTTCGCGCGTCAGCTGCCCTCGGCGCTCTCCCTGGCGTCCGGCACCGCGCCGTTTGCGGAGCTGCGGGCCGGCAATCTCGGCGTCCGCGTCGCCGTCTCGGCGGGTGAAATCGACGCCGTGCAGGCGTTGCGCTTCCGGGTGTTCTACCAGGAGATGGGCGCGGTCGCCGATGCGCACACCGCGGCAGCGGCCCGCGACAAGGATGCGTTCGACCAGGTCGCCGACCATCTGCTGGTGGTGGACCATACGCTAGGGTCCGGCCCGCACGGGGTGATCGGCACCTATCGCCTGATCCGGCGCGAGGCGGCGGAACGGATCGGCCGGTTCTATTCCGCGGACGAATACGACCTTACCAGGCTGACGGCCTATCCGGGTCGAATCCTGGAACTTGGGCGGTCCTGCGTCGACGCCGCTTACCGCAATCGCGCGGCGATGCAGCTGCTTTGGCGCGGCATTGCCGCCTACGTGTTCCATTACAGGATCGCCCTGATGTTCGGCTGCGCCAGCCTGCCCGGCACCGACTCCGACGCGTTGGCGCCCGAGCTGACCTATCTGTCCGCGTATCACCTGGCCCCGCCGGAGCTTCGCCCGCGCGCCGTGCCGGGGCGCTATGTGGAGATGCGGCGGATGCCACTGGAGGCGGTCGATCCGCGCCGCGTCCTGGCGCACCTGCCGCCGCTGATCAAAGGCTATCTTCGCCTGGGCGGCTTTGTCGGCGACGGGGCGGTGATCGACCGGCAGTTCAACACGACCGACGTCGCGGTGGTGGTGAAGACCGACCTGGTTGCCGGCAAATATTACCGCCATTACGAAAGAGAATCGTCACCCGCCGGCCGTCCGTTGCCTGAGAACGCGACGCCGGAGGGCGCGACCATGCACACCGACGGCTGACGATTCGCCCCGGTATCGCATCACGTGTTCGCTCGACTGGCAACGCTGCGCGGATGGCGCGCGGATCTCACAGCCTTGGGGCTCGGCGCGCTGGCGGCCGCGGCGCTGCCCCCGGTGTGTGCCGTCCCGGTCCTGCTGGTGGCGACGCCGGGATTGCTGGCGCTGATCGATGGCGCGGCCGGCCCCGGCACGGCGGCGCGGCGCGGCTGGTGGTTCGGCTTCGGCAATAACCTGCTGGGCCTCTACTGGATCACCGAGGCGATCCTTGTCGAGGCGGCGCGCTTCTGGTGGCTGGTGCCGCTCGCGGTGCCCGGGTTGGCGGCGGTGATGGCGCTGTTCATCGCGGTTCCCGCCGGGTTGGCGCGCCTGGCGCGGCGCGGCTGGCCACGCGTGTTCGCGCTGGCCGGCGGCTGGGTGCTCGCCGATCTGGCGCGGCAGTTCATCGCCACCGGCTTTCCGTGGAATCCATGGGGCAGCGTGTGGGAGCTGCCGGGATTGGCCGGTGACGTGATGATCCAGCCGGCGGCCTGGCTTGGCGCCCCGGGGCTGACTTTCCTGACGGTCCTGCTGTCGGCGCTGCCGGCCCTGGGCTGGCGCTGGCGGATTGCCGGCGTCGCCGTACTGGCGGGATGGGTGGCGGTCGGCGTTGCCCGGCTGGAGGCGCCGCTGCCGTCGCCGCCTGGGCTGAAAGCGGTGCTCGTCCAGGGCAACGTTGCGCAGGGGCAGAAATGGGACCGGGCGCTGGCGGCGGGGATTTTCGACCATTACCTCAGCCTGACCCGGCAGGGCGTCGCGCGGACCGGGGGTAGTCGCGCCGTGGTGGTGTGGCCGGAGGCCGCCAGCCCGTACATGTTGCAGACCGATGCCTCGGCGCGCGCGGCGATCGCCGAGGCGGCCGGGAACGCGCCCGCTCTGGTGGGCGCCGTGCGCTTCGACCAGGACGGCCGGCCGCGCAACAGCCTTTTCGCCGTGCTGCCAAGCGGCGCGTTGGCTGGCGGAGAGATTGGGGCCAGCGGAGAGATTGGGGCCAACGGAGAGAGTGGCATCTATGACAAATGGCACTTGGTCCCGTTCGGGGAGTACCAGCCGAGTTGGTTCCCCCTGCCGTTTCAGGTGGTGCCGGGCGGCGGGTTCCAATTCGGGCCGGGTCCGCGGACGCTGCACATCCCCGGCCTGCCCCCGGTCGGCCCGCTGATCTGCTACGAGACGATCTTTCCCGCCCAGGCGATCGACGCCGCCGACCGGCCTGGGTGGATGGTCAACATCACCAACGACGCCTGGTTCGGCAATTCGACCGGTCCACGGCAGCATCTGGCGGCTGCGCGGCTGCGGGCGGTGGAGGAAGGACTGCCGCTGATGCGCGCGGCCAACACCGGCATCTCGGCTGCGTTCGACCCGCGCGGCCATGAGGTGGCGCGATTCGGGATGAACCAAACCGGCCTGCTGGTCGTTGACTTGCCGCCGGCGTTGCCGCCACCCTTGTTCGCGCGGTTTGGGCTGCTCATCCCGGCCTTGATCGGCTTGGGTGCCCTGGGTTTTGGGCTGACGGCTGCGGGCGGCGTTGCGTTCGGCACACGGCGGCCGAAAAATTAGCCTTTCTGAGCCGCCATCTCGTAAATTGATACGATGGATCAAATTTTTGGTTAAGGATTTGACAATTGCCGGTTGTGCCACTAAAGTGAATTTACCGTGACCCGACCGGGGCGCGGGCAGATGGGCTGAGAACGACATCCAGGGAGTGCATCCCATGTTGAACGAGCTGAGGGGAGGTCCGATTATGGCTCGCGCCGAACAGGCCGTGGGGGGGGACAAGGAAGGCCGCCCCAGCCCGATCGACGTGCATGTTGGCGCGCGCATCCGTCTGCGCCGCACATTGCTCGGCATGTCACAGGAGCGCCTCGGCGAGGCGCTGGGCTTGACTTTCCAGCAGGTGCAAAAATACGAGCGTGGCGTAAATCGTGTTGGCGCCTCACGACTTTTCGATCTGTCGCGCGTCCTGGACGTGCCCATCAGCTTCTTCTTCGACGACATGCCGGACAGCCTGTCCAGCGCGTACGGCGGTCAGTCGGGCCGCCGGTCGGCCGCGTTCGCGGACCAGGGCGAGGGCTTTGGGGACGACACCCTGAACCGGCGGGAGACGCTGGAGCTGGTGCGCGCCTACTACCGGATCACCGATCCGGCGATCCGTAAACGCGTATTCGATCTTATAAAATCGATGGGACCGACCGAGGCGTGATAACCGGACGCTAATTGAGCGTGAAATTAACGTTGCATTACCGGTTCATGTTTTCGTTCTGCAACCCTGGGTTGTCGAACCTGGGGTTGTGGGCACGATGGAGTGCCTCCCCCAGTGCGCGCGCCAGATCGCGTCGTTCTGCCTCTCCCAGTGCTGCTCCGACCTCTTCCCGCACGCCGCGCGCGCGTAGAACCAGTCGCGGCGCGCGGCCGGGCGTCTCCTCGAGCGCCACGTTCAGCCAAGTCGGCGGCAGCTCGCGTTCCTCCCGCCGTCCGCCGGCGGTGGTGCGCACCACGCGCAGCGTCCGATCGGTCAGCAGGATCATCTCGCTCGCCCGCGCCCGGCTCGCGTTGAGCAGCAGCAACAGCACGGCAAGACCGACCTCCACCGCGCTGAAAACAATCACCGGCCAGGCGCCGATCAGCCAGAACCGGAACGCCGTCAGGGCACATAGGGCGCAAATCAGGCCGATCAGCCAGCGCAGCCCGCGCGGACTCAGGCTGCGGTGCGGCACGATCACCGCCTCGAACAGCACCGGCTCGAACAGCGTCGCCTCGCCAGCCTGGTCAGCGGCCCGGTCGGCGAGCTGAGTCATTCGGCGAGCTGGCCCATCAGGTGCGCACGGAAGCGGCGAGGCGGCGGCACAGGTCGGCGGCAAGCGCGGCCGGCGTGCCGGCGAAGCCGATGACCAGGCCGGCCATCCGTGGCGGTCCGGCGAAATAGGCACGCAGCGGCGCCACCGACAGGTCGCGCGCCCGGCAGGCGCGCACCGCAGCCGCCTCGTCGCAGCCGTCGGGCAGCCGCACGACCATATGCAGTCCGCCCGGTGCCGCGATGGGTGTGACGGCCGGGGCATGGCGAGTCAGCGCCGCCAGCAGCACCTGGCGGCGCGCGGCATACTCGGTTCGCATGCGCCTGATGTGCGGCGCCAGCAGGCCCTGGCGCATGAACTCCGCCAGCACCGCCTGGCTCAGCGCCGAACTGCCGCGATCCATCAAGGTGCGGGCGCGCACGAAGGCGGGCACCAGCGGCGCCGGCACCACGGCAAACCCCAGCCGGATCGCCGGGGCGAGCGTCTTGCTGAACGTGCCGCAATAGATCACCCGCCCGGTGCGATCGAGCGTCGCCAGCGGCGGCAGCGGTCGGCCCTCCCAGCGGAACTCGGAGTCGCAGTCGTCCTCCAGCACCCAGGCGTTGGCGCGCGCGGCCCAGTCGAGCAGCGCCAGCCGCCGGCCGATCGGCAGCGCGCCGCCCAGCGGCGTGGAGTGCGAGGGGGCCACCAGCGCGAGCCGCGCCTCGGGCGCCAGGTGGACGCCGGCGGCGACATCCAGTCCTTCGCTGTCGCTCGGGACCGCGATGGGGACCGCGCCGGCGGCGAGCAGCGCACCGCGGCCGGCGATGTAGCCGGGATCCTCGACCCAGACGGCGTCACCGGCGTCGAGCAGCAGATCGGCGGCCAGCCGCAGCGCCTGCTGCGTGCCGCCGGTCACCACGATGCAGTCGGGGTCCGCCAGCAGGCCGCGGGTCGCGGCGAGATGCGCGGCGATCTGCTGGCGCAGCTCGGGCAGCCCCTGCGGCGGCGGATAGCCGGCCAGGTCCGGCGCCATCCCGCGCAACACCCGCGCGGTGCAGCGCAACCACGCCTGGGCGGGGAACATGTCATGCGCCGGCAGGCCCCCGGCGAGCAACGATCCGACGGGGGAGTCCGCGCCGGCCGCGCCACTGGTCGCCTCGTTGGCTGCCCGGTTGGGCGTCAGGTTGGTCGGCACGTTGGGCGTCAGGTTGGTCGCCAAGTTGGTCACGGGGTTGGACGCATGTGCGGGAATCATGGCCAGCCGCGCGCCGCGGGCCGAGAGATCGCTGGCCGCGACGCGCGGGACCGAGGCGGGCGTTGGCGCGGCATCCGGCAGGTCCGGCGCGACATAGGTGCCGCTGCCGGTGCGGGCGCGCACATAGCCCTCGGCGGCCAGGCGCTCGTAGGCGAGCACCACGGTCTGGCGCGCCACCCCGATCTCCTCCGCCATGACGCGGGTGGGCGGCAGCCGCGTGCCGGCCGGCAGCGTGCCGGACAGAATGCCCAGGCGGAGTCGGTCGAACACTGCCTGCTGGCGATTTTGGTCTGGGATAAACACGGTAAATGTAGCTTTCCGATCAGGCCAATCGAACCCTAGGCCCGATTCATGCGGGGACACAAGCCGATGCTGTCAGTTCGGGGGGCGTGTTTGGAATTTGTGACGTGTGGGCGGCCGCGGTGGCGTTCGGGGGGCGGAGGCAGTGGTCGTGCCCGCGGCGTGGTATCGGACGTTGATCGGGCTCCCGGCGCAATTGGCGCGAGGTTGGCGCAGGCCGTCCGGTACCCCCGACCAGGAGTTCGAGTGTCGCTTACCGACCCTTTGCGGTCATTCGGCACCGCGCGCAGACTTTCCGACTCGCCCGAAGCAGCCCTTTCTGTGACCACCCAGACGCACCTGGAACCCCGTGCGGGTAGGCCTAGCTGGAGGACTCATTAGAGGAAGAATTGCAGCATGGATGCCGAAGCCCGACCGCGAATGAAGCTCAAAGTCCCTCTCCGATGGATTGCCGTCTGGGGGCCGGGGCTTCTGGTCATGCTGGCCGATACTGACGCCGGCAATGTCGTGACAGCCGCCCAGGGGTATCTGCTCAACCCTGCTGAAT
>PLXO01000286.1 GCA_003151425.1 Acetobacteraceae bacterium
CGTAACGCGCGCCAAATCCAATCTCGATGCGCATCGAGTGTATTCCGCCCGGCCGGATCGGACGACCGGCGTAATTGCCGATCAGACGATCAGGCTGGATGGGCACTATACGAAGCAAGAGTACCCCGGGCACCTCCGGCGGGTTCGTTTTCGGGACGCCAAGACCGGAAAACACTTGTGTTCCTGACCAACCAGACAGCGTTTCGGCTTTGACGATCTGCGATTTATATAAGAGTCGCCGGCAGGTGGAGCTTTTCTTCAAGTGGATCANNGATCAAGAAGTTCTACGGAACTTCCGAAAACGCGGTGAAGACGCAAATTTGGATCGCGGTGTCGGTCTATGTGCTGGTCGCCATCGTCCGGAAGCGGCTGAAGCTGGACGTCTCCCTCTACACATTGATGCAGGTATTTTCGCTGACAGTATTTGAAAGCAGCTCGATAGAATCTGTCATTTTCCAAACGGCCGACAGTTCTGAGCATGACATGGAATATAACCAATCGAATTTAGGGTCTTCCGGAAATCGAGTGGGTGGCTTTGAGGGGTCATAGCACCGGAAGCATGCATGGATATTGGCTTTCCGGGGCTTGGAGCCGTGCCGGAATCCGGCATGATGAGGCATGGCGCAATCGGGCAAGGGACAGCAGAGGCTGTCGGACGGGTATTCGTTCGCGGATTTTTGCGCCCAAACCACAGTGCGCGGCGTGTTCGGTGATCCGGGTGTACGGATCGTCTGGCTTGATCGGCGCGCAAAAAAAACGGTCTGCGACGGCTGTGGGCAGGCGCAGACGGGCTGGTACGACCGGCGGACGCGGCGGGTGCGCGACCTTTCGAGCGCCGGGTATCGCATCGTGCTCGAGCTCGAGGTGCGGCGCATGGCGTGCCGCACCTGCGGCAGCGTGAAGCACGAACGGCAGGATTTTCTGGCGGACAACCCGAACTTCACCAAGCGATTCGCGTTTCGGAGCCTGTCCCTGCGAAGGCGCTAGGGCATGCGCACAAGTAATGTTTGGCACCGTATCGATCTGAGAAATTCCCCGCCCGACGCGACGCGGGTACGATTCGGTTTGTCCTGGCAACCGGAGAACAGGAGCCGAGATGGAATGGTCGCTTGGATCATTCGGAGATCTGCGCCTCGATAAAGGGGGGGGTGCGATCCTCGAACGGATGGTCGCGCGCAAGACGGTATGTCGGAGCCTGCCCCTGCGAAGGCGGGGGGTGATAGTGGTGGCCGACCGCGAGAGCGACATTTACCCGGCGTGGGCCAGGGTACCGCGAGTCGGCTTTCATCTGCTGAGCCGGGCCATGGTGGACAGGCGGCTGGTTGATGCGTCCCCGGGTAGCTCTCCGGGCGCTGAGTCGGCGGAAGCCGGGTGTCGCACCCTGTTCAGCGCCGCCGAAGGTTTTGCCGTGGCGGGCAGGCGCAAGATCAAACTTCCAGCCCGGCAGCCGGATCGGGCCGCACGCACTGCCACGATGGAGATGCGTTTTGGCGAGGTAGAAATCTGCCGTCCGCGCGATGAGCGGGACCACAGCCTGCCGAAAACCGTGCGGCTGTGTTTGGTCGATGTGCGGGAAGTTGATCGGCCCGAGGGGGTGGAACCGCTGCATTGGCGGCTGCTGACCACCCACGATGTCGCGGATGCTGAAAAAGCCCGGCAGATTGTTGGCTGGTACCAGGCGCGCGGGACCATCGAGCAACTGTTCCGGGTGACCAAATCGCAAGGGCTGCAGCTGGAGGACAGCCAACTGGCTTCTGCCGATCGTCTGGTCAAGCTCGCCGCGGCGGCGATAAAAGCCGCCTGTATCGATATGCAGTTGGTGCAGGAACGCGACGGCAAGCATCAGTTGCCCGCTTCGACCGTCTTCGCGGAACCGGAGATCGAAACCCTCGACGCACTTGTTCCAACGCCGGAAGGAAAAACCGAACGGCAGAAAAACCCGCACCCGGCGCGAAGCCTCGCCCGGGCTAGCTGGGTCATCGCCCGCCTCGGGGGATGGAACTGCTACTATACCCCGCTCACGCCAGAATCCGAAAACCCTTGGGCGAGATGACGCGGAAGTTGTCTGTTACATCATCGCCATATCGGCGCCAGTTCCTGGGCACCTCGTCGCGGAGGAACGTCAGGATCGCATCGCTGAAGCCCGCAAACGTCTCGTGGCACCGGTTGTGGGTAATGTGCTTGTGCATCAACCCCCACAATCGTTCGATTGAGTCGAGATGCGGGCAATAGGCCGGGACGAAGTGGAGCTTCATTCGACACCCCGGCTGCGCCAGCCAGGCCTGCACCAGCTTCGCGTGATGGTAGCGGGCGTTGTCCAGGAACAGATGTATCACCCGCTTGCGCGGGTACAGGGCCTGCAGTGCTATCAACAGCCTGATCGTGCTGGCAGCATCGACCGTCGGCACGTCCAGCATCCGAGTGTTGCCGGTTTCCAGATCGATCGCGCCATGGATGTTCAGGCGCTGCCGCCCGCTGGTCTGCGCCACCGCGATCGGCGTATCCTTCGGCGCCCAGCATCCCACCGGCCGCACCGCATGCGTCGGATGCACTGCATCCGCGAACAACACCACCTCATCAGCGTCCAGGCGGTTCAGAAGGTCCTCGTATTTCTTGATGAATGCAGCTTGCTTCTCGGGATCAAGCTTGCGCGACACCGGTTTCGGTTTGCGGTGTTCCATGTCCAGGCGATGCAGCAGCGCGACCAGGCCAGACCGACCTTGGTACTCGATGCCGCATTCTTTCTCGATCCAGGCGCCAACCTCGCGCGTCGTCCGCGGCAGCGTGTCGGTGATCCAGGCCTTAAGTTTATCCTGCTGTGCTTCGCTCAGCCGGCAGGCGCTCCCCTCATAGCCGAAGCTCGCCGCCAGACCCTCGATCCCGTCCTCCTCATACAAGCGATACCAGGTGCGGATGGTGTCGTCGTCCAGCAGCAGAACCTTCGCGATGGCTTCACAGCTCATGCCGTCGTCCAGAAGCACAAGCGCGTTAGCACGCCGGCCGAGGCGGTGCGCGGCTGACCCGTCCCGAGCAAGTTCGGTCAGGTCTTGGCGTGATTCGCTGTCCAGGAAGCCGGGCCGGATCATCCGGACGGTAGAATCGCGATTCGGCCGTTTGGCAAGGGATTTTTCGGAATCTCGCGGACTCGGGGTATACAAACCCCCGGGGCCGATTACCTTCAGGCGGGGGATGGAGCAGTTCCAGGCAATCCACCGCGGACGGTTACTTGGATCGAATCCGGAATGAAGATGTGAGAATCCCCTAGTGCGAAGGCGGGGGCCGGGCGTTGTCCGTGCTGCGGCGGCGTTGCCCTGGCGGCGGTACCCACGGGCCTGGAAGACGGCTCGCCGTTCAGCGTGAATATCGTGGCGTTGGCGCTCTACCTGCGCTTCACGCATGCGATCAGCTACCGCCGTCTGACGCGGTTGTTTCTGCACCTCTACGCGCTCCAGATCAGCGAGGGCGCGTTGGATGCGATGTTGCAGCGTGCCAAGCCGTGTTTCGACAGCGAGGTCGCGGCCATCCTCGCCCGGTTGCGCCGCTCGCGCATCGTCTGCTCCGACGAAACCTCGGTACGCATCGACGGCCGCACCCATTGGAGCTGGGTGTTCCAGAACGACCAGGTGGTGATCCACAGCCTGCCCCGGCGAAGGCCGGGGTCGTGCGCAACAGCCGCGCCGCCAGCGTTGTCACCGAGACGATGGCGGGCCATCGGCCCAGCATCTGGGTCTCCGACCTGTATGGCGCACAGCAGGACCATGCCGATCTCGGGCAGGTCTGCCTGGCGCACCAACTACGCGATTGCAAATACGCCATCGAGGCGGGCGATACGATTTTCGCCCCGCGCATGAAGGCGCTGATGCTGCGGGCTGTCGTGCTGGCATGGCGTCGCAAGGAACTGGCCGAGAGCACGCGGTGCACCTATCAGCGCAGGCTGGATCGCGAGTTGAACGCAATCATGGTGCTGGCGCCCACCAATCCCCACGGCCGACGCTTGCGCAAACGTTACGGCAAGGTGCGAAGCCATTTGTTCACCTTCCTGGAGCATCCGGAGGTTCCGCCGGACAACAACGGCAGCGAAAGGGAATTGCGGCCCACCGCAACCTACCGCAAGGTCACAGGGGGCTTCCGCTCAGCCTGGGGAGGCGATCTGTTCGCCGGTGTTCGATCCGCCGTTGGTATTGCGGCACGGTAATTGCTCACCCCGATGGGTTTGGAGCCGGCTGACGGCTTGGTAGCGCGACAAGGTCGAGTGTGAGGCGAATTGCCTTGAAAGCCCCGATCGCGCGGCGGCGCGCCGTCTCGATGACTGACCTGGTATCAGCATAGAGGGCAGCGCCCCATTGGGAGCGGAAGCAATTGGTTACCTTGCGGAATATCACGCAAGGTCGCAGCGCCTGCTCGGAGCCGTTGTTGGTCGCAGGCACGCTGCGGTTGGTGACAAACACGAACAGATGCTGGCGGGCCTTCTTGATGACCTGTTGCAGCTTCTCGCCGGGGCGGTTGCCAGGCGCGATGCGCAGCAGAACGTCGAGCTTGCGCTCCAGCTTGCCGGCGTAGGCCCGCAAAGTGGCATCGGCCAGTTGGCCGCGCCGTCGGCCAATCCCCGTGGCCTGCCGCAGCAAGCGCTGGAGACCGGGGGCGAAGGCAGTATCACTCGCGTCAACCGCGTACTGCACATCACGCAGCAGATGCGCCAGGCAGACTTGCTGCTCCTTGACCGCCCACCCCATCTGCGCGGCATAGCGATCGGAGACCCAGTAGTCCGGGCGAGCCTCGCCGAGGAACTCTTCCACCACCGCGCTGCCGCGGCTCGGGCGGATGACGAAGCAGGCGCTGTCGCCATGATGGAACACCCAGCTCCACCAAGTGCGCTTGCCGACCCGCATGCTGGTCTCGTCGGATTGCAGGGCGGTGCCGGACAGCAGGTGCTGGCGGATCAGGCTGGCCTGCCAGGCAAATGCCGCGCGGCTGGCGTCCAGCATGTTGTTCAGCGCACCCTCACTGATCGGCAGCCCGAGCAGATCGGACATCAGCCGCGCCAGACGCTCGAACGAGATCGCCTGAGCGTAGCGCGGATAGGGCACGAAGGCCCGCAGGTTGGGGCCGAACGGAGAGCCTGGCTCAAGACCGCTCGGGGCGACAGCCTTGAACCGCCGCGTACAACAGGGACAGATACCGCCGCGCAACGTCACCCGCGTCACGTCGGGCTTGATCTCCGGCAGTTCGATCCGGTCATCGGATTGCACGACCATCTGCGGCACGCTCGATACATCCACCCGGCAGTGCTGACATTGCCTCGCTGGCACATCGCAGTGCCGCGTCGGGTTCGGGTGCAGAACGCGCGCCGCGCCAGGATGCCCTTTGCCCTTGCGCCGGTTGGTCGTCTCGCCGTTGGCCTTGTGTCCCTGCGATGGCGGCGTGCTCGAGTTCTGCGGGTTCTTCGGCGGCAGGTTCAGCCGCTCCCGCAACGCTGCGTTCTCCGCTTCCAGGGCCGTCACCCGCTTGGTCAGATCATCCAGACGCGCCAACAATGTGCGGATCAGCGCATCCTTGTCGGCGCTCGACAGCTCGGAAAGGTCGGGGTCCAGAAGCATCGGAAGCTTGACTCACGACGCGCCGCGTCGAGGCAAGCAAAATCATACTCAGATCGTCACACCCCGAGCCGGACCGTCCCGATCCGGCAGATCAGAGTGGGTGAGCAATTACGCGGCACGACGGGGAATCGACGCGTACCAGGCTATTCGTGCAGTCCTAGACAGGGAGTCTGTCATTCAGATGGGTTGAGCAGACACCTCGATTTCCTGAAGACCCTGAATTTATTCAGCTATTGACCGGACAGTAGTGATGGATAGTCTATTCACAATGACCCCGACGATTGTCGCCTATACCAAGTCGCATGTCTGCAGATCGCGTGCGTTCACCCGCCACGGCAACCGAGTGGTGCGGGTCCTTGCCGCCAGCGCGTATGGCGTACCCCGCCACGCTGGTAATACCAGCCGTCGAAATGATTGACTCTTCGGGGGGGAGATTCCCGAATCGGCGTAAGTACGATTTTTTTCTGCGTGTCGCGGCGATTCGCATGGAGTGCGCACCGGATGGGCAGGCTGATCGGGATCACCCGTTTTGACCTGTCAGCGACAGCGCTGAGGGAGCTGGCGGCAAGGACGCAGGACGGCGCGGTGGTGCGGCGTCTGCTGGGAATAGCGTTGATCCTGGAGGGCATCCACGCGAGGAGGCTGCACGGCTCAGCGGCATGGATCGGCAGATCCTGCGCGACTGGGTGCATGGCTATAACGCGGAGGGCGTGGCCGGATTGAGTTCACGTTGTAGCTCGGGACGCCCTCCGGCGCTGAGCGAGGCCCAGATGGAGGATCTTCGGTCTCTGGTGCTGGAACGGCTGGACCTTAAGCGCAACAAAGTGGTACGCTGGCGCTGCGCCGATCTGTGCGCGGAGATCGCGTCCCGCTGGTCGGTCACGGCGAACGAGCGTACGGTCTGCAAGCTGCTGCGCCGGCTTCGCATGACCCGGCTGCAATCGCGGCCCTATCACCCAACGAAGAATGCCGCAGCCCAGGAGGCTTTTAAAAAACTTCGCTGGCTTTGTAACCGAGGCGCTGTCGGCCTCGGGTGCAGGCAAGGCGATCGAGGTGTGGTTCCAAAGCCTGCCCTCGGGCTGTCATGTCCGGTTTCAATGGTTCCGGACGTAAAATTCCACCCGGGTTTGTTTTTCCGGTCGCGGCCTCTGATGCAGGCATGCGCGGTGGTGGGTGGGCTCCGAACGACGGTTTATCATGGCGTGATACGCGTGTTGGTTACCGCAAGACCATGACGCGTCGCGGGCCGGCCTCTGTCTTGACGCGGAAACCAGGTTCCAAAGCCCGAGGCCGAGGGTTGCCCGGACCGGTTCCCGCCCTCCGCCGCGCATGCCGGATACGGCGCTGTCAGCCGTTCGAGCGATGTGGCGCTGTCATGCATCCACGCTCTCTTCGGTCAGTGCGGCGGAACCGGTTTGTGCACGAGCCTGCCACCGGGCTGTCATGTCCGTTTTCAAGGGTTCCGGACGTAAGATTCCACCCTGGTTCGTTGTTCCGGTTTCTTCCTGTGATGCAGGCATGCGCGGTGGAGGGCGGGCACTGAGCGACGGTTGATCATGCTGTGATACGCGGGTTGGTTACACGCAAGACCATGATGCGTCGCGGGCCTGCCTCTGTCTTGACGCGGAAGCCTGTTTCCAAAGTCCGAGGCCGAGGGTCGCCCTGACCGGTTCCCGCCCTCCGCCGTGCATGCCGAATCGTGTGGTGGCTGCTTCGTCAGCCGATCGAGCGATGTGGCGCTGTCATGCCTCCATGCTCTCTTCGATCAGTGCTGCGGCGCCGGTTTGTGCACGAGCCTGCCCCCGGTCTTGGCCCGGGGGTAGTCCATAGGTTGCTCGCGCGCGGAGCGAAGCGCTTTCAAGCGGCACGCGAAGCGGAGCGCGGGAGCGGCCTGTGGACCCACCTGCACAAACCCTTTCCGACTCTGCCGTTGTTGCAGACGTCTTCGCTGGCGGATCCGAGGTGGTGCAGGCAATGGCCCAGACGAACCCAGCCAGCTCGCGCGCTATGGCGGTGACCACGATCTGCTTCAGCTTGTCTCTCGCCATCATCTGGCGATAGCGCTGGCACAATCGGGTCTGTGCCTTCCAGGCAATCTCGCGCTCCGCATCAGGCGCCGCTTCCACGGCCTTCAGCTTGCGCCGCGCGATGCGGGCCGGAAGGCGGTAGCTGTGCGCTGCCTCGATCAGCATGGTGCGGGCATGGATGTCGCCGGCCTTGGTGATCGCACCAATGCGCTTGCGCTGGTCAGAAGAGTGTTCCGACGGCACCAGGCCGAGATACGCCATGAAGTCGGGGGCGGTCGCAAAGCGTGCGGGATCGCCAATCGCCGCTGCCAGGCCGGCGGCAACGATCACATCCACGCCACGCAGGGCGCAAAGGTTTTGCACCAGAGGCAACAGCGACCAGCTGGGATCTGCGCACGCAGATGGCCATCGACGCGATCAAGCCAGTGTTCGGCCAGGCGCACCGCTTCGATGCTTTCCTGCAGAACGATCTGCTGTGCAGGTTGGGTGAAGCTCTGGTCGGCCAGCCAGCCCCGATGCGCCTTCGTCCAGGCGCGCCGGTCCTCGGGATAGATCCGCTCGTGGCGCAGCAGGAACCCGCTCAGTTGCTGGCGTGCCGCTCGCGCCGCTCGTACCGCCGCCTGCCGCGCGCGGAGCAGACTTGTCCTTGGGCTTGACCCGAGGATCGCGCATCGCCTCGTGCGCCTCGTCCGGCACCCACACCGCGGTCAGCAGACCACCGCGATGCAACACCGCCAGGGCAGCGGCGTCACGCTTATCGTTCCTCTGCCGATCGCCGGTGCGCCGCGGGATCATCGAGGGGGCCGCCACCATACAGTCTTCACCGAATCGGGTGAGGGTACGGTGAACACCATAGCCGTAGGGGCCGGCTTCGTAACAGAACTTCAAGGGTCCGCTGCCGGCCGCGCGCAGCCGCTTCACGAGCTCCTCCAGCGCCGCCGTCGTGTTGGGGATCGCGCCATACAGCGCAGCTTTCCCAACATCGCCGCGGCAGTAACCGCAACGACAATCGTGTCTTTGTGTACGTCCATGCCGACAAATCGTGTAGGCTGCTCCATGACCTGTCTCCTGTGCCTGAGGCTCCACGCCAGACCATCCGGCGCGACCCTCGATCTTCGACACATGACGAGACGGGTCACCTCTTCAGGGCCGGAAACGGACATGAGGTATTGACCCGAGGGACGAAGCCGGGGTGGGGCAGAAGGGGTCATTGGAGCATATCTGGGCGCCGGTCGGCTCGCGTCCGCCTATGGTGCGCGACAATCGCCATGACTCGGTCTACCTTCCTCGGGTCAAGCCCAAGGACAAGGTTCGGCGCGATTTGTCACGCGCGTGGTGTTGGCGCGGCAATCATCATGCCGACCACCAATACGGAGGCGATGAATGAGCACTTGAAGGAGATCAGCACACAGGTCTCGCCAGGCGCACATGCTGTCCTGGTCTGTGACGGTGCCGGCTGGCATCAGAAGGGCAGGCGCCTGCACACGCCGCACAACGTCATTCTCCTTCGGCTACCGCCCTACTCACCGGAACTCAACCCAATGGAGAACATCTGGGGCTAATCTCCGCGGCAACAAGCTCAGCCGGCGTGCCTGGGACACCTATGAGGCCATCGTCGCGGCCTGCAAGGATGCTTGAGACTTCCTCATCGGCGATCTGGAACGCATTGATTCCATCGCCCGTCGCTCCTGGCGTGGGTCAACCTGTAGGGCGGCTGGTACTACTTGTGTAAGCGAACGGTCCCGCTCTATTTCGCGTTGATGTCCAGCCCCCCCATCGGAATTGCGTCGGAGGGCTTTTTTGATCCGCGACCCATACCGGCGGATGACCACACCGGTGCTCACCCGGCGCCGGGGCCAAGACAGAGCTGAATTTGCCGTCGATTAGCGCCCTGCCGCGAACAACAATCTATCGTTGCCCGTCGCGATTTCGGTGACGAGTTTACGGGTCATGGCTTCGCCAAATGTATGAAAGTCGTGTATTTCCTCCACGAAGCTGCCCGGTCCGCCGGTTACATTTTCCCTATAGTATTTTGCTAGGCCGCCTGGCGGCTGGACGTGGGCGAACGTCCAGGCGACCGGGTGGTCGTTGATGATCGCCAGGCCGTTGATGACGATGCCAGCCTTGAGGGCATCGTCACGCGCGTCGGTGATCTCTCGTCCCGCATTGTTTGTCCCGTCGCCGCACACGTCGATCACACGTCTCGGTGTCTCGTAGCCGCTTTCAGCGATCAATTGCACGGCCCGATCCACACCGGCGCTGATCGCGGTGCGTCCCCAGAACGACCGCGGAGCGGCAGCCAGCCGCGTAGCGAAACTCTGTGCCGACGACTCATCGCGTATCACGCTCCAGTCCATCACCGTGCGCACCTCGTAGCTGCTCGCGAATTCGACATAGGCTACCGCAATGGCCCCTGCTATGCCGCCTCTGATGGCGGCAAGGACTTTGGGACTGGTCAAGGCATCAGAATAGCCTTGCTTTTCCAGTTCGAACTCACTGTCGTCGATGCTGCGTGACACATCGGTGACCAGCACAAGGGCGACGTCCACACTCTCTGCGGAGTGCGCGGCAGACGCCAGACAGAGGATCGCCGGCAACAGCCAACCGACCAGTCGCATGCTGGTGCCCCCGGATCTTGTGAAACACAGTGTCATTGGGCCGGATGGGCACCAGGCAGTCAAAGGAAATCGGTGGCGTCCGACAACCTGATTGGCCACAGTCAGCCGGTCATTGGCTAGCCCACACGATACGGTGGATCCATGCCACTTCCGAAAGATCGAAGCCATAATCCGGATGCGACGGATTCAGGCTCTTGAGTTCCACGCGGCGAGCCGAACGGCGCGTGAGTTGCTTGGCCATCACCTCACCGCCGGTGGTGCGCACCACGACTCGATCGCCGCGTCGAATTGGAGCGGCGGGGGACACGACCACGACATCCCCGTCTCGAAACACAGGATCCATGGAATCGCCGCTAATTTCAAGGGCATAGGCGTTTGGGTCCGCAATCTCCGGCAGGCTTACCTCGTCCCATCCACCGCCCACCGGATAGCCTCCGTCGTCGAAGAACCCCTCTCCGCCAGCTTGCGCCAGCCCGATGAGCGGAATCCGTCGCGCAACGCTGCGTGGAAGTGCCGCCGTGGTTAGCGCTCTGGCGCCGGTGACAAGGGTCGTGAATGCCTCAAGGCTGGCACCGGTGGCGTTCAGTACCTTGGCGAGGCTCTCGGTGCTTGGCCAACGGGCGTGTCCGTCGGGCATCCGACGCTTGGAAGGATTGAACGTCGTTGGGTCGAGCCCGGCACGTTTCGCCAAGCCGGACGCCGACAGGCCATTCTCGGCGGCCAGCGTATCGAGCGCGCGCCAAATATCCTCGTGCTTCATGAGCGGCGACTCCGGTGAAATGACGGCATCAGACGGGCGGCCCGATAGGGGAATCGGTGTCGATGGGCGGGCGGGCGACTCGTAGCGTGCAAGTGTCATAGGATTCGGGGCGGAAGGGAATAGGAAAAATAACTGCGGGAGGCCTTGCGTGGCGTTGCTACCTATGGTTGTATGTTCATTGTTCGTTCCCTTCCGCCCGTCCTCCAGAAAGGAGAGATCGAGATGCCGGCCCTTGCACACATTAGTATGACGAGCCGAGCCCCCATCGGCCTTAAGTGCCGGACGGAGCCATTCCGCAGCGCAGAGGAAGCTTGGTTCTGGACAATGGCGGCCCTCGCCGCACGCCGTGACGGTGCGAGGTATACAGCCAACAACGGCCGGACGGCGCGCCCGTGCGAGCCGGACGATGTGGTCAAGTGCCTGGACACACTCTATCGGCGCCGGCGCATCGACCTTGTCCATGCCCGCATCATGCGAATTTGGGGCGAACGCCAGACCGCTCCCAGCCCGGCCTATGCCGGGGAGCGTGGCGACTGGCGGCTCTGGCGGGAAGCTTTGGACCGGTTGGAGTGGCCCCTCCGCATAAAAGGCATCGTCGTGTAGCAAGGGCGGTCTGCGGGAGACGACGTATCTCTGATACTGCTTCGTCAATCTGAATAACTAGGAAAATAAGCCTTGACAGAGATTTCGGCACACCCTAGACATCGCTGATCACCGGGCGAGATGCGTCCGGTGATCTTCTCCTCCCCCCAACCCTAGAGGGCCGCTGCTCATCGCAGCGGCCCTTTTTCATTAAGGAGCCTGTTCACATGGCGTTCTCTGTCCGCAACCTGTCGGTCCTCGCGTATGCCAACGGCTTCACCCTGTGGCACTACAAGGCAGTGTCCGACGTACTGGAGCAGGTTGGCGACCGCGGCTTCTTCGCCGCGGCGTCGGATATGCTAACGGCCGGGGATATCATGATGGTGTCGGCGAGCGACGGTGCTCGACTCCTGTGTATCACCCCCACTTCGGGTACCGACGTCGAAACGCTGCGGCTGGCGTGACCGGTCAAGGGGCGCTGCGACGCTGAATCACCTCGCTATGGCAGTTGATGCCCGCGGACGTCATCTCATACCGCGCGTCGCCCCGCGCCGTCGCTAGGCCCAGCGCGGCTAGCCGCGCCAGACACGGGCCGTCCTTGTACCCTGAGGGGCGGCCCGTCTTGCCACTGAGCTTCAGGCGGTGCAGCGCGGAGCGGCAGCAGGTCTCCAGGTAGGGCTCGTTCCACATCCTATCCGCCTTCGCCCCGCCTGATCATCATCGCAAGTTAGCGCTCTTTCAGGATGCCGTGACCCTGGGCATAACCGCCCGCGATGATACGAGGAATCGCCTCTGCTGTGCTGCCCGTGCTGCGCCGGGCAGATCCTGAAACGGCGCACAACCTGGCGTTGTGGGCGCTCCGATTGGGTCTGGCTGGCTGCGACCGTCGACCTGATGATCCCGTGCTTGCCACGCACGCGTTCGGCCACGAGTTTAGCAATCCGATTGGGCTTGCCGCCGGTTTCGACAAGAACGCCGTGGCGATCGCGCCTTTGATGCGTCTTGGTTTTGGCTTCATCGAAGCAGGAACCGTCACCCCTCGACCCCAAAGCGGCAATCCACGCCCTCGGCTGTTCCGGCTGGATGCGGACCGCGCCGTCGTCAACCGCCTCGGCTTCAACAACCAGGGCCTGGCCGCTTATCTGTCCCGTGTGGCGCTGCGGCCGCGGGCGGCGGTGGTATTCGGCTGTAATGTCGGCATCAACAAGGATGGGGCCGATCCGGAGCGTGACTACCCGGCGCTGGTCGAGGCCGTGGCTCCATACGCCGACTACGTTGTCATCAATGTGTCCTCACCGAACACACCCGGTCTGCGCGACCTCCAGGGTGAGGCGCGTCTAGGGGCCATTCTGCGGGCGGTGGGGGAGCGCATCGCGCAACCACCCCCGATCCTGGTCAAGATCGCGCCTGACCTTTCGGATGGCGGCCTCAGCGGCTTGGTGGAGATCTGCGTGGCCGGCGGGGTCCGGGGCCTGATTGTGTCGAACACAACCCTGTCCCGCCCGCCCGGGTTGCGATCCCCCGCCGCTCAGGAGGCCGGTGGCCTGTCGGGCGCACCGCTGTTTCCGCTGGCGACCGCGATCTTGGCACGTGCCTTTCTGCTGGCTCGGGGCAGATTGACGCTGGTTGGTGTTGGCGGCGTGTTTTCCGGAATGGACGCGTTGACCAAAATTCGCGCTGGCGCCACGTTGGTACAGCTTTACACGGCATTTGCCTTTTCCGGTCCGGCCCTCATACCTTGCATCAAGGCGGAGCTTGCCGCGGCTTTGCGCAGCGCGGGCTTTGCCAACGTGCAGCAAGCCATCGGTACCGACGCCGAGCGGCTGGCACGGAGCGGATGATGCAGCATCTGACTGGACTTGCCGCGCTGACCGATCGGTTCGACGGCTTCATCCTCGACCTCTGGGGGGTGATCCACGATGGCGTGACCGCCTTCCCGAGCGCGGTCGACTGTCTTCGGCGTCTGCGCGCGGCCGGAAAGCCGACAGTGCTGCTGTCAAATGTGCCTCGCCCGAATCGCGATGCCCAGGCGCTCATGCGGCGCATGGGCATTGCGGACGATCTCTACACGGACATCCTGACCAGCGGAGAAGCGGTGCGCCGCGCATTGCGGGACCCGCCGAATCTTTGGTGGGCCGAACTTGGCCAGCGCGTCTTCCATCTCGGGCCGGAGCGAGATCGGGGCGTGCTGGACGGCTTGTCGTTCATCACCGTGCCCGACCCGGCCGCGGCGAATTTTGTCCTCAACACCGGTCCAGACGATCACCGGAACCCCTCTGACCTGGCCGAATTCGAGCCTGCGCTGCAAGAGTGCGCCCAGCGTCATTTGCCGATGATTTGCGCCAATCCCGACCTGGTGGTGGTTCGCGGAGGCGTGCGCGTGCTGTGCGCCGGAGCCCTCGCCGAACGCTATCGTGAGCTGGGCGGCGACGTTCGCTCGCTCGGCAAGCCGGACCCCGCGATCTATCAGCCGGTCCTGGAGCGGCTCGGCCTGCCACCCGATCGCGTCCTCGCGGTCGGCGACGCGTTGCACACGGATATCGCTGGTGCCGGGGGCGTGGGTATCGCCGCGTGCTGGGTGCTTGGCGGCATCCACGGCGCCAAGTTGCGCGATGCGGATGGCCAGTTCGACTCGGTTCGGGCAGAGACAGAGGCGAGAACCGCAGGCCTGTCGCCGCTGGCGACGGTGCCGTACTTTGCCTGGTAGCGGCGGTCACTCGGTGCACCGGCCGGTCCGGGCCGGTCGTCCGCCAGAGTCCGGGGCACGTCATGTCGCGCCTCCGACGTTCAAAGATTCCTGCCGACACCGACAGCCGCCGCACGCCGCGCGGCGAGCTGGGCGGCAAGGTCCAGTGCAGCAATCAGGCTGGATGGATCGGCGATACCCTTGCCGGCGATGTCGTAGGCGGTGCCGTGGTCGGGTGAGGTGCGCACGATCGGCAAACCCAGTGTCACATTTACCCCATGCGTCATGTCCAGCGTCTTAAGCGGGATCAGCGCCTGGTCGTGGTACATGCAGATCGCCACATCGTAGCGGGCGCGGGCCGTCGCGGTGAACATCGTGTCGGGTGGCCACGGACCGGAGACATCCATTCCTGCGCGGCGAAGTTCTTCGATCGCCGGGCCGATGATCGTGGTCTCCTCATCGCCGAGCGCACCCTGCTCGCCGGCGTGCGGATTCAGCCCGGCGATTGCAAGGCGCGGCGTTGCGATCCCGAACTCCCGCCGTAGCGCGGCCTCGGTGGTGCGCGCGGCGGCAACGATGCGATCGATCGTGATCATGTCGATCGACCGGCGCAATGACGCATGCACCGTCACCGGCACCACGCGCAGCGCCGGGCTGGCCAGCATCATGATCTGCTTGCCCACGGCACCGGTCAGCGCGGCAAGAAACTCGGTGTGGCCGGGGTAGGCGAAGCCGGCATCGTAGAGGGCCGCCTTGTTGATCGGATTGGTGACCACGGCGCCGGCGAGGCCACGCGCCGCGAGATCGGTCGCTCGCTCGATCGAAGCCACCACGGCGGCGGCGTTCTTCGCCTCCGGCTTGCCAGGTTGGGCGGGAACAGCGAGCAGAACCGGCAGAACCGGCAGCGCGCTGCGGAACGTCGCAGGCACGGCGTCGATCGCGGTGACCGTCATCACCGGTACATCGAGGCGCATATCGCGGGCGAGCTGGCGCAGCCGCTCCGGATCGTCCAGCGTGACGAAGCAACCAACGCCGTGGCGCCTCGCCTGCCAGGCGCGAAGTGTCAGCTCGCCGCCGATGCCGGCGGGATCGCCCATGGTGAGTGCGAGGGGGAGCATCCGCTAGGTATGCAACGCCCGCCCGCCGACCGCCAGCGCGGCTTCCTTCACCGCCTCGTTCAGGCTGGGATGCGCATGCGAGGTGCGGGCAATGTCCTCCGCTGACGCCCCGAACTCGATCGCTATCGACAGCTCGGCGATCAGCGTACCGCCGTCCGGGCCGATGATATGCGCGCCGAGCAGCCGGTCGGTGGTCTTGTCGGCCAGCAGCTTCACGAAGCCGTCGGTCTCACCCATGGCGCGGGCGCGGCCATTGGCGGTGAATGGGAATTTGCCCACGGCGTAGGCGATGCCGGCGGCCTTCAACTCCTCCTCCGTGCGACCGACGGCGGCAACCTCGGGCGAGGTGTAGACCACGCTCGGAATCGCCTCGTAGTTCACGTGCCCGGCCTGACCGGCGATGCGCTCGGCCACCGCCACGCCCTCGTCCTCGGCCTTGTGCGCCAGCATCGGGCCGCTGATCACGTCGCCGATCGCCCAGATTCCCGGGACGTTGGTGGCGAAATGCGCATCGGTGGTCACCCTCCCTCGCGTATCGATTGCCACGCCGGCGTCGGCGAGACCGAGGCCCTCGGTGTAGGCGCGTCGGCCGATCGACAGCAGCACGATGTCGGCGTTCAGTGTCTCCGTTGGGCCACCCTTGGCCGGCTCGACCGTCAAGGTCACACCGGCGTTGCCGTTCACCGCGCCCGTCACTTTGCTACCAAGCCGGAACTTCAGCCCCTGCTTCGTCAGGATGCGCTGGAACGCGGTGGCGACCTCGGCGTCCATCGTCGGGATGATGCGATCGAGGAACTCGATCACCGTCACCTCGGCCCCCAGGCGACGCCAAACGCTGCCCAGTTCCAGGCCGATCACGCCGCCGCCGATCACCACCAGGTGGCCGGGCACCCTGTCCAGCTCCAGCCCGCCGGTGGAGGTGACGATCTGCTTCTCATCCACCTCGACGCCGGCCAATGGCATGCTCTCGCTGCCGGTGGCGATGACGATGTGTCTTGTTTCGTACTCGGTGCCACCGACATCGACCTTGCCTGGCGCTACGATGCGGCCGGTGCCCTTCAGCCAGGTGATCTTGTTCTTGCGGAACAGGAATTCGACGCCCTTGACGTTGGCGGTGACCACCCCGGTCTTGCGCGCCTGCATCCGGGCCAGGTCGAGCTCGACGGAGCCGACCTTGATCCCCTGATCGGCCAGCGTGTGCTTTGCCTTGTGGAACTCCTCGGACGAATGCAGCAGCGCCTTCGAAGGGATGCAGCCGACATTCAGGCAGGTGCCGCCGAGCGTGGCGCGGCTCTCGACGCAGGCCACGTTCATGCCGAGCTGGGCGGCGCGGATCGCGCAGACATAGCCGCCGGGGCCAGCGCCGATCACGATGACGTCGAAACTGTCGCTCATGCGGATGGCCTTTCAGGCAGACGCAACGTGCCCACGCGGCGGACGCAAGGTTGGGGCGCGGCTCAAGGGTTCTCGGCCATGTGGCAGACGGGAGGCCGGGGCGCGGCTCATGCGCTCTCGGCCGTGTGGCAGACGGCCTCGACGTTGTGGCCGTCCGGATCGAGCACGAAGGCGCCGTAGTAATTGGCGTGATAGTGCGGTCGCAGGCCGGGGCCGCCGTTGTCACGGCCGCCGGCTGCGATCGCGGCACTATAGAAGGCATCGACATCGGCGCGGGTCGCGGCGGCGAAGGCGATGTGCGCGCCGCTGGGCGGAGTGCCCTGCCCACCAAGCCAAAACTGCGGCCGGCCAGGCTTGCCGAACCCCACCCAGCCGGGGAACTCCGTCGCAACACCGATGCCGAGCGGTGCCAGCGCCGCGGTGTAGAATTCGCGGCTCTTCACCGCATCGCGCACCGGGAAGCCAATGTGATCGAACATCGTGACGTCTCCTTCCGCAGCGAAGGTCGGTTCAGAGGTCCAGCAGCAGCCGGCGCGGGTCCTCCACGCCTTCCTTCACCCGCACCAGGAAGCTCACCGCCTCCTTTCCGTCGACGATGCGGTGATCGTAGCTGACCGCCAGGTACATCATCGGCCGTATCTCGATCTTGCCGCCGACCACGATCGGGCGCTCCTGGATCTTGTGCATGCCGAGGATCGCCGACTGCGGCGGGTTGAGGATCGGGGTGGACATCAGGCTGCCGTAGATGCCGCCGTTGGTGATGCTGAAGGTGCCGCCGGTCAGCTCCTCCAGCTTCAGCGCGCCGTCGCGGGCGCGGCGGCCGAAATCGGCGATCGCCTTTTCGATCTCCGCGAAGCTCATGCGGTCGGCGTCGCGCACCACCGGCACCATCAGTCCGCCCGGGCTGCCGACCGCGATGCCCATATGGACGAAGTGCTTGTAGACGATGTCCTCGCCGTCGACCTCGGCGTTGACCGCCGGGAATTCCTGTAGCGCGGTCACACACGCCTTCACGAAGAAGCTCATGAAGCCGAGGCGAACGCCAGCGTGCTTCTTTTCGAACGCGTCCCGGTACTCGCTGCGCAGCTCCATCACCGCGGACATATCCACCTCGTTGAAGGTGGTCAGCATTGCGGCGGTATTCTGCGCTTCCTTCAGCCGTGCGGCGATGGTGCGACGCAGGCGCGTCATGCGCACCCGCTCCTCGCGCGCGTCGGACACTCGCCGTGCGGCGGGAGCCACTTGGGCGGGCGGCGGCGCAACCGGGCGGTTGAGGAACTCCAACACGTCGCCCTTGGTGATGCGACCGTCCTTGCCACTTCCGGTACCAACCGCCTCGGTACCCAGGTGCCGTTCCTCCATCATCTTGGCGGCGGCGGGGAGTGGGGCGTGGACGACCGCGGCCGGCGCGGCCGCCTGGGTTGGCAGTGTTTGGGCCGGCGCTTTGGGTGCCGGAGGAGGTGCCGCCGGACGCGACACCGGACCCGGCGCACGCGGCTGTGGGTACACCCCGGCGGTCGGGATGGCAGCGGGGCCGGCCACCGTTTGGATCCCGGCGGGATCGACCACACCGAGCACGGCCCCCACCTCGACCTCGGTGCCTTCGGGCACGCTGATCGCGGTCAGCACGCCTGCAACCGGGGCATTGACCTCCACCGTCACCTTATCGGTTTCCAGCTCTACCAACGGCTCGTCGGCGACGACCGCCTCGCCAGGGTGCTTGATCCAGCGTGCCACGGTGGCCGAGGTAATGCTTTCGCCCAGTGCGGGCACCTTGACTTCGGTCGCCATGACATGTCCTTCAGCCATTCATCGGAGTCGCAGTCAGCGTGGATATCAGTCGACGCCGAGTGCGGCCTTCACCAGCGCCGCCTGCTGTTCGTTGTGGGTCCGCGCGAGGCCGGTGGCCGGGCTCGCGGCGGCTTCGCGACCGACATAGACGGGGCGCTTCGCCTTAACGTCGAGCCCGGCAAGCAACGCCTCGATCCGCCGATCGACGAAATTCCAGCCGCCCATATTCTCCGGCTCTTCCTGGCACCAGATCACTTCGGCGCGCGCGTACGGCGCCAGTGCCGACGGCAGCGATCGGATTGGGAACGGATAGAACTGCTCCAGACGGATGATTGCAACGTCCGAGATCTGCTGGTCGCGCCGTGCCGCCAGCAGGTCATAGTAGACCTTGCCGCTGCAGATCACGACCCGGCGAACCTGCTCGGGGGGCGCGATGGCATCGATCTCGGGGATCACCGTGCGGAAGCCACTGCCATTGCTCATCTCGCTCAGCGGCGAGACCGCCAGCTTGTGGCGCAGGAGCGATTTCGGCGTGAAGATTACCAGCGGCTTCCGGAAGTTGCGCTTCAACTGCCGGCGCAGCGCATGGAAGTAGTTGGCCGGCGTGGTCAGGTTGCACACCGTCATGTTGCGCTCGGCGCAAAGCTGCAGATAGCGCTCCGGCCGCGCGGAGGAATGCTCCGGCCCCTGGCCCTCGTGGCCGTGCGGGAGCAGCAGGGTCAGGCCGGACATGCGCAACCACTTGGTCTCGCCGCTCGCCAGGAACTGGTCGATGATCACCTGGGCGCCATTGGCGAAGTCGCCGAACTGCGCCTCCCACAGCACCAGCGTCTGCGGGTCGGCCAGTGAGTAGCCGTATTCGAACCCCAGCACGCCAGCTTCCGACAGCAGCGAGTTGTAGAGCTCGATCTTCGCCTGGTCGGGCGTGATGTTATTCAGCGGCACGTATTCATTCTGATTCTCCTGGTCGATCAGCACCGCGTGGCGCTGGCTGAACGTGCCGCGCTGGCAGTCCTCGCCCGACAGGCGCACGCGATGGCCCTCCAGCAGCAGGCCGCCAAAGGCGAGCGCCTCGCTGGTCGCCCAATCGATCCCCTCGCCGCTCTCGATCATCGCCCGCTTGGCGTCGAGCTGGCGGGAGATCTTCGGATTGACCGCAAACCCGTCCGGCACATGCGTCAGCGCGGCGCCGATCTGACGCAACACCGCGGCGTCCACCGCGGTGGAGTCGTCATGGCGGTCGATCTCTTGGTCGGCCTGCTTCAGCCCGGTCCAGTGCCCCTCCAGCCAGTCGGCCTTGTTGACCTTGTAGCCTTGCGCCGCCTGGTTGGCGGCTTCCAAGGTGGCGTTGAACCCCTCCACCATCACTCGCGAGTCGGCGGGGGAGACCATCTGCTCCTGCGCCAGCCGCTCGGCATACAGCGCGCGGGTGGTGCGCAGCTTGCCGATGGCGCGATACATGATCGGCTGGGTAAAGGCGGGCTCATCCGTCTCATTGTGGCCGTGGCGGCGGTAGCAGACGACGTCGAGCACGACGTCGGTGGCGAAGCGCATGCGGAATTCCGCCGCCATGCGGGCGCAGAACACCACCGCCTCGGGATCGTCCCCGTTGACATGGAGGATCGGCGCCTGGATTGATTTCGCGACGTCGGTGCAATAGAGGCCGGAGTAGGCGTGCGCCGGGACGGTGGTGAAGCCGATCTGGTTGTTGACGATCAGGTGGATCGTGCCGCCGCAGCGGTAGCCGATGAGCTGGCTCATCGCCAGCGTCTCGTAAACCAGGCCCTGACCGGCGAACGCCGCATCGCCGTGCATTAGAATCGCCATCACCTTGCTGCGGTGCTGCGTATCGCCCGCTTGGTCCTGCCGCGCACGCACCTTGCCGACCACCACCGGATCGACCGCTTCGAGGTGTGACGGGTTGGGCTGCAACGACAAATGCACCATTCGCCCCTCGATCTCCTGGTCGGTCGAGGTGCCGAGGTGGTATTTCACGTCGCCCGAGCCCTGCACGTCGTCGGGCTTGAAGCTCTCGCCGCCGAATTCGCTGAACACCGCAGTGAGCGGCTTCTTCACCACATTGACCATGGTGTTGAGCCGGCCGCGATGCGGCATGCCGATCGCCACTTCCTGCACCCCAGCCGCGGCGCAGGTCTCGATCATGGCGTGGATGGCGGGGATGGTGACCTCGCCGCCCTCCAGGCCGAAGCGCTTCGTGGTGACATAGCGCTTCTGGCAGAACATCTCGAAGCCCTCGGCCTCGGTCAGCTCCTTGAGGATCTTGCGCTTGGCGGTGCGGTCGAATGCGGTGAGCCAAGGGGCGCCTTCCACGCGGCGCTGGATCCAGGACTTCTGATCGGGATCCTGGATGTGCATGAACTCCACCGCGATGGAACCGCAGTAGGTCTCGCGCAGGATGGTGACGATCTCACGCAGCGTGGCGCTTTCGCGGCCGAGCACGTTGTCGATGAAGATGCCGCGATCCCAGTCGGCGGCGGTGAAGCCGTAGCTGGCCGGATCGAGCTCGGGGTGTGGCTTCGGCACCTGCAGACCGAGCGGATCGAGCTTTGCCTCCAGATGGCCGCGCACGCGGTAGGATCGGATCAGCATCAGCGCGCGCAGGCTGGCGATGATTTCGGCGCGGGCGCCCGGCCGCGCGACGGCAGCCGGCGCTGGTTGGGTATTGAGAGTGGGGGGCGGCTCGGCCTCGGCCGAGGCGAGCGGGTGCGGACTCCAGGAGGCGCCGGTCGCATCCTCCAGCACCGCGCGAGCTTCGTCGTTCAGCGCGCCGAACAATTCGGCGAAGCTGGGATCGACCGAGGTGGGGTTGGTCGCCCAACGCGCATATTGTTCGCCGAGGAATGCCGCGTTCGCGCCGGAGAAGGCGGAAGCGAGAATGTCAACGCCGGCCATTCACTGCGCTCCTTCTCCTGTGCGCCCGCCACGGCAACGGCCGCCTATCCCCCGAGATGTCCCGGCGGTCCGCGCGCAGAGCTTAGCTGGTCGCCGCCTGTCATCCACAGCGCCGTGCGCCAGGAGCTCGGCGCTCCTGGCGTGGACGGCTGGCGCGAAGGATCGATCGCCGGCACTACTCAGCCTAATCGAGCAGATGCACCGGCCGTGTGACCTTTTCAAGCGCGCATGCCGACGCGATGGCCGGCATGCGATGAAGGTTGGTTAGGGGCGGCCAGTCTCGGGCAGGCTGACCCGGATGTCAGCCGGCCGGCTGAGCGGTGGGATCCGGCGGGGCCGGAGGTTGCCGACGCTCGGTCATGAAGTGGTCGAACTCGGCCTTGTCCTTGGCGAAGCGCAGGCGCTCGAGGAAGGTGGCAAAGTCCTTCTGCTCCTCCTCCAGCCGCCGGAGGGTGTCGGTGCGGTATTCGTCGAACGCCCGATTGCCGGAGGCGACTGAGGGGGTGGCGCGCTCGCCGCCGCACCAACTCTTCCAACCGGACCAGGGCGGGCCACCCTGCCAGGGGCTGCCCGCGTTGTTGCCGTTGCGGCGGAATGCTCTGCAGCCCATGCGTCCACTCCCGATCATGTAAAACAGGATGGCCAAGCCCACCGGCCACCAGAGGATGAAGCCCAGCACCGTGAGCGCGATGGCCAGCGGGCGGGGCAGGTTGTGCAGCGCCCATGGCGGGCCCCAGTGCCAGGGATGTTCGTGCCAAACCGGGCCGGCGCCCCATGGGGAACTGCCGGCGTTCGGGCCGTAAGCCTGGGAGTTCGCTGGGCTTGTCATGGCCGCCTCATGTGAATGTAAGACACATTTACATTAGGTGGATGGATGGATGTCGTCAAGGCCTATTGCGGTATTATCTAGCAACCGCCACCAAACTGGATTGGTCCGAAGCGGACCTAATTCCTACATACTATCCACGGATCGTTCGTGCCTCGCTTCCGGCGTTCCGCCTCGAACGAAGGAGGGTAGATGGGGGGTAGCCAGCGTGTGGCGCCGTGCGGCACACTCAAGGACGTTGTTCGCAGTCGCCGTCGGCGCAGTTGTACTGTGCGCCTGTATCCTGGCACGGCACGAAGAAAAAGCCGTCTGGGAGATCGCGAGACGTAATATGTCCTTCGAAGCAGAACGAGACATAGTGACGCTCCCCATAGATGTCTCGGTATTTAGCCTCTCCCACCGCGAAAAGTCCGTGATGGGGTCGGTCCAACATATCATCAAGATATGCTTTAGTGGTCCCCTCGCACATCCAGATTGTTTGCGCGGCGTTTGGGCCGATGAACGCTTTCATCCACGGCGATCTGTTGTCATCGAAAAATTTTTTCCATTTCAAGTCCAGGCCAAGCTCCTGTTTCGAAGCACACGCCTGACGGTACATGAAATTCTCTGTCCGCGTAGTGCCTCCGTTTGCCCAGACGGTCAGGAATCCCATAGCAGGCAAATCGTCAATCCCGGACCACTTACGGAAGCGAGTTTCTATGTCTCGGACGAAAACGGACGCCCGCTGCGTCTCTCTAGCCGTTTCATCAGTACGAATCAGAATGTATATCGTGGCGACGCTTGTTACGGCGAGAACCATTGTTGCGAGGGCGACCGCTCGTGTCCAGCGGACTATTTGTTGGTCGAGCATGCTATCTGGGTGGGGGTTGGTTGTCTCTTGGGCGCTGTTGGATTGTCGGCTATCGCGGTCTGGACCTTCGTGTTCGGGCGCGGCTGGGGTATTGACTGGCTGATTTGCTTGGTCGCTTTCGGCGGTATGGCCTTTCTTGTCTTCCAAGGGCTTCCTCTTCTGCTTGATGCACTCGGTTTATAGGTCCTCCAGCCGCATCCCCGCCATCTCCAGCGCCGCCAGCGTTGCCACCAGGAAAGTAGCGGCAAACGTCCCGCGCTTCAGCTTCGCTTTGATGGTGGTCTCGGACTCCTCGGATAGCCCGTGCTCCTTGAGCCGTTCCGCGAGGTCGGCATAGGTCAGCTTCCCCCGCTTGAGTTCCGCCTTGACGAACCGGGACAACCTATCCCGAAGCTCTGCCTCCGACGCTGCGAGTCCCATTGGCGACGCTCCCGATCTTTAGGGATCATATACGTCGCTTTCCCTGTTGACAATAGCGTCCCATAGGTGTCATATACGTCTCGTTAGAGACGGAGTAGACACCATGGCTCAACACTTCCTCCTTTCCAGCCGCGCCAAGACGCTCTCCCTGGCCGCTGCCATGCGGATGACGGATGAGGAAGCCGAGGCGGCTTTCCGCTCAATCCGTTGGGCCGCGACTGACGGCAAGCCGGTATGCCCGCACTGCGAATGCCCGACCGTCTATGAAGCCCGGCGCCCGAACGGTGCCAGCCGGTATCGGTGCAAGGCGTGCCGCAAGGACTTCTCAGTGACCAGCGGCACGCTGTTCGCCTGGCACAAGCTGCCGGTCCGCACCTATCTCGCGGCCATCGCGGTGTTCTGCAACGAGGTAAAGGGCAAGTCCGCCCTGGCGTTGTCCCGCGATCTGGGGTCGGCCTACATGACCGCCTTCGTCCTGAGTCACAAAATCCGCGAGGCCATGGCGTCGGAACTCAAGGGCATGACGGTCGGCGGCCCCGGCCGGACGGCAGAGATCGACGGCGGGTATTTCGGCGGGTACGTCAAGCCGGCCAATTACAAGGAGAACCGCCGGGATCGGCGCTTCGCCAAGAACCAGAACGGAAAGCGCCAAGTGGTCGTGGTGGTCCGCGAGCGCGAGGGGCGGACGCTGCCGGCGGTGTTCAAGTCGGAGAGTGCCGCGCTGGGCTTCATCGTCAACCGCGTCGCCAAGGGCACGGAATTGGTCGCAGACGAAGCCAATAGCTGGAACGACCTACAGTCGCGGTTTGCGATGCAGCGGATCGACCATCAGGCCGCGTATTCCGATCGTGGCGTCTACAGCAACGGGGCGGAAAGCTTTTTCAGCCGTATGCGCCGGGGAGAGATCGGCCATCATCACCACGCCGCTGGGCCGTATCTGGTCCGGTATGCCCAGGAGTCGGCTTGGCGCGAGGATCACCGGCGCGTTGACAACGGCCGGCAGGTCCAGGGTGTCATGGGGCTGGCGATGGGGGCGCCGGTGTCGGTGGACTGGTGCGGGTACTGGCAGCGGGCGCAGCGGCCGTAAGGCGACCAGCCGAGATGCTTCGCCCCGATTCGCGATGCCTGGATTTCAGTGGGTGAAAATTCGCGCGCGCGCCGCTATCAATTTTTGGACTCTTTTCAATGAGTTATGAGATTCTGGGGAATCTCAATGGGTTATCCCGCAAACTTCTATTGCAATATTCCTCAACCCGCTCCTACAAGCTACCTGCGACACGGTGAATCTCCTTGCCGTGCCCGACCGGTTCGCCAATCGCCGGGACGTGGATCAGAGGGGAGCCGGGTGGAGTCCCTCCGCAATCATGGGGTGAGTGCAGGGCAGCGCTCACCCCATTAGTTCTGCGGCACCCTCGTGGTAGCGGATCACCGTCCCCGTACGCGTTGCCCTGCGCAGTTTTGACCGGATGTAAAATGGTCGGGCGCGAAAGAACGTCACAACCCAACACTCTGTTCCCCACTTCGTAGATTTTAGCACCAATACGAACGAACCACCGAAGACTTCGTCGTCATCATAACAAAATTCTAGTTGATTATCCTTGAATCTTACACACCAGCCGTGATCTACAGCACGCTGTATTAGAGAAAAGTGCTCATAACGAAGTCTGTGCTCGGTCATTATTTTGCGGGCGCGATCTCTGGTTATCTGGATGTTGATTGATGAGCATCCCATCTTGACTCCGAGTTCAGCCGGTAGCGAGGCAATTGTCGTTGGCGATGCCAAACGGCCATCAATGAAACGGACAAACTGTCGCGGATGCAGTCTCATAGCTCCATGCCGATTCGCTTCGTCTGAGGCTACCCGGACGAGAAGCGTGTCGCATATCACAACCCGAACGAGTCGCAACATTTAGGATACTGGATTTAGTAGGCAGCGCCCGGCACTGGTCTGGAAACACTTGACGCGACTTCGGGCGCGGGTGGTATCCAGACGGTGACGGACAGCATCGCCGCCCGATTCGGACCCCCCACACCTCGTTGAGCGCCGAGGCAAGGGGCCTCGGACAAGGAGGTGATGATATGTCCCGTCCAAGCAGCGAAAAGCAGGTATTCGTTCGCGAATACCTGCGCTTCCGCTTCAACCGCTGGGAGTGCGTTACAGCGCACTTCCGGAGCCTGCCCTGCCGTTAGGCGGGGATCGTGCCTACCTCAACTTGGCCGCCCTTCGGGGCGGCCTTTTTTTCGTTCGGGCACAGTGACACGGCACCCCTCGGTCGTCAAGCCAGAATTGACCTAAAAGTAGACCATTGTTAGGCCAGACTTAGGCCACTTTCAGGCCGAGCGGTCGTCGGGTAAGGTGATCGGATGTCCGTTACGGAATCACCAGACCCGGCCAGAAAGCAGGTAAAGTGCACCCTGTCCCTTGTGACGATCCGGTATCTGGTGGCGCTGTCGAGAAGGGGAACGCACGGAAGGGGTGTCTCCGGGGTGATGACAGCACTCATTGAACAAGGAGTCCGAGAAGCGTTTGAGAAGGGCTACATCCCGCTATTCGAGGATACGGGTGATCACTCCTAAGCTGCCGGCCGGCCGAGAGGAGGGAACCGTGCTATGAGGCACGACCTGCTGCCCTGTCGCCAACCCCCACCGCGCAGTCGCCCCGTTCCCGACCTTCCGCACGACGCCCCGCCCCAGCATCGCCGTCAGCGTCCACGTAAACCGCCGCGCAAAGTCGTCCCGAACGTCGGCGTCCGCCAAGTCCAGCCCCTTGTCCTGCATCGCCCGCCACACGATCGTCTCGACGGTGACGTATTCGCCGTCCGCCTCGCGAAGTGCGTCCTGGCACCGGCCGGTCAACTCGCCACTGGCGAAGTGAGCCGACCGGACGAATACGGAGAGCCGCCGCCTCGCCTGGGTCAGGCCCGGGGCGAACAAGCCGAGGGTCGCGTCAAGCTGGGCAAGCTGGGTGCGCCGCTGGCGGACCTGGTACTCAAGGTCCGAGATGCCTTCCTCTAGCTCGGTGCGCTTGGCTAAAAGACCGGCTATAACTGGTTCGTCTGCCATGCGGAGCATGGTAGGGAATCAGCGGACGGCGGTCGCCGGAGCCGTGGTGGCGGTTGCTAGATAATACCGGCCTATTGCGGTATCATGTAGCAACGACCCAGTCGCCGCGACGAGCTCCGGCCCACCTCTCCGGTGGGTAACGTGCAGTACCAATAGCACCGGGCACCAGGCAGTGGCCGGACGCTTTGCTCGGCGACCCAGGTTCTCTAGAAATCGGCGTCCCACCGAACGGTGCCCCGGCTAGTGACAGCCCTTCTGCGCATCCCATTTGGCCTTGATCGCCTGCCGCGCTCCATCGGTGTCGACGACCCGCGCCTGCCGGCCGCCCCCGCCGGCCCCGGTCCGTTGCGCCTCAACACTGAATCCGTGCCCCTGACCGCGATGCCGGAGGCGGCCGGCGACCACGCCGCACGTGTCGCTGCTGCGGTGGATTGGCTGGTCTTCCAGTGTGGCGACTACGCCCCGCTGCGCCGGCGTTTCATCACGGCCTACTTCGCTTTTATCGTCGCGGAGCTCGACGCCCACCGCGCGGACCTCGCCGCTGACCTTGCCCGCTACGACGGTCTCTACACACCGGACGACTGGCTGTGGTCCGCCCTACGCCCTCTGCCCCGCGCCTGGCTGGCCAGCCCCAGCGGCCCACTGTCGGCGGAGATCGCGTTCTGGGACGGCACGCAGCCCCTCGCGATCGAGCTATCCGCGCGCGAGTCGCCCCGCCAAGTGGCCCTGCACGCCGCAGGCCTTCCAGTGCTGCGGATCGGGCCGGACGTCCTGGCCGACCCGGCAGCACTCGGCGCCCTGCTCCCCACAACATTCCACGGCTTCTGGCGCGGACAGACCTTGCCCGCCAGCCCGTTCCGCCGCCCGGTCCCGCGCGGTATGCTCGACGCCGCTACAGCGTGAGCGCCAGCACGTACAGCCCGCCAGCGAAACGATCAACCGCATAGACCAGCCGGTTCTCGTCGACATACACGTCATTGATCATCGCTGCCTTCATCGGCGAGCCCTCGGGTGCCGGCGGGATATACGACGCCACTTCCTTGGGCTGCAGCGGATCGGTAATGTCGTGCACCCGCAACCCGCCGCCGAAATACGTGCCGAACACCAGCGTGTCGGAGTGGTATGACGGTCCCGGCCGGTTCTCATGCAGGTTGTGCGCGCCGTAGCGCCCGCCGATTGCGTAGTCCTCCATCGGCGGCAGCGGTAGCGTGGCGATCGAGATCAGGTTGTCCTCCCGCCGCGCATCCAGCAACCAGACCAGCTTTGGCCAGTCGGCGCCTTCCGTCCGAACGCACTCGTCGCTCACCACCAGCAGGTCGCGGTCGAACAGCGGCATGACGGTGTGGGTGAAGCCGGGGAATGGGGGGTGCGGGTTCCAGTGGCCCACCAGCTTCGGCGCGCCGATATCCGAGATGTCGAGCACACAGGCGCCGCCGTCGATGTAGCCGACATAGGCGCGGTCCGGCCGTTCCGGATAGACATTGGTGTTATGCGCCCGCCAGCCGGTGTCGAACTTCGGATGACGCGGCACCGGCGGCGCGGCGTCGCGCTCTTCGGTGCCGGGATACCACCAGCGTCCCAGCTCGCGCGGCTTGATCGGATCGGTGACGTCGATCGCGCGGTAGCACTGGTCGTCGCGCAGATTGCGTGGCATGAAATCGGCCGCGCCGCTGGAGCAGTGGATTGTCTTGCCGTCGACGAACCAAAGCTGGTGCACGCCGCGCGAACGCGGGCCGGAACAATCGAAGAAGCTGATGCTGCGCGGCTGCTCCGGGGTCGAGATGTCGAACAGCTCGATCCCCGCCGGCGTCGCGCCGTGCGTGCCCGTCTGATACGCGACCGCCATGATATCGCCGCACACCTCCAGCGAGTTGGAGCGCACGTTACGGTGCGGCAGCTCGGTCTGCAGGATCATGCGCGGCTTCGTCGGGTCAGTGACGTCGACGCCCGTAAAATTCTTCGGCGCGCACTCGTGTGCCATCCATAGGATGCGCCGCCCGTCTGGCCTGACTTGCAAGCTCACGCCCTCGCCGACGTTGCCGGCATTGCCCAGCGTGTCGTGCGCCAGCAGGCGGAAATTGTGCGCTTCCGGTTGCGCCATGGCAGATCCTCCGTGATTGTGCGGGTGCGCCACCGGGAGGGACGGATGCCGTCGGACCACGCGGCGAACACGATACCGGTTACGATCATCACCGGCTTCCTGGGGAGCGGCAAGACCACGCTGCTGAACCGGCTGCTGAAGGCGCCATCGCTCGCCGACACCGTGGTGATCGTCAACGAGTTCGGTGCGGTCGGGCTGGATCACCTGCTGATCGAGCGGGCGATCGAGGACGCGGTGCTGCTCAAGAACGGCTGCATCTGCTGCACCGTCAGCGGCGACATCGCCGATACCCTGCACACGCTGTGGCGCCGCCTCGCGGAGGGCGTGCTGCCGCCGTTCCGGCGCATCGCGATCGAGACCACGGGCCTCGCCGACCCCGCGCCGGTGGTGCACGCGCTGCTGGGCGGCCCGGAGGCGCAGTATGCCTGCCGGCTGGACGGCATCGTCACGACGGTGGACGCGTTCCACGGGCCAGGCCAGCTCGACCGACAGGAAGAGGCGCGGCGGCAGGTGGCGATGGCTGATCGCATCCTGCTGACCAAGACCGACCTCGCGGGTGCAGCGTCCATTGCGATGGTCACAGAACGGATCATCGGGCTGAACCCGGCCGCGCCGCTGCGCCACGTCGTTGCCGGGGCGATTGATCCGGCCGAGGTGTTCGATCTCGGTCCGGACATTGCCGCGACCGAGGCGCGGTTGGCGCAATGGCTGCGCCCGTTCGACCGTGACCCGCATCATGGCCATCGGCATCATCCGTTCCGGCATGACGACGAGATCGCCTCCGTCGTACTACGTCACGGCCGACCGATCGAATGGTCATCCTTGGAAGCCTGGTTGGACTCTGTGCTGTCACTGCGCGGCGATCGCGTGCTGCGCTTGAAAGGCCTGGTGCGGGTGACCGGTCACGACCGGCCGATCGTGCTACAGGGCGTGCACCATGTGCTGCACCCGCCGGTATTCCTGGAACGCGACGTCGCGCCCGGTGGGTCGCAGATCGTGCTGATTGCCAGGGGGTTGTCGGTGTCCGGCCTGCGTGCGAGCTTCGCCGCCGCGATGGCGTGACCCTACGGAGGCGGCGTCCCGTCGACATCACGCACGCCGGCTTCACCTTCACCGACTTTCGGTTGCAATCGGGCGAGACGCTATCCTGGGCGACCGAATTGCGTGATGTCGCGCGGGGCCGCCTGGCTTCGGCCGGACGAACGCCATGTCAGGCCGAGGCGCGCGGCTATATCCGGACCCATACATGACCGCGGCCGGTGAACGGGCGCCGTCGCGGCAGGATTTCATCCGCCGGTCCGGTGAGGCCACGTGGCACGAGGTCACATCGGTCCCCCCGCCAGGCCGAGGCTCTGCAAATACAGCAGCACCCCGGCCTCGAGCAGCTCCTCCGGCGCCATAGGCAGCTTCCGTCGCGACGGGTCCGCGCGCACGAACAGCGACGCGATCCCGTGTGATAACGCCCAGATATGGAGTGCCATCATCAGCGACGGTGGCCGACGGCCAGGTGGGAGCGCGGCCGCCAGTCGCTCCGCCGCCTCGCGCAGCACGCCGAAGGCGTGATCCGCGGCAGCCGACAAGCCGGGGTGGGCGGTGAAATCGATCCGCGCCTCGAACATCGCCGCGTAGTAGGCCGGCTCGTCACGCGCGAAGGCGAGGTAGGCGCGGCCCACCGACTCGAAGGCGCGCACCCGCTGCGGCTTGCCGTCATTCCACGCCGCGGCCAGCGCCGCGGTGAAGCGTTCGAACCCGCGCAACGCCACCTCGGCGATCAGCGCCTCGGCGTCACGGAAATGCCGGTAGGGCGCCGCCGGGCTGACACCGGCCAGACGCGCCGCCTCCGCGATGGTGAACCCGGCTGGCCCTTTGTCGGCGATCAGCGCCAGCGCGGCCTCCACCAACGCCTCGCGCAGATTGCCGTGGTGATAGCCGCGGCGTTCGAACCCACCCTGGGATGACCAGCTCATGTGACGACGTTTTACATTGCGCAGGCGCGAGCGCCAGGGCTGTCGTTGGGATGCGCTTCGAGGACCGTGGCGGCCTGTTCGGCCGGACGCTAGCGCGGACCTCTCGCACTCCCGCGGGCGCTGGCTCGGTGCTTGCCCGCAAAGGGTCTTGCGCCCCGTCGATACAACCCCGGTATTGGCTGCGGTGCTCAAGGCCCTCGGCACGACAATGTCTCGAATGGCTCGATCACCGTTGCGCCAGCTCGTCGTGGACCGCCTTTGAACGGGCCGCTCTCGCGTTTACCGGGGAATGTGGTCCGGCGGGTTCCGGCAGGATTGATTCTGCCTGCGGCGCGCTTCTCCGCCGGACGATCGAGCGCCTGTGGGACGCCCTGTCATGGCGACGATCGAGGCGCCGACGCGCCAGCGTCACTGGGGGCGAATCGCGATTGGCAAAAGTCTTCGACGCGTTAACCTTTGGCTAACCCGACGTTCTCATATTGTTGCCCGTGCCGCTTCGGTCTCTTCAGTGCCGGCAGTGGGACAGGATGACAATTGCGGGCCCGACCTCGCGCCACTGCGCGTGGTGACTGGAGCACCGAGAAATACCCGGCGAAAACGCCCGGAATGCCTCCAAAGGCTCTCGGAGTTCCAACGATGGACATCCCCCGATCGAGGCGACCGGCAATCGCCGTTGCCGGTTCCATTACGCATCAGATGCGTTCCTCTACCGCCATCGAATGGTGCGCGGCGTCGCCGTCCGCAACCCACGCCGCGGCAAGAGAAACGCGCGTCATTGCGTTTCTCGATCCATCGGCAGCATCGACACCGCTGCCTGAACCTGACGGTTGTCGCGCAGTCGCAACGAGGATGGGGGGCTAGCTGCCATGTCAATTGCGAACAAGATCGGCTCGGTGGTCGCAACGCCTGACGAGCAGATCAGCCTGTCCACGCTGTTCTCGATCACGCCGTCGGCGAGCGACCCGACCTATCTGATCGTCAGTGGCCTCGATCGCGACGAGTACACCGCCGGCTACAAGACGGCCGACATGGGATCGCTGTCGGGTGACGGCGCGAACCAGGCGTTCACCAACGTCGGCAGCGATGCCTGGTCGGTGGGAATCGTGTTCACCTACCAGGCCTCGACGGGTCGCTACTACAACGCCACGTATGGCTATTCCGATCAGCTTACGTATACCGCGTCGTCGAACACCAACGACAATGTCAGCCTGTCTGTCTACACCACCAGTAATTACAACCTCGCAACCGCATACGCGGCGAATCCGTACGCCCTGGAGCAGGACCCGAGGGACTTCAACTACGTCGGCAGCGTCAGTGTCGTCACGCAGCCATCCTATGCCGGCCCTGCAGCGATCCAAGCCACCCCGGGTTCCATCTGCGCTGCGGCGCAGTCGTTCGTCGGCAAGGCCTGGAACATGGATGGCTGCTGGGTTCTGGCATCCAATATCTCGGCCGAGGCAGGCGCGTCGCTGTCGGTTTCCAGCACCCTGGTCGGGATCCCTGGCGTGGCCAATGGCGAGTGGATCGTCGCCTACAATGGGCCGATCAGCGCCAATGCCAACTGGGAGCTGAACGTCACCGCCGGCGAGATGGTCACGTTCGTGACCACCAGCGGCGGCGGCCATATCACGACGGTGGTGTCCGGGTCCGGTACCTCGGCGATGCTGATCGACAACATCGAATACGTCTACGGCAACGGCAGCATCGCCAACCCGGCCAACGATGGTTCCGCCAACGACATCATCGTGGCGGCCCAGCATGCGGCTACGCAGGAGTTCAACGGCGTCAATCCGTCCGATGTGGTGGTTTACGAACTTGACGCGCCGACGGTGAGCGACCTGGTGACCTCGGTGACTTTGGCCGGGCGGGCGAGCCAGTCGCTGGCATCCCTGTTCACCGTCAGCAATCCGCTGGCGTCGCAGACGATCACCGAGTGGCAAGTCTATGACACCAACACGAACGACTCGATCACGGTGGGCGGGGTCGCCCAGTCGGCCGACCATTCGGCCGCCGATGCCGCGACGGTCACGTCGCTGTCGACCACCGCGCTCCTGGCCGGCATGGTCGCCGGCTCCGACACGATCGACGTCCGTGCCTACAACGGGTCCTATTGGGGCGACTGGCAAAGCCTGACGGCGACCGTGGGGGCGACGTCCACGCCGACTCTCCCGACCGCACCGAGCGTCACCGACCAGACCGCCAACCAGACCTGGATACAGGGGCAGAAGGTCAGCCTTGCGCTGCCGGCGGACGGCTTCACCGATCCGCAAGGCCAGGTGCTGACCTATACCGCCCGCCAGTCCAATGGTCAGGCACTGCCCTCCTGGCTCAGCTTCAATGCCGCGACGGAGACCTTCGCCGGCACTGTGTCGACCGGAATGGCGAGCCTGACCCTGAAGGTTACCGCCACCGACGTCAGCGGCCTGGTCGGCAGCGAGACCTTCGGCGTCACTATCCCGGCGGCAGCGCCGAGCGTCACCGCCCAAACCGCCAACCAGACCTGGCTCCAGGGGCAGAAGGTGAGCCTGGCGCTGTCCGCGAAAGCCTTCACCGACCCGCAGAGCGAGACGCTGACCTATACCGCCAGCCAGTCCAACGGTCAGGCACTGCCCTCCTGGCTCAGCTTCAATGTCGCCACCGAGACATTCTCCGGCACCGTACCCACCACGGGCATGGAGAGCCTGACCCTCAAGGTCACCGCCACCGACACCAGCGGTCTGTCCACCGCCGAGACCTTCGGCGCCGCCGTTCCGGCGGCCATTGCACCGACCGTCACTGCGCAGACCGCCAACCAGATATGGCTTCAGGGCCAGAAGGTCAGTCTGACGCTGCCCGCGAAGACCTTCACCGATCCGCAGAGTGAGGCGCTGACTTACACCGCCAGCCAATCCAACGGTCAGGCGCTGCCATCCTGGCTCAGCTTCAACGCCGCGACCGATACGTTCTCCGGCATCGTGCCCACTGGGATGGCGCGTTTGACGCTCAAGGTCACCGCCACCGACACCAGCGTCCTGTCGGCCAACGAGACCTTCGGCGTCATTGTTTCGGCGGCGGCACCGACGGTCACCGCGCAGACCGCGAGCCAGACCTGGTTCCAGGGACAGAAGGTCAGCCTTGCGTTGCCGGCAAACACCTTCACCGACCCGCAGACGGAGGGGCTGACCTATACCGCCAGCCAATCCAACGGTCAGGCTCTGCCCTCCTGGCTCAGTTTCAACGCCGCGACCGATACGTTCTCCGGCACCGTGCCCGCCGGGATGGCGAATCTGACGCTTAAAGTCACCGCCACCGACACCAGCCTCCTGTCCGCCAGCGAAACCTTCGGCGTCACCGTGCCGGCGGCCGCGCCAACCGTCACCGACCAGACCGCCAACCTAAGCTGGACGCCGGGACAGAAGATCAGCCTGGCACTACCCGGAAACACCTTCACCGACCCGCAGAAGGAAACGCTGACCTACACCGCCAGCCAGACCAACGGTCAGGCGCTTCCCTCTTGGCTCAATTTCAACGCCGCGACCGATACATTCTCCGGCACCGTGCCTGTAGGCTTCGAAAGCTTGGCCCTCAAGATCACCGCCACCGACACCAGCCGGCTGTCGGCCAACGAGACCTTCGGCGTCGCGGTTCCGGCGTCCGTTACCTCCGTCGGTACGGGTGCGGTGACCGCGGGTGGAACCTCATGGTCCGGCGGCACGCTCACGATCTCCGCGTCGAACAGCATGGTCGACCCTGGGGCAGGCAGCTACCGGATGCAGTTTCTCCCGGGCAGCGGCCGCGACACGATTATGCTGCATGCCGGCGGAAGCGACGAAATCTCCAGTTTCAACATGGCATCGGGAGACGCGCTGGACCTGCGAAGCGTGATCGCCGAGTCGCATCTCGACCTGGCGACGGTCTCGGCCAACCTCGCTTCCTACGTGACAGTATCCGACGAGGGCACCAACGCGGCGCTGTTTTTCGATCCGTCCGGACACGGCGGGGGCAGCGCGGTGGCGATACTCGACAATCTGGGGAGCGCCATCACCAACCTGGCGGGCATGACCAGCCATGGCGCGCTAACGTTTTCCTGAGAAACTCGCGTGCGGCCTGCGTCAGCCGCGCAGCACCTTCACCATCGTGCTACCGAGCGCGGCCGGGCTTTCGGCGACGTGGATACCGGCGGCGCGCATCGCCTCCATTTTTGCCGCCGCAGTGTCGCGGCCGCCGCTGATCACCGCACCGGCATGGCCCATGCGGCGTCCAGGCGGGGCAGTGGCGCCGGCAATGAATCCCACGGTCGGCTTCTTGACGGCGTTGCGCGCCAGAAAATCGGCGGCATCGATTTCGCTCTGGCCGCCGATCTCGCCGATCATGACGATCTGCTTCGTCTCGGGGTCGGCCAAGAACATCTCCAGGATCTCGATGAAGTCAGTCCCTTTCACCGGGTCGCCGCCGATTCCGACGCAGCTGCTTTGCCCCAACCCGGCCGCCGTGGTCTGCGCCACCGCCTCGTAGGTCAGTGTGCCGGAACGCGAGACGATTCCAACGCTGCCGCGACGGTGGATGTGACCCGGCATGATACCGATCTTGCAGGCATCGGGCGTGATGACACCTGGGCAGTTCGGCCCGATCAGCCGTGATTTCGACCCGGTCAGTGCTCGCTTCACCCGCACCATATCCAACACCGGGATGCCCTCGGTGATGCAGATGATCAGCGGGATCTCGGCGTCGATCGCCTCCAGTATCGCATCGGCGGCGAACGGCGGCGGCACGTAGATCGCCGTGGCGGTGGCGCCGGTCTTCTCCCTGGCCTCGAACACCGTGTCGAACACCGGCAGGTTCAGGTGCGTGGTGCCACCCTTGCCGGGTGTGACGCCGCCCATGACCTTGGTGCCGTAAGCGATCGCCTGCTCGGAGTGAAATGTGCCCTGAGCGCCGGTGAAGCCCTGGGTGATGACCCGTGTGTCGGCGTCGACCAGGATTGCCATGTCAGGCGGCCTCCCGCACCGCGGTGACGATCTTCTCCGCGGCGTCCGCCAGGTTGTCGGCGGCGATGATCGGCAGGTTGGAGCGGGCAAGGATCTCCTTGCCAAGCGCCACGTTCGTGCCCTCCAGCCGCACCACCAGCGGCACTGAAAGCTGCACCTCGCGCGCCGCGGAGACCACGCCCTCGGCGATCACGTCGCAGCGCATGATGCCGCCGAAGATGTTGACCAGGATGCCCTCGACGTTGGGGTCCGAGAGGATGATCTTGAACGCTGCGGTGACGCGCTCTTTCGTCGCGCCGCCGCCGACGTCGAGGAAATTGGCGGGCGCCGCGCCGTACAGCTTGATGATGTCCATCGTCGCCATCGCCAATCCGGCGCCGTTCACCATGCAGCCGATCGTGCCCTCCAGCGCGACGTAGTTGAGCTCGTATTTGGCGGCCTCCAGCTCTTTCGGGTCCTCCTCCGCCTCGTCGCGCAGCTTGGCCAGTTCCGGGTGGCGGAACAGGGCGCTGTCATCGAAGCTGACCTTCGCATCCAGCGCGATCACCTGGTCGGCGCCGGTGACTACCAGCGGGTTGATCTCGACGATGGTGCAGTCGAGGCTGGTGAAGGCCGCATACAGCGCCGGAATAAAGCGGTTGAAGGCGGCGCCCTGCTTGCCGGTCAGGCCGAGGCCATGGGCCAGCCGCCGCGCATGGAACCCGGAGATCCCGGCGGCGGGATCGACGCCGACGCGCAAAATCTTCTCCGGGTGGCTTGCCGCCACCTCCTCGATCGCCATGCCGCCCTCGGTGGAGCCAATCAGCGTGACGCGCCCGGTGACCCGGTCGACCAACAGTGACAGATACAGCTCGCGGGCGATGTCGCAGCCGGCCTCAACGTAGACGCGACGCACCACCCGGCCGTGCGGTCCGGTCTGCTTCGTCACCAGCGTGTGGCCGATCATCGCCTCGGCCGCCGCCCGGACCTCATCCGACGAGTGGGCCAGGCGCACGCCACCCTTGCCGGTGGGATCTTCGGCGAAGTGCCCGGCGCCGCGCCCGCCGGCATGGATTTGCGATTTCACGACATAGACCGGGCCGGGCAGCTTGGCGGCGGCCGCGACGGCCTCGTCCGGCGTCCAGGCGACATGTCCGTCCGGCACGGCGACACCGTAGCCCTTCAGCAGCTCTTTGGCCTGGTATTCATGGATGTTCATGGCCGCCCCCTTCTTGCTGGTTCGGGGGTCACCTAACCGATCAGCTTCTTCGATGCTTCGATAAGCTCCTGTACCGCCGCACAGGACTTGTCGAATGCCGCCTTCTCCATCGCGTTCAGCTCGATCTCGACGATGCGCTCCACCCCGCCGGCGCCGATCACCACCGGCACGCCGACATAGAGGTCCTTGATGCCATATTGCCCGGTCAGATAAGCGGCGCACGGCAGCACCCGCTTCTTGTCCTTCAGATAGCTCTCGGCCATGGCGATCGCCGAGGCGGCCGGGGCATAGAAGGCACTGCCGCGTTCCAGCAGTTTGACGATCTCGCCGCCGCCGTTGGCGGTGCGGGTCACGATCGCGTCGATCTTGGCCTGCGTGGTCCAGCCCATCTTCACCAAATCGGGCACCGGGATGCCGGCGACGGTGGAGTAGCGGGTGAGCGGCACCATGCTGTCGCCGTGGCCGCCCAGCACGAAGGCGGTGACGTCCTCCACCGAGACGCCGAACTCCTGCGCCAGGAACAGGCGGAAGCGGGAGCTGTCGAGCATCCCCGCCATGCCCACCACGCGGTTGGCCGGCAGGCCCGACTTCTCCTTCATCACCCAGACCATCGCGTCGAGCGGGTTGGTGATGCAGATGACAAAAGCGTCCGGGCAGTTGGCACGGATACCCGCGGCCACTTCGGCGATGACGCCGGCGTTCTTGCCGATCAGGTCGTCACGCGACATGCCGGGGGTGCGAGGGAAGCCGGCGGTGACGATCACCACGTCGGCGCCCTTGATGGCGGCGTAGTCCGATCCGCCGCTCATCAGCGCGTCGAACCCGTCGACCGGGCCGGACTGCATGATGTCCAGCGCCTTGCCGGCGGCCACGCCGCCGAACACGTCGAACAGCACGACGTCGCCCAGCTCCTTCAGGCCGATCAAGTGGGCGAGCGTGCCGCCGATGTTGCCGGCGCCGATAAGAGCGATCTTGCTGCGGGCCATGGTGGGATCCTTACCGAGCCGTCAGGCGGCCGTCTGCCAATCGAGACCATGCGAGCCCGGCGGTGAAGGGGGCCTCCCAGCAGGGCGCCCGTCACTAGCCCATTGGTTATGCCGCGACAAGACAGTGCAGGGCGGCACGTCCAGGGAGCAGACTGGGGGGCGGCGTGGCGCGGTAGCGGTCTGCGACGCTTTAGTAAGCGTGATCATGCTGCGGTACCGGTTGAGTTCAAGGGACCAGACATTGAAACCACGACTGCCGCGCGCCACGACACAAGAGGCACGGCGGTGCCAGTCCTGGCGGTGGGAGGCACCAGCGAGGCGGACACCGGAGCGGCAGGCGCCAGATCGGCAGGCGGTTGCATAGGGTAGCTGCGCATTTCGCACGTTGTGCCGGGCCCGGCTGACGTCGAAGCACCGCGCGCCAGACGCTTTGCCGCGCGCTTCGCCGCACGCTTTGCAGCGCGCGCCGCCGCCTTACCGCGTCGTTGCCCCATCGGGCCAACGCCCGGCTCATCGGCCCCGGGGCATGCGCCCGGGACAAGCGTCGAATCAAGCGCGAGCGGGCAAGGCCGACCCGTGACAGGCTCGGCTGGGGCAGCCTCGGCTGGGACAGCGGCGGGGCGGGCAGGCGGTTGCACGGGGTAGCTGCGGATTTCGCAAGTTGCGCCGGTCCCGGCTCGGGGCGAGGTGGCGCGTGCCTCACGCTTCGCCGCACGCTTTGCCGCGCGCGCCGCCGCCCAATCAAATCGTTTCCCCACCGGGCGGATCCCCGGTTCAGCCGCCCCTCGGCTTGCGCCCGGGACAAGCGCCTGGGGGCCGACCCGACCGGCGGCAGATCCCAGGGTTCCAGACCCCAGGGTCCCAGACCCCAGCGTCCCACATCCTAGCGTCCCAACTCCCAGCGTTCCAACTCCCAGCGTCCCAGCTTCCAGGGTCCCAACTCCCAGCGCCCC
>PLXO01000181.1 GCA_003151425.1 Acetobacteraceae bacterium
GCGCGTAGATAGCATAGATCTGCATTGGCGTCGGGCCGAGATTGGTGATGTTGTGCCAGGTCCCCGCCGGTACGAGGACGCACCAGCCGGCTGAAACTTCCTTTTCGAAAGTTAGTTTGTCCTTCGCGGCTCCCATCTGCACTCGGCCGCTGCCAGCGTCGAGGCGCAGGAACTGATCGGTCTCCGGATGCGCTTCAAGGCCAATATCTCTGCCAGCGGGGATCGACATCAGCGTCACTTGCAGATAGCGCCCGCTCCAGGCGACTGAACGGTAATTTGTGTTTTCCTTCGTCGCGCGTTCAATGTCGAACGATTGCGGCTGTGGCCCAATGTCTTTGATCCGGTCAGCAATGCTGCCCATGACTGATCTCCTCAAGATTGCGGGCGATGCACTGCCTCGCATTGCAATCGACAATTTGTTGTACATCGCGATGACAATATCGTTGTTGTACATCGCGATGACAAGCCCTATCTTCGGTTCACAGCTCGCGTCGATCCAAATCTAGGGTTTTCCGAAAGACTTCCGCCGCTGCCAAGGTCTCAGTTGGGTCACGTATGGCCAATCAGGCAGTGTCGGTGCGGCGCGCCAGCCGCTCTATATGTAGTGGGTGTCTGTCTTAACCGGATAGGCACGGTTTGTTCGCGCCGCAAGCCATTCCGTCCCCAGTCTCACCCCGCGAAATGGCACGCCGCCATGCGCCCGTCGGCCAGCGCACGCAGCGCCGGCTCTTCGGCCGCGCACCGCGCCTCGGCTCGCGGACATCGTGTGCGGAAGTGGCACCCGCTCGGCAGGTTGGTGGGACTAGGCGGCTCCCCCTCCAGCCAGAAATTCTCCGTCACCCGCGCCCCGCCCACCACCGGAACCGCGGCCAGCAGCGACTGCGTATACGGATGCAGCGGCGCGGCGAACACGTCCTCCGTCGCCCCCGTCTCCACCACCTTGCCGAGGTACATCACCGCGATGCGGTGCGAGATCAGCCGCACCACCGCCAGATCGTGGCTGATGAACAGATAGGTCAGATCGAACCGCTCGCGCGAGTCCAGGAACAGCCGCAGCACCGTCGCCTGCACCGAGACATCCAGCCCCGAGGTCGGTTCATCCAGAATCACCAGGCTCGGCCGCAGCATCAGGATGCGCGCCAGCCCGACGCGGCGTTGCTGCCCACCGCTGATCTCATGCGCATAAAGCTCGAGATGGGTCTCCGGCAGCCCGACCGCCGCCAGCACCTCGCGCACCCGCGCCCGCCGCTCGGTCGCCACCATGTTCGTATGGATCACCAGCGGCTCTTCCAACGCCCTGCCGATCTTCCAGTGCGGATCAAGCGACGCGCCCGGATCCTGATAGCAATATTGCAGCCGTCGGCGCAGCGCGCGGCCTTCGGCCGGCGACAGCGAACCGATCTCGTTGCCCTCGAAACGAATGCTCCCCGCGCTGGCACGATGGATGCCGGTGATGGTCTTGCCCAGCGTGGTCTTGCCGCAACCGCTTTCCCCCACTACGCCGAGGATTTCGCCGCGCGCCACCGAAAGCGACACCCCAGCCACCGCGCGCAGCCAGCCGGTGTGCCGGCCCCAGGCGTTGCGCAACGGAAACCGAGTCTCCACCGCGCGCAGCTCCAGAATCGCCCCGACGTCGCTCATGCCGCCACCGTCTCGATACGCGGGTGGTGGCACCGTACTTGATGATCCGGAGCCGGTTCGGTCGGCGGCGGATGGGTCGCGCGACAGGGATCGTCGGCCAGCGGACACCGCGGGGCGAAACGGCAGCCCGGCGGCGGCGCGATCAGGCTCGGCACCTCGCCGGGAATGCCGCGCAGCGCGACGTCGCGCGAGGGCAGGCTGTCCAGCAGCAGCCGCGTGTACGGCACCATCGGCTGGCGGAAGAAACTCGCGATCGGCGCCGTCTCCAGCGCCTGGCCGGCGTACATGACGGTGACGCGGTCGCAAATCTCCCAGGCGGTACCTAGATCGTGCGTGGTGAACAGCACCGATACGCCGCGCTCGTTGGCCAAACCGCGCAGTAGTTTGAGGATCTGTGCCTGGATCGTTACGTCCAGCGCCGTGGTCGGTTCGTCCGCGATGACCAGCTTGGGCTCCGGCAGCAGGGCCATCGCGATCATCACTCGCTGGCGCTGCCCGCCGGACAATTCGTGCGGATATTTCGTCAGCAGCCGTTCCGGGTCCGGCAACTGTACCGAGCGCAGCATCGCCAGCGCGCGCGCTCGGTCGGCCCGTTTGCGGCCACGCGCGTAGATACGCTCGTTCGGTTGGCGGTCGGGCGACTTCCAGCGCAGAACCTCAGAAATCTGATCGCCAACGGTGAACAGCGGATTGAACGAGCTGAACGGATCCTGCGGCACGAAGGTGATCGCCCGCCCGCGCACCGCGTCCGCCGTCACGCGCGGATCGAGCGTCAGCAGGTCTCGCCCATCAAAGCGCAGCGCCGCCCCGGACACCCTCGCGTTCGGCGGCAGCGCCCCCAGGATCGCGCGTGCCAGCGTGGTCTTGCCGCAGCCGGATTCGCCCACCAGCCCCATGATCTCGCCCGGCGGCAGCGACAGGCTGATCGAATCGAGCACGCGTGCCACGCCGCCCTCGGTGGTAAAGGACACCGACAGATCGCGCACCGACAGCAGCTCAGCGGTCATTGCGACCCCGGCGCAGCCGCGGATCAAGCGCATCGCGCAGCCCATCGCCCAGCAGATTGAACCCCATCACCACCATTAGGATCGCCACGCCCGGCGCGGTGGCGTACCACCAGGCCTGCGGCAGGAACGCGCGGCTTTCGGCGATCATGCGGCCCCATTCCGGCGTCGGCGGCGGCGGGCCAAGTCCCAAAAACCCCAGCGCGGCGGCCACAAGTATCGCACCCCCCATGCCGATCGTGGTGCGCACGATCAACGACGAGGCGATCGAGGGCAGCACGTGCAGCACCATCACTCGTGCCGGCGACGCGCCCAACGCCACCGCCGCCTCGATGAACACTTCGTTGCGCAGGCTGCGCGTCTCCGCGTAGACGAGCCGCGCCCAGAACGGCCAGTAGGTCACCGACAATGCCAGGATCACGTTCTGGATCGCCGGCCCCAGGGTCTGCGCGATGGCTATCGCCAGCACGATCTGCGGCACCGCCAGGAACACGTCCGATACGCGCATCAGCAGGTCGCTGATCCGGTTCGTGTAGTAGCCAGCGATCAGTCCCACCGGCACGCCGATCAGCACCGACAGCGAGGTCGCCACCACGGCGATCTCGATGGTCAGCCGCGCACCGAACAGCAGCCGGCTGTAGATGTCCCCGCCCATCCTGTCGGTACCGAACCAGAACGTTCCGCCCGGCGGCAGCAGCCGGTTCGCCACGTGATAGGTGCTGACGTCCTGCGGAAACGTCGCCAGCGCAGACGCCAACACCGCGGCGAGCACCAATACCGTAATGATCACCAGCCCCAGCAGCGCCGAGCGGTCGTGCAGCAGGCGGCGCAGCACGCTCATCGGCCGCGCGGGTCCAGCCCACGCGGATCCAGCATCGCCTGCGCCATATCGACCAGCAGGTTGACCAAGATGAAGATCACGCCAACAAACAACGTGAACCCCATCACCGCGTTGTAGTCGGAGCGCACGATGGAGTTCACCGCAAAGCCGCCCAGGCCCGGCCAGTCGAACACCGTCTCCACCACCACCGCCCCGGCGATCAGGTTGCCGAAGATCAGGCCGATCTGGGTCAGCGTGCCGATCAACGCGCTGCGCAGGATGTATTTCCACACCACGCGCCGGCGCGGGATGCCCATCGCCGTCTGATAGAACACAAAGTTGCTCGACATCACGTTCAGCACGCCGGCGCGGGTGAACCGCACGATCGTCGCCATGGCAGGCAAAGCCAGAGTCAGCACCGGCAGCGCCAGATAGCGCAGCGCCTGGCCCAGCGTATCCCAGTCGCCGCGCAACACCGCGTCCAGTGTGTAAAAACCCGTGATCGGCTCAGGCCCCCAGCCATCGATCCGCCCTTGCACCGGTGTCCAGCCGAGCCACATCGAGAACAGCAATTGCAGCAGGATCGCCAGCCAGAACGCCGCCATAGCCAGGCCGGCAACGGTGACGATCCGCACGAAATGATCCAGCAGCGAATTACGTCGCAAGGCCGCCACCACGCCCAGCGGCACGCCGGCCACCACCGCCAGCACGATGGCATACAGCGCCAGCTCGAACGTCGCCGGCAACCGCGCCCACAGGTCCTCGGCAACCGGGCGCTGGGTGAACAGGCTGGTGCCCATGTTCCCGGTCGCGACGTCGGCGACGTAATGGGCGAACTGCACGGGAAGTGGCAGGTCGAGGCCGAACTGATGGCGCAGCGCCGCCACCTGGTCGGGCGTCGCATTCTCCCCGGCCATCACGCGCGCCGGGTCGGACGGGATGACGTGCGAGACGGCGAAGACGATCAGCACCAGCCCCAACAGTGTCGGCGGCATCCACAGGCAACGCCGCACCATCATGGCCAACAACCGCATCGCCCAATCCATCGCCCCCAATCTGTCGCACCATGCCAGGCGATGACACTGCCCCGCTTGGGCGCACCCGCTTGGCCCCCCGCTTGGCCGCAGTATCGACGCGCCTTCGNNGTTCCGGCCATCCCCGCAGCACGGTGCCGCGACGGATGGCCGGGTCAAGCCCGGCCATGACGAGGGGGAAGGCAGTGCCGACCAAACTGCTCCACCACCCCGGGCCGTTGCCAGCCGTCTCGACGCAGCACGATATGGAGACATAATGATGTCCGACCCGCGCGATGCCCTCTGCGACGCCGTGGATGGATCGGTGCTGATGGGTCACATGCGCGAACTGGCCCGCTGGGTGAAGCTGTCGGGCACGCCGGACGAGCTCGCCAGCCTGCGATATTTCCAGGCCCGCATGGACGAGTACGGCTACCGCACGGACCTGCTGCTGCACGACGCCTATATCAGCCTGCCCGGCGCGGCACGGGTGGACGTGGACAACCAGGCGCTCACCGCCATCACGCATTCCTTTTCGCGCGGCGCACCACCGGGTGGAATGACCGGCCGGCTGGTCTATATCGGCGATGGTGAGGACGCAGACTTCCTCGGCAAAAGCCTGCTCGGCGCGATCGTGCTGACCGAGGGTATTGCCAGCCCGGCGCAGGCGGCGCGGTCCTCGCGTGCCGGCGCGATCGGCCAGGTGCAGATCAGCCCGCACGAGCATCTGCACGAGATGTGCGTCTCCCCGGTCTGGGGCAGCCCGTCGCCGGAGACAATCGCCAATCTGCCCGGCACGGTGGTCTGCACCGTGTCGCACGCCGATGGCGGAATGTTACGCGAGCGGCTGGCCCGCGGCGAGACACCGCGCGTCACGCTGCACGCCGAGGTGGACACCGGCTGGCGCAAAACCCCTATCCTGGTCGCCGAGCTCGACGCGCCCACACTCGGGCAGTCGGGCGACGCGCCGTTCATCCTGTTCTCCGGCCATCACGACACCTGGTACTACGGCGTGATGGACAACGGTGCCGCCAACGCAACGATGCTGGAGACGGCGCGGCTGCTGGCACGCGACCGCGCCACCTGGCGGCGGGGCCTGCGGCTGTGCTTCTGGTCCGGCCATTCGCATGGCCGCTATTCCGGCTCCACGTGGTACGCCGATCAATACTGGGACGAACTGGAACAACGCTGCGCCGTGCACGTGAATGTTGATTCCACCGGCGGCATCGGCGCCACGGTGCTGCGCAATACCGCGTCCGCACCGGAGCTTGCTGCGCTGGCGGCCGACGCGATCCGTGCGCAGGCCGGGCAGGACTATGCCGGCAAGCGCATGTCGCGCTCGTCGGACCAGTCCTTCTGGGGCATCGGCATTCCCGCGATGTATGGCGCGCTCAGCGAGCAGCCGCCGTCACCGGTGAAGATGCGCAACGCGCTGGGGTGGTGGTGGCACACGCCGCACGACACGCTGGACAAGATCGACCAGGCCAACCTGGTGCGCGATACCAAGGTCTACGTGCACACGCTGCACCGGCTGTTGACCGAGCCGGTGCTGCCGCTGGATTTCGCCGCGCATGCCAGCGCGCTGCTGACGGAGCTGACGGCGTTGCGCGATGCGTTGGGCGAACGGTTCGACCTTGGCGGCCTGATGACCGCCGCCGAGGGATTGCGCGCGGCGGCGTCCGCCGGCGGTGCGTCGGACCATGCGCTGATGCGCGCCTCGCGCGCGCTGGACCCGCTGTACTATACGACCGGAGATCGTTTCGGCCACGATCCAGCCCTTCCGCTGCCGGCGTGGCCGGTGCTGCAGCCGCTGCGCGACCTGGTGGAGACGCTGCCGGACACGGATGGCGCGCGGTTCCTGACGGTCAGCGCGACCCGCGGCCGCAACCGGCTGCTGCACGCGCTGCGTGTTGCGACTGGCGCGCTCTCGTGACCGGATCCGGGGCCAGTCCGCGAGATAGGGCGCTGGCGTGACCGGGTGCACCTCACGTCAGCCGGCAAGTGGCCTGAGAGTGCGGATCACGGCTCGGCCAGGTCGCGGCGCAGGCGGTAGGAACTGGTGCGGTCGAGAAGACTCGAACTTCCACGGGGTTTCCCCCACAAGCACCTCAAGCTTGCGCGTCTACCATTCCGCCACGACCGCACATCATGGGGCGCGGCGCTCATCGCGCCGGCAGGCGGCGCGGTATAGCGGATGAATGACGGAGCTTCAATGATTGGCGATCCGATGAATGCCGACCCGCCCGGCGACCCGACTGGCGACCCACCCGCCCGGCATGCGGGCGCCCCCGAGTGGCGCAGCACCCAGGGCCTGACCGCCTATCCGGACGCGCTCGCGGCGATGCAGGCGCGCGTCGCGGCGATCCAGGCCGGGACGGCGCGCGAGCAGATCTGGCTGGTCGAACATCCGCCGCTCTACACCGCCGGAACCTCGGCGCGGCCGGCGGAACTGACCGATCCGACCCGCTTCCCCAGCTACACCGCCGGACGCGGCGGGCAGTGGACCTATCACGGCCCCGGCCAGCGGGTTGCCTACGTGATGCTCGACCTGACGCGTTCGCACCGCACGGTGCCGCCGCGCGACGTGCGATGCTTCGTGCACGGCCTGGAGGAATGGCTGATCCGCGCGCTCGACCGGTTCAACGTGCGCGGCGAGCGACGGGAAGGCCGAGTTGGGATCTGGGTGGCCGACCCGGCGACGGGGACCGAGGCGAAGATCGGCGCCATCGGCGTGCGCGTCAGCCGCTGGGTGAGCTGGCATGGCGTGGCGCTGAACGTGGCGCCGGATCTGTCGCATTTCAGCGGCATCGTGCCGTGCGGCATCAGCGAGCACGGCGTCACCAGCCTGGCGGCGCTTGGCATCGGCGCAAGCATGGCGGACGCCGACGCGGCGTTGCGTGCGGCATGGGACGGGGTGTTCGGGATCGCCGCCGAACCCGCCGCGCCGGCTTGCCGGCACCGGTGATGAGCGATCTGGGCTCGGTGCGGTATCTCGGTGATGCCGTGTCTAGCCGATCGTGGGCGCAACAGTCCTTTAGCGAGGAACGCTATCCTCGCCATCGTCGGTGAAGACAAGCCTCGTCTGCTTTCCGCCACGTATCTGCGGCTCGACGGAAAGCTTGCGGCGCAGCCGGTCCATCGGCCCGTTGGGTTCGCACAGGGTCTCCGATAGACCAAGCACATGCACGAGAAGCCGACGGTCGAGGTCCGCTCGCGCCTCATCCTCATCAAGCTGGTCGAAGGGAAGAAATCTGTGGTGCGTGACCGACTCGAACTCTGCGGCTGCCTTCGTCAGTTGTCTGGCTGACAATTGTCTTACGTCGAGAGTCGCGATGGCCGGGATACTGGTGACGGTCGTTGTGCCTCTCCCGCTCTGCGTCTTGTTCGACATCCACCAGTGGCAGAGCAGCCCGAGCGTAGAATTTGCCCAAAGCGCAAACGCCACTTCGTGTCGCGGATCGTTAAAGACAACAGAAGGCCATGCTCGGCCGCCAATCGCCGGCTGCTCCGTCATAGCCACAATGATTGATTGCGAATTAAATTGAAGGTCGCAGTTGTAGTGGGCGCGAGTTGCGGTGATCCACCGCGCGTCCGCGCGCTCGGTGAGCGCGGCGGGGATGCGCCCTCCGACCTGCCGGATGCGGCAGTGCGAATCTGGGTCAACGCGCAAGCAACGCTCTCTTGTGCTGTGGTGGTTCCACAGGCAAGGATACGCCATCGTCGGCGCTGTGCCGACGATAAGCTCAAACGGTCCCTGGGGAAGCCCGTCAGCCTTCACCTGAGCGCCGGTAATGTCGAGATGATGCGGTCCCATGCGCACGATGATTTGGGCCAAGGGAACTGCTGGCAAAATAACGGGGTGCGCCGCCGGCATGCCTTCGATCCAGAGGCGCCCACTCGACAGCTGATACGCGGTCTGCGCGAGCGTCAGGTCCTTTATGCCGACCAGTTGCCACGGCCCTTCGGCCGGCACCGGGCACTCAATCGCCTCGCCTTCCGCCGTCTCGCCGAGAGATATGCGGGCGCCTCCGTAGGGGCCATCTTCCAGCCGTCGGATATGACCGTCGCTTACGGCCTTGCGGATAACCTGCGCCGCTAGTTCGCCATGCAACGTGCTGCCCGGCTGGCGCCCAAGTACGACAAAAATCGCACGGTTTTCCTCAGCGGCCCTCGTTTTCCTACCGATAACCAAGCACTCCGCCATCCCAGTGTCAGCGGAAAAGGAGCGGGAATGTGTTCCATCGTCGGCGATTGTGACGACTATCAACGACGAATACCCAGTGCGCCACAACGACCTGACCCTTTCCCACGAGCTGCCACTCATTGCGGAAAGCGGGAGGACCAAGGCTAGCGTGCCGCCGGGCGCGAGCTTGCGGTCGGCGAGATCTGCAAAGTAGGACGCCATGCCCGCATGACCATGCGCGACGCCGCCGGCGGATACTCGTCTTAGCCTCTCGGCAAGCTTGTCCTGTTCCTTTTCACTCGCGCCGAAGGCGGCAAATGCCGGATTGTGGACCTGCGTCCTGTCGCCCTCGTGCGCCCCATGGCGAGTGAACGGCGGATTCATGATGACGAGATCGAACTGTTGATGGCCGACGCGCCCCATCAAATCGCGGACTTCCTGCGCCCCTCGGCCTCCGGCAGTGTGGGCAGCGGCCTGAATGATGTCGAAGGAGGTTTGCGCCTCCAGCAGGTCCAGCGAGCCAACGCAGACGCCCCACGAATGGGTGCCGTAGGGCATGGTCAGGAGGCACTCGCCGTCGAACGGGGTATCCGGATAGGAGCCCGCGAGCATTGCGGCGGTCAAATGGACCGCGACGGTCAGCACATCGAGGCCGACCAAACCCTGTCGCATCATCGTCGGATGCAGTTGCTTCGGATCGCCGCCGTTTATCTCGTGGAGGAGGCCGATCCTCTGGTAAGCCGTGGATAACAGTGTCCCAGTACCGCAGGCAAAATCACCAATCCTCAGCTGGGAGATTGCCGCAGTGTCGCTCCAGTCGCCGTTCATAATGGGACGCTCGACTGGTAGCGCGAGACCGGCCAATAATGCCGCGCCGGCCGGCATCGTGTAATATGTCGCCAAAAATTTTCTGTCAGCAATGAGCCGCTGAAAGACGACGCCGGTCAGATCGTGCGAGCGGGTCACGCCGCCGACGATAAGCTGTTCCGCCGTCTCCCAAAGAAGGTTCAATATGTTCGCGGCGGATTGAGCCGGCATGATCCGCAGCATTGAAGCGGCCGTATGGAAGATCGGCCAGTAATTCACTTCGAGGATTCTTTCCCACTCGTCGATAATCAGAGTCGGTCGGAAAGCGCCGTGCTGCCGAAAAGCTCCTGGCTCTCTGACAGGCCGGTCTGCGCCGCTCTGACCGTCGTGAACAGGCATCTCGGCTTCGGAGAGGGCTGCGTGGAAAACCAAAGCGTCTGCAATGACGGTCATCGCCATGCGGCGCGTTTGGCCTGCGAGGTCGTCGAGCTGACCCAAGAGGGCGGCAACATCGCGGCCTAGCGTGCTTCCGACGGGATGTCCGGTCGAGAAGCTGCCGGCCGCTCTGGCTACGCCGCTTTCAAGCTCGTTTGCGAGGGATTCCACCCGCCATGCGGGAATGCTGGAGCGGTGAAGGAGAATAGCGAGTTCTCTAATGTCCCCCAAAATCCATCCTGCCGAGGGAAAGCGGATCGTCTGTTCGTTTTCGTCGGTCGAGTAAAGGGCGTATTCAAATCGGGCGCTCTGAATTGCGTCTCTCAGTTTCTGGCTGCGATGGCCTCGCAGATCGGTCGGGTAAACAAGGGCTACGGCGGCGTGAACCTTGTGAGAATTGGAAGATATCGTTTTACCCAGTCGGGATTGAGCTTCAATCTCCGCCTGCCTGTGGTTGCCAACCTCGGCTTCGATCACGATGGGCCAGCCATCCGACTTTTCGATAAGAATGTCCGGCCGACCGCCTTCTACGAAAGTGCGCCCCACATCTTCGGCGTGGATGATCCACGTGCGCCCCAAGCCCTCTAATATTTCGGCAAGAGAAGTATTGATGGTCTGTTCATGTGCTCGCGGTGTGCGCGTTCTGGTGCTAGCTGGCATGCTTTCGGGACCTTGGCGACGGGTACTGGGCTTTCAACTCCTCCGGCAACCGCCGCGGCGCCTCGGAAATGATCTCAAGGCAACGGGTAACAGCGTAGGTTGTGCGCAGGTCGTCGCGCAAAGCGTCATAGCTCATCCCCTCGGCGAATGTCTGAGCCAGGACGATGTGATGGTGAATGTCGTCGAGCCAGCGACGCACTGCGTCGGTGTCAAAAGGCATAGATCGCGTCGGCGGTCGCGGCCGGCGCGACGTAAGGTTTCATTGCTTCCCGATCCACCACATCGACCGGCCCATCGAACAGGCTTGCGATACATTCTTTAAGTCCGGCGTAACCCCAGACCCCAATATGCGCCTCGGGGTCGATCTCAAACATGATGTCGGTATCGCTGCCGCGGCGCGCGTCGCCCCGCGCGCGCGAGCCAAACAGGGCCGCATGCGCCACGCCGCGCGACCGTAGCGCCGCTTCGTTCCCGCAACCGGGCGATGATCTCTTGCCGATCCATGACCCTACCTTATAGCACAAAACCGCCGCCGATGCAGCCGCCGAATAGCACCTCCATCAGCCAACCTTGCGAGAACTCGCTGAGCACGGGGAGCGCGACATCGCACGCGGTGCCTTCACCGTCATCCGCGATGATGCTCATCTCGACGATGTCCTCGACCGGGCGAGCCGACGCGCCGACCAACTCCTGGAAGCCAGGCAGCGAAGCAGCCGCGACGCGGCCTGATATGTGTCGCTCGAGATTCGCCTGCCGGAGGCCGCTGAAGGTCATCTGGCGGAGGCGCTTGCTTACAGTGGCGGGAAGCATGGCGATCTGCGCCGCCGGCGATACCAGGCCCTGATCCGCACCGCGCTCCAGGACTTGGCTGCTGACCCTGGCAGGCCCCCGTCGGTCTTGCCCGTTGCACACATTCTAGCCACCACGTCGACCCACCACGCCGATTGGGAATATAATCCTTGCTCCGCCGCCACGTTCCTGTTATGTTCGGACGTTTTTCCACGGAGCGCTCCAACATGAACCCGCCCGCCACCCAGACCCCGACCCTCCCGCTCGGTCCCGCCATTCTCGCCGCCATGCAGTGCGCCATCCTCGACGCCCTGCCGCCTCGCCCGGACGCCTCCGAGGCGCAGAAAGCCGCCCAGCGCGAGGGTGCCCTCGCCTTCCTCGCCGAGCTGCACCCGCGCAACGCGGTGGAGGCGACGCTCGCCGCCGGCATCGTCGCAGCGCACTACGCTGCCATGGAGTGTTTCCGCCGCGCGGCACGGGGCGACCTGTCGGTCGACATGCACCTGCGCACCGTGGGCAAGGCGATCGCGCTGTGCCGGATGATCGACGTGGCGATGCGCGATCTGGCTCGGCGCCAGGGCGGCCACGCGGTGCAACCGGCGGCGCGGCCGGCGTCGGTGCGGCCGGAGTTGGTGCAGCCGGAGTCGGTGCAGCCGATGCCGGAGCTTGGCGCCCGCGCGCAGCCGGCGCCTGAGGCAGCCCGGGCGAGCACGCCGGCGCAGGCGCCGACGGCGGGGGGACGGCACGAACGCCGGCAACGGGAGCGGGCCGAGCGGCATCTTGCCGCCGCCGCACGGCGGGCGGGCCTGGGCTCGGGTGCCGCGGACAATGCCACGCAGCAGCGGCTCCTGGCCGAGGTCGCCGCTCGTGCCGCGGCCTCCGCCCTGGCAGCCGCGGTGTGATTGGGAGGCAAGACCCCATGTCCAGTGAGAACAGCGGGGCCAGTGGGAGGGCTGGGTCCAGTTAGAAGGCAGCAGCTGTCCACCGCCCTCGCGGCGTGAGGGGAGGGAGGACCCTATGCAACGTGAGAGCACCGCCCGCGGCAAGACCCTCACCCGCGTCGCAAGTGCTCCGCGACCCCCGGAACAAGCGTCCCACCGGGACAAGCCCGGTGGCAGGCTCTAGAAGGGCAGGCCTTGGTCCGCTCTGCGCGGCCCAAGCCCGCGAAGAGCGGGCGAGGTAAATCGGGGAGCGAACGCCAACCCGCCGCTACCACGTCGGCCGACTGCGGAAGCCCGGTTCGGCCGGCGGGTCGCAGAAGTCTTCATCGATGCTGGTCACCACGGCCATCCGCGGTCCACGGCGGCACTGGCGGACCAGGTCCTCGACTGCGGCGGTCTCGCCGGCGATCAGCGCCTCGACCGTGCCATCCAGACGGTTGCGCACCCAGCCGGACAGCCCGGCGGCCTGGGCACGGGCGACCAGCCAGTCGCGATATCCGATCCCCTGCACCCGTCCGGCGATGATGAGACGTTTCGCTGCCATGTGTCGGCCTTCGAACTATGACCCGAGCCGGGTGAGCGCGATCAGGCGCGCCGCCACCGCGATGTCATCGGCGACCGCCTGGCGGCGCGCGGCGGCTTCGGCATCCTCGCCCCATTGCTCGGCCTGGAACAGTTCATCCAGCGCGCCGAGCGCATGCGCGGTGGCCGGGTCGAGAAGCTGCTCCGCCAGCGCCAGCCCGAGGACCAGGCTGCCCAGCGCCGGCACCGCGATGCCGAGCGCGGCCAGCGCCCACGGGTCGAACGCGCCCACCGTGGCGCGCAGCGCGGCGAGGCTGTCGCGATGCTGCTGGATCGCGACGATCCCGGAGGTGACGCGCAGCCTCGCCCCGTGCCGCCGCTCCGCCCAATCGAGCCAAGGTTGCCAGGCGGCTTCCTGACGCCGTATCAGCGACTCCGGTGCCTCGGCGCGATAGCACAGCAGGTCGGTCTCGGCGTAGCCCGCGATGGCATCGGCGGCCGGCGCGGGATCGGCGGCGATGCGCGCCTGCGCGGTGCCGGCCAGGCGGGTCAGTGGGGTGTCGGCGAAGGACATCTCGCCGCCCTTGCCACCGCCGGCGCACTGCCATTCCGCGGCGATTGCGTGCGCCAGCGGCGGGTGCGCCAAGCGCAGGGTCACGCCGCCGGGCAGATGCATCGGCCTGCCATCCAGCAGGATCGCGTAGGCGCCGTCGACCGGCTCCGCCGTCGCCTGATCCCAGAAGCGCTTCACCACAGCGGCAAGGTCCAACGGCCGCGCTGGGAAGCGAGCGTGTCAGGCGGGGCGCGGCGATGACCTGGTGGCATCATTGGATCACCTTCTTGAGCGCGTTGAGCGGGTCCTTGGCGGGCTTCGCCGGCTTCTGACCGGCGGCCGGCGCGCTGCCGTCCGACTGGCTGCTTGCGTCTGGCGGCTGGACGAAGCGCGCCAGGGCGAGCGGTTCGGCACAGGGGTCGCCGGACAATTTGCGATCGACCGCGGACCCGATGATCAGTGCCAGGCCGCCGGTGCGCGCGCCGGGCGCCAGCTTGGCGGCGGTGCCGCCGTTGCCGGCCACCGTGCCGGCCACATCCGCGTGGACGGACCGATCCGCGAACGTGCCGTCGACGATGAGCGGAGCGGTGATGGTCGTGCCGCCGAGACCGGCTGTCGGGCGAAGATGCAGATCGAGCGTCTCGGTGCCGAAATTCAGCGTGCCCTGGCCCGTCATGCCGAGCGTGCTGGACTCCAGGCGCAACGCGCGCAGCGTGCCGATGCCGCCAGTGGCATCGAGGCGCAGCGCGAAGCAGTTCAGCGCGCTCATCCCGGTCTTTTTGGCAAGCTGGGGCAGCTCCGTCTGCCGCAGCAGCGTCGCCATCAGGCTGGCCAGAAGCCGCGTGTCGATCTCCCCCTTGGCGACGGCGGCGCCGGCCGCGCCATCCAGCGACGCCGCGATGTCGTGCGGCGTGTCGCCGGCACCGCGCAGATCGGCCCGCAGCTCAAGCGTGCCGCTGGCGTAGCCGGGCTTGCCGAGCGCCTTGAGCAGCGGCTGCAGCGCCAGGCCGGGTGCGCGTAGCGTGAGCGTCACGGGCGGCGGGGCCGCGTTGGAGTCAACTGTCGCGGTCACGTCCACCTGCCCGCCAGGGGCATCAAATGTCAGTGGATCGAGCGTGAGTTTTCCATCGGCGGCCACGGCGTGCAGCTTGACCGACTTGTAGTCCTGGCCGCCGGTCCGCAGGTCCTCGACGGCAAGCTGGAGGTCGGTATCGGCCAGGCGAAGTGCCGCGAACGGCAGCTTGCTGTCCGGAATCACCCTGCTGGATCGTGCGGCCGTCGCCGTGGGGCCGGATTGCGCGACCGGTGCCGTGGGGCCGGATTGTGCTGCCGGCGCCGCGGGCTTCTCGGCCTCGCGCGGCGCGGCGGGCGAAACCGCACGCGCAATTGCGTCGAGATCGATGTGTCGGGAAGACAAGTTCGCCTTGATCAATGGCCGGGCACCGCGCTGGAGCGACAGCGAACCGGTCAGATCGGCATTGGGCACGGACAGCGCCAGATCGCTGATCGCGACGCCGTTGCCGCCATCGGTGTCCGAGAGCTTGAGCTGCGCGGCAATGGTCTTCAGCGGCGGCAGGGTGGTGCCGGCCAGCGGAGACAGGGCCGCAAGGTCGGGGATATCCGCGCTCACGGTGACCGCCAGGCCGCGCCCGGCGGCGGGCTGCGCCACGGTGCCGTCCGCGCTGAGCTTGGCGCCGGCGACGGTGACCGAAAGCTTGACCGGCCACGGCGTACTGACATCCCCCGTCAGGCCGGCATCCCCGGTCGGGCCGGCACCCCCCATCCGGCCGGTACCCTCCCTCAGGCCGGCACCCCCCATCAGACCGCCCAGCGGACCGGTGTCGGCGGTCAGGTTGACCGGCGTGCCGTTGTAGCTGGCGTCCATCGTCAGGTGCAGCGGTGCGCTCGGCGTGGTTTCCTGGGCCGTGAGCTGCTTCAGCACGAGCGCCGTGGTCCGGCCGCTGGCGTCGCGCATCGCGAGCGTGCCACCCTCGATCTTCAGGATGGATAGGGCGATGCGCGGCGGCGGCTCAGCGGCGCTGTTGTCAGGGGGGGACGACTCGGGCGGCGGCGGGGAAGGCGCAGCACTGGATGAGCCGGCCCCAGGTGAGCTAGCCCCAGGCGAGCCGGCTCCAAGTGCGCCGGCCCCAGTTGCGCCGACCCCAATTGAGCCGATCGGGGCGAGCTCCCAGTTGGCCTGCCCCTTTGCATTGGTTTCCAGCAGGATATCCGGCTGCCGCAGCACCAGTTCATCGATCCGGATCTCCCTGGACAGCAGCGGCAGCAGGGCAAGCCGCAGCTCGAGACCCTGCAACGTCGCCATGTCAGGGCGGGAGAATCCAGGGGGGTTGCTCAGGGCGACGTCACTCACCTGCAGCGTCGGCTGCGGCAGGAACGACAGGCCGATGCGGCCGCCGATGGTCAGCTCGCGGCCGGTGGCTTCCTCCACCGCGGCGATGATTTGCGGCTTGCGGCTGTTCGGATCGAAGGTGGCGACGATGACGGCGATGCCGGCGATGGCGAGCATGATGACGCCGCCGACGCTGCGCGCGACGATGCGGATCAGGCGGCCTCGGCGGCGGGTGGGCGGGCGGTCCATCGGCGAAACTCCGGCTTGCTACCCCCTTGGGCTAGCCCTGCCGCCGGTGCGGCTCGGCGCCTGGGCGGGCGGCGCGTGAAAGCCGAGCGTGCGGAAGGTCTCACGCATATGCGGTGGCAGGTCGGCCTCGACCAGGAGGCTGCCGCCGGCGGGATGGGGCAGGCGCAGGGCGCGGGCATGCAAGTGAAGCTTGGCGGACAGGCCGGCGACCACCGCGCTGAAAGCGTCGTTCTGGTCCGGCTCGGCGTATTTCCGGTCGCCCAGGATCGGCGTGCCGAGGGCAACGCAGTGCACGCGGAGTTGATGCGTGCGCCCGGTCAGCGGCTGCAGCTCCAGCCAGGCAAGTTTCTGGCCCGCGTTGTCGAGCGTGCGGTAGTCGGTGAGCGCGTGTGCGGCCTCCTTGTCGCTCCGCTCGGCGGGTACCGTGCGTTCGCCGCGCGGTCCGCCGGCGCGCCGTAGCGGCAGGTCGATGCGGCCCTCCGAGGGGACCGGCCGGCCGGCGACGACGGCCCAGTAGGTTTTTTCCACCGACCGGCCGCGGAAGGCGGCGGCCAACTTGGCGGCGGTGCCCGGCGTGCGGGCCAGCACCAGCACGCCGGAGGTGTCGCGATCCAGCCGGTGCACCAGGCGGGGACGACCGGCGTCGAAGCGCAGCGCGTCCAGTAGCGCGTCCAGGTGGTGGGTGATGCCCGGCCCGCCCTGCACCGGCAGCCCGGGCGGCTTGTTCAGCACGATGAGCTGGTCGTCGCGATACAGCACCGCGCGCTGCAGCTCCTTCGCCGTGTTCGGATCGATCTCGGCCGGCGGCTTCGGTGTCGCGGGGGCGGCCGGCATCGGCGGCACCCGCACCGCCTGCCCGGGGGTCAGACGAGTGGCGGCCTCCGCGCGGTGCCCGTCCACCCGCACCTGGCCGGTGCGGCAGAGCTTCTGGATCGCACCTTGGGTTACGCCGGGGAAGTGCCGGCGGAACCAGCGATCCAGCCGGATTTCTGCCTCGTCTTCGGACACCGTGCGCATGGCGACTGTCATGGTCCGAGAAGTGGACTCTCCCCCTCCCCTTGAGGGCTTGGGCCGCGAAGCGGACCAAGGTTGGGGGGAGGGGTCGGCGGGTGGGAAGCTTCGGTGAGACGCTGGCGGCAACCCCTCCCCCCAACCTTGGTCCGCTTCGCGGCCCAAGCCCTCAGGGGGAGGGGGAGAAATGCCGCATCACCCATTCCGCTCCTCCCGCAGCTTTGCCCAGTAGGCAAGCCGCTTGCCGATCTCCCGCTCGAACCCGCGATCGCGCGGCTGATAGAACGCTGCCCGCGCCATCCCGTCCGGAAAGTAGTTCTGGCCGGAGAACGCCTCCTCCGCCTCGTGGTCATAGGCGTAGCCGGCGCCATACCCCAGCTCCTGCATCAGCTTGGTCGGCGCATTGAGGATGTGCGCTGGCGGCATCAGCGACCCGGTTTCCTTCGCCGCCCGCCGCGCCGCCCCCAGCGCCGTGTAGACCGCGTTCGATTTCGGCGCGGTCGCCAGGTAGATCACCACCTGAGCGATCGCCAGCTCGCCCTCCGGGGAACCAAGCCGCTCGTAGGTCTCCCACCCGGCCAGGGACTGCGGCAGCGCCTGCGGGTCCGCCATGCCGATGTCCTCCGCGGCGAAGCGCACCAGGCGGCGGGCGATGTAGCGCGGGTCCTCGCCGCCCGTCAGCATGCGGGCGAACCAATACAGCGCCGCGTCCGCATCCGACCCGCGCAGCGATTTGTGCAGCGCGGAGATCAGGTTGTAGTGCTCCTCGCGGTCCTTGTCGTAGAGCGCGGCGCGCCGGGCGAGCAGGGTGGCCAGCCCGGTCGCGTCCATCACCGGCGTGTCGGCGGGCAGGGCGAAGAGCTGCTCGGCCATGTTGAGCACGTAGCGGCCGTCGCCGTCGGCCATGGCGCGCAGCGACACGCGGGCTTCCGGGTCGAGCGGCAGGGTGCGGGCCATCTCGGCCTCAGCGCGGGTCAGCAGCAGCTCCAGCGCGTCGTCGTCCAGCCGGCGCAGCACGAGCACCTGGCAGCGCGACAGCAGCGCGCCGTTCAGCGCGAAGGACGGGTTCTCCGTGGTGGCGCCGATCAGGGTGATGGTGCCGGTCTCGACCACGGGCAAAAAACCGTCCTGCTGGGCGCGGTTGAAGCGGTGGATTTCGTCGACGAACAGCAGCGTGCCTTGCCCGGTGCGGCGCCGGCGCGTGGCGTCATCGAACGCGCGCTTGAGGTCGGCGACGCCCGAGAACACCGCCGAAAGCTGCACGAACGCCAACCCGGAGCGGGCGGCGAGCAGCCGGGCGATGGTGGTCTTGCCGACGCCGGGCGGCCCCCAGAGGATCAGCGAGGCCAGCGAGCCGCGCGCCAGCATGCGCGTCAGCGTGCCGTCGGGGCCGAGCAGGTGGTCCTGGCCGACGACTTCCTCCAGCGTGCGGGGACGCAGGCGGTCGGCCAGCGGGCGCAGACCGGCGGGCGCCTCCGGCTCGGGCGGGGGACCGAACAGGTCGTCCGGAGTGGGGGAGGGTTGCGACGGCATGGTGGGATAATAGTGCGATGGGACAGCGAAGCGAATCGGGATGGTGCGCATCGGGCGCGGCCATCACATGGCAGGGTACCGACGCGCGGCCGGTCGGTGTGCGATCGGGCTTGGCACCGAGACGACCCTCGGGCCTATGTCGCTCGCAGACATGGCCCCGGGGCGGTCGGTGTGCCATAGTGGCCCTGGATCAGAGGTGCCCGATGGATGATGTTGCCTCGATACCCGAAGCTGCGGCGCAGGACCTTGAGCCGGCCCGTCAACTGACGGGCGACGCCCTCCTGCGAAGCGAGGCGTTCATTCCATTCGCGCTGGATTGTTTCGCGCGCGCGGTCAGCAAAGCGGTTGCTGATGAGTCCGCTTCCATCATGCGGACAAAACGCGGAGCGTGAGCGGCCCTCAGCCGGTTCTCCTTATCCTCGGCGGCATCAACGGCGCCGGTAAGAGCACCCAGGCGGCGGGGCTCGCCGCCCGGTCACAGATGGCCGGTCTGCCTTTCCTGGATCCCGACCGGGTGGCGACGGCGTTAATGGCCGCTCGTCCGGGTATTGGATTGAACGCCGCGAATTTCATTGCCCTTCGCCAGATTGCCGAGACCATGCGGAACATGCTTGCGACGGACCGATCGTTCGTTACAGAGAGCGTGCTCGCCGGTGTGTCCCCTCGTCGACTGTGCCTCGAGGCCCAGCAACATGGTTGGTTGGCGCGGCTGCTGTTCATCGGTGTGCCGCGTGTGGAGGACGCAATCGCGCGCGTCGCGCTCCGCGTCTCCAAAGGAGGTCATGCCGTGCCCGAAGCCGATATCAGGCGCCGCTGGCCACGGACACATGCGAATCTCGCCTGGTTCGCGCGGCATGCGGATGCGGTGGACGTTTTTGCCAACGGCGTCCACGGTGCACCGCCGGTCCTGGTCGCACGCGTTCGCGCGGGACACGTGGAGCTTCTTGACGCCGATGTGTTGCCCACTGCCACCGCCGCCTTGCGACCCCTGAGTTGACACGCCGGCTGGTGATTCTCGTCCACACGGCGGCGTTGCAGGTAGCGAACTGGCGCCGGCTTAGCTGACGGGACCAGGCAAACGGGGGTGCCCGACATGCTCGACAATACGCTGTGCGTCCCCGACGAGGCCGTAACCGCTTGTTAGCTGGACGGTGAATCTGCGTCGGTTCCTGTGTGAGCGATTTACGGAAGAAGACAACGCGTTCGGTTTCCGCGAAGCCGAGCGCCACGTGCATCAGTTGAGACGCGGTATTGAGCAGGTCCGTGTCGGAGGCCAGTTCCGAACAGCCGCGGCGAAAGGCCCACTTCTCGACGGCACGACACAGCAGACGCGCCACGCCGCGCTTCCGCCAATCAGGGCTGACGTAGATGCCCTCGAGGAATGCTACGGGCGAGCTCGTGCAACCGTTGACGTAGTCGCGCCGCAACGTGGCTTCGGCAAAACCCACCGCCGGCCGGCAGCCAGCGCGGGCGAGGAATGCGATCGAATCGCCCGCACAATCGAGGATGGCTGCCGTTTCGATATCATGCTCGCTCGCCGTGGCATCTGGCCACAACACCCGGCGCAGTGCGATCCAGTCCGTCGATGCAGCGTGTGTGCACCGTTCGATGAGCATCTTGAAGCAATCGCTCCCATCTGCCGTAGAGCTCGCTCACGGCCCGGTCAGCAGCTCGTCCAGCGTAACCGGGCAGCTCTCGGGCAGCGGCAGGGGCGGCTGGCCATCGATCTGCTGCGGGAAGCGGTGGCGGGCGCGCCGGTAAATGAGCGCCACGTCAAGGCGCTGCCGCATCGATTCCTGAAACGCGCGCGCCGCATCCATCTGGAACAGCGTTGCCTCCTCCTCCCAGTGCGGCACCTCGCGCGAGTTCGGCCAAGCCATGATCTTGAGCAGGTGACGGAGCGTCTGCGTCAGCAGCGACTCGGTCCGATGCAGTTCGTTCCGCCCCACGCTCTCGACCTCCTCGACAACGTTCTCCCAATCCACCTGGTCGTTGACCCGCTCGCCGGCGGCGAGACGGCGCAGCAGCTCCGCTTGCCGCTCCGACCAGCTAAGGATGTCCGCATCATAGAGGTCGCTCATGATGTCCCCTGCTGCGTCCGAAAACGTTGCCGGTCGCTTTCGCCGGCGCTCGCGTCGCGTGGTAGGCGGTTTGGTGCGCGTCGTATTTCGACGCGGTCCCCGGGTACACCACTGCCTCGGCCAAAAGCCAGCGCCACCTCCGGCGAGCAGCGACGTCCATACGCTTCCCAGCCGGCCAGCGCCTGCGAATCCGCGATGCCGATGTCCCCGACGGCGAAGCACACCAGGCGGCGGGCGATGTAGCGCGGGTCCTGGCCGACGACCTCCTCGAGCGTACGGGGGCGCAGCCGGTCGGCCAGCGGGCGCGGACCGGCGGGCGCTTCCGGCTCGGCAGGCGGGCCGAAGAGGTCGTCTGGAGTGGGGGCGGGCAGCGTGGGCACGGGGCGATGATAGTGCGGTGGGACGAGGAAGCGAATTGGCGTGATGATCATCGAGCCCGGTTCGTCGCACCGCAGCGTATCAACACGCGACGAGCCGGAGCGCAACCGCGTTCCCCGATCATGCTGGCATTGATGCGCGGCGCGGGCGCGTTACCCACGGTGCCCGCCACTTGACGATTTGTTAAGCCTGCTCCGCCGATGGTGTTGCTTCCGTTGTCTCCCTTGGGTAGGTGAAAAATGTCTCTGCTGCACCTCGGCATCCGCTCCCGCGTCTATGGTGGCATGGGCATCCTCGTGGTCCTGGGGCTGTCTCTCGCCGGCCTCGGCGTCTGGAATCTGACCTCGATCGACGGCCAAGTCGCGCGGATGAGCGCGCTGTCGGACAACAACACGCGCGTCCTGCGGGTCGTTGGTCTGATGGAAACGACGCGCAGTGCGTCGCTGCGTTACAAAGTCTCCGCCACGCAAGCCGCACTGGACGAGGCTGACGCAGCGGATGCCCAAATCGCCGATCTGCTACAGGCGGCCGCCAAGGGGGTCCTATCGGAGGAGCGACGCCAGATCTACCAGTCGATGGCGGCCAAGCTTGCGACGTACCACAAATTGCGTGGCGATCTGGTCGTTTTGACCGGGGAGATCCTGGACAGCAAGGCCAAACTGTTCAGCCGCGACGATCAGATGACGGCCGACATCGGCAAGTTGGTCGCCGCCGCCCGGCAATCCGGCAGCAGTGAGATCGATGCGGCAGCAGGGAATGTGGACGCGGCGATACTGCTTGCGCGCGTCACGAACTGGCGTTTCCTGGCGACCAGCGATCCCAAGGGGCCGGAAACCTTCAAGGTGAATGCCATAGTTGCATTCGCTGCACTCGGCGCATTGCAGAAACTGCCGCTCTCCGAGGAGGTGGGCAAGCTGATCGCACCGGCGACGACCTCGCTGACCGCCTATATCGGCAACTTCGTGACCGTATCCAGCGCGATCCTGAATAGCGACGCTCTCTTCGACAAGCAGATGCAGCCGATCATTCTGCAGCAGCTCACAGCGGCCGGGGGTGCCGCGGCGGCGCTGAATCGCGACTTCGCGACCGTGAAGGACGCGACCACGGGCATGATATCCAGCACCGTTGCCACGCAAGAGGTGATCGCCGGTATCGCATTGCTGCTGGGCGCGCTGATCGCCTGGCTCGTCGGCCGCGGCATCATTCGCCCGGTATCCGGGATGACGGCGGCGATGAGCCGACTCGCGGCGGGCGAGACCGCTGTTGACGTGCCATCACGCGACGCTACGGACGAGATGGGCGCCATGGCCAAGGCGGTCGAGGTGTTCAAGCAGAACGCCGTCGAGCGGGCACGCCTGGAAGTCGAGCAGAAAGCGCAGGAAGCCCGGGCGGTGCAGGAGAAGCATGCCGCCCTCGTCGGCATGGCGGCGAAGATCGAGACGGAGACGGGGACGGCGATGGAAGCGGTCATTGCCCGGACCGGCACGATTGCGGCAACCGCCGAGGAAATGAGCGCGTCGGCCATGCGCACCGGGGAATCCGCCCGGGGCGCCGCGACGGCCGCGGGTCATGCGCTGGCCAACGCGGAGACCGTGGCGAGCGCCGCCGAACAACTCGCCGCCTCGATCCGCGAAATCGGCGGTCAGATGAGCCAGTCGACCGCCGTGGTCGGCCGGGCCGTCGCCGCCGGCAGCGAGACCCGCGCCACGATGGAGACGCTGCACGCGCAGGTCGGCCGCATCGGTGCGGTCGCCAACATGATCAGCGAGATCGCCGCCAAGACCAACCTGCTGGCGCTGAATGCCACCATCGAGGCGGCACGCGCCGGCGACGCGGGCAAGGGTTTCGCCGTGGTGGCCAGCGAGGTGAAGCAGCTCGCCACGCAGACCGCGCGCTCCACCGAAGAGATCACCCGTCACATCGGCGAGGTGCGGGCCGCGACCGATGCATCGGTTGCGGCGGTGGGACGCATCGAGCAGACGATCGAGGAAATCAGCGCCATTGCCGGTTCGATCGCCGCGGCGGTGGAGCAACAGGGGGCGGCGACCGCCGAGATCGCCCGCAACGTCACCGAGACCGCCGCGGCGGCCAACGAGGTGACAAGGCGCATCGGCGAGGTGTCGGCCGAGGCCGAGCGGACCGGCCAACGCAGCACACAGGTGCGGGACGACACGAAGGGCCTGAACACCTTGGTGGACGAGTTGAAGCATGCGGTGGTCCGCGTGGTGCGCACCTCGACCACCGAGGTGGATCGCCGGGGCGCTGCCCGTTATCCGGTGGCCCTGCCGTGCCGCGTGACGGTTGCCGGTGGTGGCACGCAGCCCGCCACCGTCGCCGATCTGTCCGAGGGTGGCGCGATGATCAGTGGCGGGCCGGCGCTGTCGACGGGGACCCGCGGCACGCTGGACGTGGACCGCATCGGCGTGAAGTTGCCGTTCGTCGTCCGCACCGTCGATAATGAGGGGTCGCACCTGGCGTTCGAACTGGACGCGGCCACCGCCAGCCGTTTCGCTCAGGTGCTCGAGCGCCTGGCCGTGCAACGCGCGGCCTGACGGCGCGCCGTGCGACCTGAGGGCGCGCCGCGCGGAGGGCCGGCTCCGCCGGTTGCCACCGCAGCCGTCTCCGGTTGCGCGCGGCGAAGGCGCCCGGCGATGCGGAGCGATCGGGCGCCGGCCAAACACATGCCCTTCGTCCGCCGGTAGTGGGTCAGTTTGGTCGGCACCGTTTCCCTCTCGGCATGGTCGTCCCCGGATCAAGTCCGGGGACGGCCATGACGTGGAGAAGGGCAGCGCCGACCAAACTGACCCACCACGCGTCCGCCCGGCGGCTTCCGCGGCGACCGGCAACGCGATGGTATCGCGCTGGCACCAATCGGAGGAACCCGATATGGCAGATCAGTCTACGGCCGAGCGCGAACTGCTCGCCATCGCACCGTTGTTCTTCGTCGCCGATGTGGCCAAGGCGGTGGCGTATTACCGCGACGTACTGGGCTTCACCTTCGAGCGCATCTGGGGCGAACCGCCCTGCTTCTGCATGCCGCATCGCGACGGGCTGACGGTCATGCTGAGCCAGGTCGACGACACGTCGCGCATCCGGCCGAACGGATCGGACGGCTGCTCGTGGGACGCGTATGTGTGGGTGCGCGATGCGGACGCACTGTTCGCCGCGTTCAAGGCGGCCGGCGCGCTGATCGTGCATGAACCCGTCGATCGGGACTACTACGGCAACCGCGAGTTCGCGGTCCGCGATCTGGACGGCTACATCATTGCCTTCGCGCACGACATCGCTGCGAAGGCGAAGCGCGATGGCGGCGGCTGAGCGGCGCCGGCTGCGGCCCTGACGGCGTCTCATTCCAGCGGCCCCGCCTGGACGGTCAGGCCTTAGCGCCGCCGATATGAGAGTGTTACTAATCGATGAACGCGCGAGGCAAGCTGCCATGCTAAGTTTGCGGGGATCGGTCACCCCAAATCATTGCCGACGACCACACCAGGCCATGGGCAAAGTGCTATAATCGCTCACGCGACAAGAGAGGCGCCGAATGGCTCCCCTCACGAAACAGCAGAAGGGCCGCCCCCGTGCGCCCTCGAAGTATGGTGCTCCGCCCCCCGCGGAGCCTCGGCGAATGGACCCGCTACCATGACATCCGGAAGCGGTGCATTTTTAACAAGTACCACGGCAAAGGGTCCGCCCACTATTTTAAGTATGACCCCGGCTACCGCGATGAACGCGATCCCGCAAACCATCCACTGATATTCCTGGCGGATGGCGTGGTGATTGGGACCATCCGGATTGACGTCAGGCCCGAGGGACGGGCTGTGTTCCGGCTGGTGGCGATCGACACGCCGTGGCAGGGCCAGGGCCTGGGCACCATCATGCTGGAAATGGCGGAGAATTACGCGCGGGCGCGCGGTGCCGGCGTGGTGTGCCTGAACTCGGTGCCGGACGCCTACAGCTTCTATGCCCGGCACGGCTTCAACCCGGCACGCTGGGATGGCCGCACGCGCAATGAGACCGAGATCCCGGTGATGAAGCAGATTACGTCCGAGCCGATGCAACTCGCGGCGTAACTGCGGTGGACCCGCCCGGCGCGGCACGCCTGGCGGACCTCCCGCACCTCGCGTGCTCACCGGGCGTGCTCACCGGGTGTGCTCACCGGTCGTCCACGGCGATGTCATCTGGCGGCAGCCCGACCAGTGGCGCGGGATCGGCGAACCGACGATCCAGATCGGCTGCCGGAAACGCGTAGCCATCCAGGAGTGTGTCCGGGGCATGCCGAACCGCCTCCCACGCCGCGGTCGACAGGGATTGCAAGTGCAGGTGGGGATACCAGCCGCCATTCGCCTCCGGCGTGCCGACGGTACCGACCGGCGCTCCCTTGGCCAGTCTCTCCCCCGGCCGCGGCAGCCCTTCGTGCGCCAGGTGACCGAACAACAAATAGGCGGCGCCACAATGCGGCGTATCGGCCCGCAGCACGACCCAGCCGCCCCAACCGCCGCCCTGCGCCTGGCACGCCACCGCGTGCATCACCTGTCCGGCAAGCGGCGTGAGGACGGTGACGCCGGGTGGCACGTTCAGGTCGATGCCGAGATGGATGCTGCATCCGGGCGGCAGATAGTGACCGCGCCAGAGATGCGACCGATCCTCCAGCCAGCCGCCCCAGCTATGGTCAGCACTCAGCCGTGCGGCCACGCCTCTGACCCAGCCATCGCAGAACCAGGGATCGTTCAGCGGATTCGCTGAACCGGTGTCAGGGAATTCGGCGCGAGCAAGGGCATCGAGACCGACCGGGGCCCAGCGCGTCCCCGCCAAATCGGGAAAGATCCACGGCGCTGCGTGCACGATGCTGGATCGGAACGACACTATCGCAAAGTCTGCCGATATGGACCCAATCCGGCGGCGCACATGATCCAGACCTCCGGGTTTGATGCGCTTGAGAGGCCTTGATCGTTCGCCGCCAGGTCAGGTCGTTCGGGAAGTTCCTGCTCGCTTCGAGTGTCCGCGCGACGCCGGCGAACCGGGAGGTCCAGAGAGCGGACCTACGCCGCCTCGGCCTGCTCCGCGACCTCCGGCTTCGGGCCGCTGTCCTGGCCCTTCGCCGCGAGATCGCGATCCATCAGCTCGATCACCGCCATGTCGGCGGCGTCGCCGTAGCGCACCCCGGCCTTCAACACGCGGCAATATCCACCGGCGCGCGCCTTGTAGCGTTCCGCCAGCACATCGAACAACTTCGCAACGATCACGTCGTCGCGGAGCTGCGCATAGGCCTGCCGGCGCGCATGCAGCCCGCCGCGCTTGCCCAGCGTAATCAGCTTCTCCGCCACCGGCCGCAGCTCCTTGGCCTTCGGCAGCGTCGTGGTGATCTGCTCGTGCTTGATCAGCGCCACGGCCATGTTGCGGAACATCGCCAGACGATGGGTGGATGTGACGTTCAGCTTGCGCCCGGCTACCCCGTGTCGCATCGTTCAGTCCTTTATCAAAACGGCTCGCCGAGCCGCCCGCCCTTTATCAAAACGCACGTCAAGCCGCTTGCCAATTATCAAAATGGCGCCGCGCGTCGCGGCCCCATTCATAACGGCCCTACGCGCCGTCGCCACCTTCAGAACGGCTCTTCCAGCCGCTTGGCCATATCCTCGATGTTCTCCGGCGGCCAGCCGGTCACCGTCATGCCGAGCGACAGACCCATGGAGGCGAGCACCTCCTTGATCTCGTTCAGCGACTTGCGGCCGAAATTCGGCGTGCGCAGCATCTCCTGCTCGGATTTCTGCACCAGGTCGCCGATATACACGATATTATCGTTCTTCAAACAATTCGCCGAGCGCACCGACAGTTCCAGTTCGTCCACCTTGCGCAGCAGATTACGGTTGAATGGCAGGTTGTCTTCCGGCTCCTCGGGGCGGGCCTGCTGCGGCTCCTCGAAGTTGATGAAGAGCTGCAACTGGTCCTGCAGGATGCGCGACGCCAATGCGACCGAATCCTCCGGTGTCACCGCGCCGTTGGTCTCCACCGTCAGCAGCAGCTTGTCGTAGTCGGTCACCTGGCCGACGCGGGTCGGTTCGACCTTGTACGACACGCGCCGCACCGGGGAGTAGATGCTGTCCACCGGGATCAGGCCGATCGGCGCGTCCTCCGGCCGGTTGGCCGCGGCGGCGACGTAGCCCTTGCCCAGGTTGACGGTGAACTCCATCCCCAGCTTCACGCCGTCATCCAGCGTGCACAGCACCAGCTCGGGGTTCATGATGTCGATGTCGTGGCCGGCTTGGATCTGCCCGGCGCGCACTTCGCCCGGGCCGGTCGCGGTCAGCACCATCCGCTTCGGGCCCTCGCCGTGCATCCGCAGCGCGAGCTGCTTGATGTTCAGCACGATGTCGGTGACGTCCTCGCGCACGCCGGGGATCGAGCTGAACTCGTGCAGCACGCCGTCGATCTGCACCGCGGTCACCGCGGCACCCTGCAGGGACGACAGCAGGATGCGGCGGATGGCGTTGCCGAGCGTCATGCCGAAACCGCGCTCCAGCGGTTCGGCGACAATGGTGGCGGTTTTCGACGGATCGGCGCCGGGCTCGACCTCGAGCTTCTCCGGCTTGATCAGCGACTGCCAGTTTCGCTGGATGACCAAAGTCTGTCTCATGCACCCGATTCCTTGTGCGCCGGTGCGCGGGCCCGATGACGGGCGGCGTGCCGGCCGGAAAGTGAAATCCGCCCGCCTGCGATCAGGCGGCCGGTGATCAAACGCGACGCGATCAGACCCGCCGGCGCTTGCGCGGGCGGCAGCCGTTGTGCGGGATCGGCGTCATGTCGCGGATCGCGGTGATCGAGAACCCGACCGCCTGCAGCGCCCGCAGCGCGCTCTCGCGGCCGGAGCCGGGGCCGCTGACCTCGATCTCGAGCGTCTCCATGCCGTGCTCGCGGGCCTTCTTGCCGGCGTCCTCGGCGGCCACCTGGGCGGCGTAGGGCGTGGATTTGCGGCTGCCCTTGAAGCCCTGGCTGCCGGAGGACGACCAGGCAATCGCATTGCCCTGCGCGTCGGTGATGGTGATCACCGTGTTGTTGAACGTCGCCGCGACATGGGCGACGCCAGACGTGATGTTCTTACGCTCCTTCCTGCGGGGACGCGCGGCGGCGGCGGGCTTCGCCATGTTCTATGGTATCCTGTTCGGTGTTCAATGATCGCGACGTTAGGTCGGGCGAGCGGGCCTCGGGCGTCGCGGGGAGATCCGTCGGCGGCAATCCGTGGCGCGGGTTTATTTGGTGACCTTTTTCTTGCCGGCAATCGCCACCGCCTTGCCCTTCCGGGTGCGGGCGTTGGTGTGGGTGCGCTGGCCGCGCACCGGCAGCCCCTTGCGATGGCGCAGGCCGCGATAGCAGCCCAGGTCCATCAGGCGCTTGATGTTCATCGCCACTTCACGCCGCAGGTCGCCCTCGACATGGTATTCGCGGTCGATCAGCTCGCGGATGCGCAGCACCTCGTCGTCCGAGAGCTGGTTCACCCGGCGCTCGTCCGGGATGGACAGGCGGGAGCAGATCTGGGCGGCCTTGGTCGGGCCAATGCCGTAGACATAGCGCAGACCGACGGTCACGCGCTTGTTGGTCGGGATGTTCACACCGGCGATGCGGGCCAAACTGACTAACTCCTGTCGGCCCGGGCCAGAGGGCGCCGGGCGGTCGATGCCCCGAAGGGCGATTCCCGGGGGGCGGTGATGTGCACAAGCGCCGGCGCCCCCGGTCAAGGGGGGCACATGGGAGGCGCGGACTATACTGTCGGCAGATGGGGAGTCAACGCGGCTTGATCAATTCTTCGTGAGCGAAGGGGTGAGCAAAACGGGGCTCGGCGCACCCTTCGATTTGCCGTACCCGCGACGCGACGCCTTCGACGGTCCGCTCAGGGTCGGCGACCCGCTCAGGCCGGGCAGCAAGACGATCCTGGTGGGACGTTGAATTTGATGCCGATTGTGGCTACGATTGGACCACATCAGCGATAGGGGCCATTATGACCGCCGATAGCATCGTCCGCTCGAGGATCGACACCGCGACCAAGAAGCGTGCCGCGGCCGCCCTGGAGGCGATGGGCCTGACCATTTCCGACGCCATCCGCCTGTTGCTGCTGCGGGTGGCCGATGAAAAGCGCCTGCCGTTCGACGTGAAGGTCCCCAACGCGAAGAGCCGCCTTGCCATGCAGCAATTGGCCGAGGGCAAGGGCAAGCGTTCGGCTTCGGCCGCGGCGCTGTTCAAGGATCTGGGGATCTGATGTGCTCACGCCGGAACGGTCCGGCCGGTTCAGACGCGACGTGAGGCGGGCTGAGAGGCGCGGCAAGGACATGGATAAGCTCAAGGCCGTCCTGCTGATGCTGATACAGGAGAAGGCGCTGCCGGCCAGCTACCACGATCACCCGCTCAAGGGTGATTGGAAAGGTTTTCGTGACCTTCACATCGAGCCGGATTGCCTGTTGCTGTACCGCGTCGAAGGCGACGAGCTACAGCTTGCCCGCACCGGCACGCATGCGGATCTGTTCGATGAATGATTTGGCGGCGAAGAAGGCGAAGGATCATGTCCGCTCTCGATAGGCTGATAAAGGCCTGTTGGATCGTGGGTGGCCTCCATGCAACACGATCTCTCACGCGGCCCGCCGAACCCAGCCGTCCGCGCAATACCAGGTCGTGGCGCCGATGTGCAAAACCACTTCGAAGGGACCGGTCAAGCCGGCGAACAGACTGGCCGGGATGGTTGCGTCGCCGTCGGTCCAGCGAAAGCCCTCAGCGGGCTCGAAGGCATGGAAGCCATCCCCCAGCCGTTCATCCTTGGCGTGGATCGCCTGAAACCGTGTGCCTTTGCGCACCACCAGATCCCGCAGCGCGACACCGAGCACGCGTGGGTCGCGCGCCAGACCCAGCTCGGCCGGCGCGGCGGCGCGTGATCCGATGCGCAGGTCCGACGGCACCGCCGCCACCTGGAAAATGTAGGCTTCGCCGACCCGATGCGCCGCGTCCAGGCGTTGTCCGTCCATCAACAAATGCAAATCAGCGTCATCCGTCACCGGAACGCCCGGCCGCGCGCCGTCGCGATCCAACAGGCGGCGCCAGATCGCATCCACCACCGGTCCGCCGGTCAATACGGGTGCGCAAGGTTCCTGCGGCGGCAGATCCCATCCGGCGTTGGCGTTCCGGAACAGCCAGCGATTGCCGTCATCCCGATAGGTCTCCGCCGGGGCGCCGTTCGCCAGGATCACGTCATGCGTCTCAAGTTCGATGTGGAAGAGCGAGACTTCCTGCGCGTGGTCGTCCCACAGGATGGTGCGATGGTTGACCAGGAACTCCACCGGGATCAGCACGCCGTCCAAGTACAGTGAATGCCCCTTTGTCACCCGCAGGTCGATGTGTGGCACGTTGTCGGCCAGCGCGCCCTTGCGCACGATCACCGGCGTCGCCGCGTTGCGCCGTCCGCGCGTCGCCAACACCCGCCCGGTGCCGATCCACACGACGCGCCTCGCCTTGCCGCTGACGGTCATGACCATATCGCCGGCCGCGAGCCGCTCCACCGCCACTTCGCCCGCAGGCGTGGCGATCTGCGTGCCGTCGAGGAAGCACAGGCTGCTGACCTCCGTGCCGCCGGCGGAACCATCCGAAAAGGCGTAGAACGGCGTCCCGGCGGCGGGCGAGCCGCTCAGCTTGAAATCCTCGGTAACGCCCCCTGCGGTGACCGTCACAGTGTTGTTCAGAAGGTTGGCGGTGGCGCCCGACACGTAGGTCAACCCGGTCAGATCGACCGTTCCGCCGGTCGCAAAGCCGGTCAGCGCATCGGCGAAGGTCGATCCGTTGACGATGGCCGCGTCGATTTTCAGGTCGGACGTTGTGGCGCCGAAACTGATCGCACCCGACCCGGCCGAGCCGCCCGCGGCGAGGTCCACCGTGCCGGCGTCGATCGTGGTGCCGCCGGTGTAGGTGTTCGCGGCCGACAGGACCACCGTGCCGGCGCCGGTCTTGACGATGCCGGTGCTGCCCTCGGTGTAGTTCCCCACGCCGCCATAGCCGGCGGCGGCTGCCGCGCCCTGGTCGTCGGTAATCGGGGCCGCAATCGTCTCGGTGGTGCCGTTGCTGTCGAACGTGAGCACGCCGAGGGTGCCCTGCAGGTAGATGCCATCCCCGAAGAATTGGCCGCCCCCCGCACCACTGCCCCCTGCCGCACCTTGTGTGACCGTTCCGGTCGCGATGGAAGTCGAGGTCGTGCCCGCGATGGTCAGCGAGGCGCCACCCTGGACGAAGATGTCGCCGCCCGCCGCCA
>PLXO01000060.1 GCA_003151425.1 Acetobacteraceae bacterium
GGGGATCCAAGGGGCAGCGCCCCTTGGCGGGGTTTGGGGCGGAGCCCCAACCTTGCTTCATAGCATCGCCATCCCGCCGTTGACGTGCAGGGTGGCGCCGGTGATCCAGCCGGCCTCATCGGAGGCAAGGAAGGCGACCGCGGCGGCGACATCGGCGGGCTGGCCAAGGCGGCCGAGCGGGATGGCGGCGGTAAGTTTGGTGCGCTGTGCCTCGCCGAGGGCGTTGGTCATTGCGGTGACGATGAAGCCGGGCGCGACGGCGTTCACGGTGATGCCGCGTGAGGCGACTTCCTGGGCCAGCGCCTTGGTCAGGCCGATCAGCCCGGCCTTGGCGGCGGCGTAGTTGGCCTGGCCGGGGTTGCCGGTGGCGCCGACGATGCTGCCGATATTGATGATGCGCCCGGCGCGGCGGCGCAGCATGCCGCGCAGAATGGCGCGCGCCAGGCGAAACGGCGCGGCGAGGTCGACCCCGAGGACGGCGTCCCAGTCCTCGTCGGTAATGCGCAGCGCCAAGCGGTCGCGCGTCAGGCCGGCGTTGTTGACCAGGATCGCCAGCGGGCCGGCGGCAGACTCGGCCTGTTCGATCAGCGCCTCGGCCGCGGCGGGGTCGGCCAGATTGGCGGGGCAGACATGCGCGCGGTCCGTGAGCTCCGCGGCGAGGCTGTCCAGCGCGTCGCGCCGGGTGCCGGACAGCACCACGATGGCACCCTGCGCGTGCAGCACGCGGGCGATGCCGGCGCCGATGCCGCCCGAGGCCCCGGTGACCAGGGCCGGCTTGCCGTCCAACCGGAACATGGCGGTTTCCCCAGACATTATTCAGAAGAAACTGTTCAGAGGTGCTTCAGCACCGCCTCGATCTCCGCCGGGGTGCCGGCAGCGGCGGTGGCGGTGTCGGGGGCGATGCGGCGAATCAGGCCGGACAGGACTTTTCCGGCGCCGAGCTCAACGAAGCTGTCCACGCCGAGCGCGATCATGGTGTCCACGCATTCGCGCCAGCGCACGGTGGTAGTGACCTGGCGGATGAGAAAATCGCGGATCTGCGCGGGGTCGGTGACCTTGGCGGCGGAGACGTTGGCGATCAGCGGGACGACCGGCGGCGCGGGCGGCGTGGCTTCCAGTGCCTCGGCCATGGCGTCGGCGGCGGGGGTCATCAGCGCGCAATGGAACGGGGCGGACACCGGCAGCAGCATGGCGCGGCGCACGCCCTTGGTCCTGGCGATCTCGACGGCCCGCTCGACCGCGCCGCGCGCGCCGGAGATGACCACCTGGCCACCGCCGTTGTCGTTGGCCGGCTCGATCACCTCGGTGGTGGCGACCGTGCGACCTTGGGTCTCGCCGTCCTGGGCCTCGCTGGCGGGGACCGGCGCGGCCTCGGCGCAGATCTCCCGGGCGAGCGCCATCTCACAGCCGATCAGCGCCGCCATGGCGCCCTCGCCGGCGGGGACGGCAAGCTGCATTGCCTGGCCGCGCAGCTTGAGCAACCGCGCGGCGCCGGCGACGGTGAAGCCGCCCGCAGCGGCCAGCGCGCTGTATTCGCCGAGCGAATGGCCGGCGACCACGACGGCCTTCTGGCGCAGGGTGAAGCCGCCCTCCGTCTGCAACACGCGCAGCACGGCGAGCGACATGGCCATCAGGGCGGGCTGGGTGTTCTCGGTCAGGGTCAGGTCTTCGGCGGGGCCCTCGAACATCAGTTTCGACAGCTTTTGCCTCAGGACCTCGTCGACCTCCTGGAACACTTCGCGCGCCGGGGCGAAAGCGGCGGCGAGGTCGCGGCCCATGCCGACGGACTGGCTACCCTGGCCGGGGAAGACGAACGCGTGGACCGGCATGAAACTGGGGCTCCCGCCCAACGGGGCGACGACAGGTAGGGCACGTCGATCTGTGGCGCGGCGGGTACAGGCGGGTCAGAGGACTGTCAATGGAGAGCCCCGAGTGAGAGCCACCTGGGCGGCGGGCGCAAAGGCGCAGCGCATGCCGCCGCACGGGTCGCAGCGTCGAGGGCTACGCCGCCCGGACGTCCGCCACGAAGGTGTGCACCTCGCTGGACAATTGTTCGGCCTGCTTCGACAGATCGGATGCCGCGGTCTGCACCTCACTGGCCGCCGCGCCGGTTTCGCTCGCCGCGTGGCTCACGCCGCTGATGCCGGCAGTCACGTCCCGCGCCGCCTGGGACGTCTGCTGCACGTTGCGGGCGATCTCCGAGGTGGCCGCGCCCTGCTGCTCGACCGCCGCGGCAATGGCGGCGGCGATCGCGCTGACTTCCTCGATGGTGGTGGAGATCCCCCGAATGGCTTCGACAGCCTCTTTGGTTGCCGCCTGGATCTGGGCAATCTGCCCGCCGATCTGTTCCGTTGCCTTGCCGGTCTGGTTGGCCAGGCTCTTGACCTCGGAGGCAACCACCGCGAAGCCCTTACCGGCATCGCCGGCACGTGCCGCCTCGATCGTGGCGTTCAGGGCCAGCAGATTGGTCTGGCTGGCGATGTTGGTGATCAAGCCGACAACGGCGCCAATCTTCTCGGCACCCTCGGCCAGCGCGTGCACGATCGCATCGGTGCGCTTGGCGTCATCCACCGCTTTGCCGGTGATCTTCGAGGACTGCGCGACCTGGCGGTTGATCTCGCTGATGGAGGCGGTCAGCTCCTCGGTGGCCGAGGCCACGGTCGACAGGCCGGTGCTGGCCTCCTCCGCTGCCGCGGCGACGGCGGCGGCCTGCTTGTTGCTCTGGTTCGCCGTGCCCGTCATCGATTGCGCGGTGGCCTCCAACTCGGTGGAACCCGAGGATAGCATCCCGACCAATCCGCCGATCTTGCTCTCGAAGCCGTCCGCCATCCGGTTCAGCGCCGCTTTCTGCTCGGCCGCGGCCTGACGTTTGACCTCATCCTGCGCGGCCCGCAGACGCTCGGTCTCGGTCATGCTGTCCTTGAACACCAGCACCGTCACCGCCATGCCGCCGACCTCGTCCTGCCGGTCCGTGCCCGGGATCTCCGTCGTGAGATCACCTTTCGCCAACCGATCCATCGCCGTCTTCAGGCCACCAAGCGAGCCGGTGATATCCCGGTTGACCAGCCAGGCCACCAGCAAGGTGACGGCGAGAATCCCCCCGCCGATCAAGCCGAGCCGGAGCAGGCTGGCACGGAAGGCGGCGTCCAGGTCGTCGATCCACGCGCCGGCGATGAACACCATCTGCCAAGGGGCGAATCTGGCTACATAGGAGACCTTCGCCTGTGGCGCGGTGTTTCCGGGCTTGAGCGCCTCATACCAGATCACGCCGCCATCCGCGCCGCGCAACACGTCGTTGGCGAGGTCCCCGGTCGATCGCCCGCTGGCGTCTTTGGATGCCGTGGGTTTCCCCTCCCGCGTCGGGTCCCCGCCGTGCATCACGACGATGCCATCGAAGGTCTGGATCAGGAGGTAATCGTCCGCGGCGCCGAACCGCACCCGATGCACCTCATCGCGGAAGGTCGCCACTGCCTGCTCGTGGGTGATCTGATGGGCATCCACCTGGGCCTGCAGCGACTGGGCAAAGCCGGTCGCCGCGAGGACGACGGCACGCACCTTGTCGATCCGATCGTTGATCATGCGCGCATGCATGATCGAGGCGCCGGCGCCGATCGAGACGACGACGGCCAGAGCGGACAGGCCGAGCAGCAGGGTCAGCTTGGTGCGGAGCTTGAGGCGGCTGAGGAGGGTCATGGCGTGCGACGCTCACGGAGGTTGGTGAGAAATTCCGCATGCTCGGTAGCGCCGATGGATGAACAATACGTCAAGCTGCCCCCTCAAATCGGGGGAGGACTGGCGTAGGGCGGAAAATCCATGCCCCCGGACCCCCGGGTCAAGCGCCCGGGGCATGGATTTTCCGCCGTTGGCTCTACAGCCCTACGCCGCAGTCAGTCGGCCGCTTGCGGCACCTCGGGCTCGCTCGCCTTGCCGGTGTAGAGGTGCGGCCAGCGGCGCTGGATCACTGGGCTGTCCGTGCCATAGGCCAGGCAGGTGCCGACGATGGCGGGCGCGCCACCCATCTTTTCGGCGATCTTGGCGTCGAACTTGTCGCTGCCGGGGGGAACGCTGCCCTCCTTGATGTCCTTGCGCGCGCGGGCCGGATTGATGGTCTGGAAGGCGGTGGTCGCCATCTGCTGCAGCATCTCCCGCAGATGGGTGCAGCCGAGTGTGCCGCGGACGCGGTTGGTGGCCTCGCGCAGGAAGCCGGGGCGGATGTGCAGGCCGGCGAGGGCGGCGAAGTTCGGCGCCGCCTGCGGGCAGACGGCGTAGGGGGTGCGGTCCGAGGCGGCCTCGCAGGCGACGATCTCCATCCGCTCGCTGACGGTCATGCGCAGCCAGAGGTCGTGGATCGGTTCGCCGGCGTCCACGTAGCCGCGGTCGTGGCTGGGGAAACCGTAGGGCTTGGTGTCGGTCAGGCGGCCCTCGATGTCGAACAGCCCGTCGGCGCGGCGATAGCCGTTGATCTCGATCCGGCGGGTGTGCAGCGGCTCCCGCGCGCCGGACGGAGTCAGGGGCATCGGGGGCTCGGGGGGCATCGGCGTGTCGAGAGCATCGGTGTCTCCGGCTGTATGCTGCGGTGCAGCAGGTGCGTAGCCTGGGGGTGATGTGGGGTGCAAGGGTGACGTGCGTAAGGGTGGGATACGCGGTGGGCATGGGGTAAGGGCGACCGACGACGACTGGCGCGAAGTGGGTTCGTCGGCCTGCTCGGCGAGCAGATCGCGGTCACCTTTCACTTATGCCGCGCTGATCGCCGATGCCGCGCCGGGTGAAACGATCCGGCTCTTGTCGGCGGGGTGAGGTCGCCTGTACCAATTGGCTGCCAGGCGTGCCCAAGCACGGGTTGCGGCGATGTCCTGAACAGGGAGGTGATGATCATGATCGTGCGAACACTCGACGAGATTCTGGATGGCCCAAGACACGTGCGGGGCGAGGGCTGGCAGAGCCGCCGTATTCTGCTGCGATCGGATGGAATGGGTTTCTCGCTGCATGACACCGTCGTGGCCGAGGGCACGGAGCAGCGGCTGGAATACAAGCACCACCTCGAGGCGAATTATTGCATTTCCGGTGAGGGCGAGGTCGTCGATTTGCAGACCGGCATCACCTATCCGCTTCGACCGGGGACGCTCTACGCGCTCGACAAGAACGATGCGCATATCATTCGCGCGACGCGCGGCGATCTTCGGGTTGTGTGCGTGTTCAATCCGCCGCTGACCGGCGACGAGACCCATCGGGCGGATGGAAGCTATGCACCGGCGGAGGAATAGTTACGGTGATGGTACAGGCGATTTTGCCGCATAATCGGCTATATGGAAAGTGTGAGGGCTGTCGTGTCGTGTCGGCATCGTAACATCAATTATGGAAAGTTCGCTGTCACCCTACCCCGGCAGCCAGCCGGTGTCGTCTGCGGGTCGCGTGATCGTGCCGTCAGGCAGCATGTTGTCGATGCGACGCAGGCGGATCATGTCGAACTCTGCCGCTTCACCCTGTTTCGCCATGTCGAACGTGTCGGCTTCTTCCCCCCGCTCTTTCGGCCCGGCAGCAATTAGCCCGACTGCGAACCATCTATGAAGTCCGTTCCTGTCGCCGTGCACAAGAACCGGCCCACCGCTACAGCCGCTTAAATTGAATCCGAGCGGGGGCAGGGTTGGTGCCCACGCCGAAGGCTGGACAATTGCCGGGTCGTAGGTAATCAGGATTTCATCGCGCGTAACGCATTCGACAGCAGCAAGTGCACCCCACGCCCCAAACTCCGCCGAGCGGTCGGCCCTGCTAGTCCTCATAGACTCCGGGAACCCACAGACACTCAGCAGCCACGGGCTTTGTGGCTCTGGCGGCGGCCAGCTTCCTCGGCAGTCGAGCGGGATCGCACTTATATGCGATAACACAGCCTCCGGCACTGCAAAGGTAGCAATATCGCGCTCTGCGTCCCTTGCAATGATAGCTCCCCCAAGATCGAAGGCCGGAGAGTTTCGTAGCTGGCAGATTATATTCGGATTTGCAGCGACGGCGCTTTCGTAGGCACTGATGACGTGATTGGCGGTAACGCCAATTATGCCCACCTCAAACCGAAGAAAAAAGCAGGTCGCTCCGTCCAGTCGCTTCGGCCATCCCTCGGTTCGATCATGCCAGATCAGGGGCCGCGCAACCTGAAGCGTTAGTGCCGCAACCTCGTTGTGCACCGGGTCTTCGTCGCGTGTCATTCCTCAAATTCCTCTTGCCAAAGTCTTTGGCATGCAGGAAATCCTGCCAGATCGCTCCGATTCGGTGGAAGATGAGTTTTATGAACATTTTGTAATCTTGGCGCGGTCATCGGCGACGATGGCGACGGCGACCGCGATCGCAGATCAAAAGCGGAACGTGTTTCAGTAGTGCTTTATGGAATGTAGGGCGGCTACGTCGGCGATGTGCCACGTTTCTCATTGGCGTCGAGATCGACGCAACGCTGCGACCGCAACCGCAAGCAGGGCAGGTCGAATCGACTCAGCAATCGCGCTGAGGTCGTCCGGGGATGCCCGCAGCACAAGGATTACCAGGGCGATTGCCAGCCAAAGCCGATAGTCGAAAACCAGATACAGGGACAGCATCGAAAAGAACTTTCGATGTGCTGAACCCCCGTCGACGCGACGTGGGACACAGGTTACCTCACGGCGACGCGCCTCGGCTGTGCTGATCTAATGCCTGCCAGCAGCGTTTCAAGGCCGCTTCGGCGATCCTGTGCCCCGTCGCCCGCGCCGCCGCCAGCGTGATCGTCGCCCTGGCGGCGGCGCGCGCACCGGCTCGGCATCAGCTACGGCGCGATCTGGAACATAGACGTCCGGAAGGTCAAGCCGCTTCTCACGCGGTGCGCGGCCCCCACGTCGCTCGTGAGTCCGTGTCTGGAGTAGTCAGGTTGCTATTTGGTCTCCGAAGGACAAAAATCGTAATTGCTCACCCCACCCCGGCGA
>PLXO01000272.1 GCA_003151425.1 Acetobacteraceae bacterium
CAACCGGCCCTCCCTACCCTATCCCTCCGTGTCCCCACCGGGACAAGCGCCCGGTGGCAGGCTCATCATAGGGTCCTGGTCGGGATTTGCAGATTGCGCCCCCTGACCGGGCACCCACCCCGCTCCGGCAGCCACCGCGTCCGGCCGCACCGTCTCCCCACCGGGACAAGCGCCCGGTGGCAGGCTCAGTATGGGGTCCTGTCCGAGTTCGACGGCCCCCCCTGCCCAGAGACCGACCCCATCCGGCAGCCACCCCACCCACCCGCACCGGTCCTCCTGACGCTTGCATTGGGTAGCTGCGCGATTTGTCGAAAACGCACCGCGGGGCCTCCGCCGGCACGACCGCGCACCCCCACCCACCGGCACCGGTCCCGGACGCTTGCATAGGGTAGCTGCGCGATTTGTCGAAAACGCACCTGGAGGCGTCCGCCGGCACGACGGCGTTCCACCCACCAGCATCGGCGCCCTGACAGTTGCACAGGGCTGTTGCGCGATTTGCCCGCACGGCGCCGGTGCCGCCTCCGAGGTCCCCGGACTGCGCTCCCTGCCCAGGAACCGACCCGACCCGGCGAGCAGTACGCCCAGCCGCACCGTCTCCCCACCGGGACAAGCGCCCGGTGGCAGGTTCAGTATGGGGTGTCGTCCGAACTCCACGGCCCCACCCCCGCCCAGGGACCGTGCCCCACCGCGGTGGCCACACCGCGCGGCCGCACCGTCACCCGTTGTATGGGGTCCTGTCCGAGGTAGGCAGACCGCGCCCCCTGTCCAGGGACTCATGATAGGGTCTTGGTCGCGTCTTGCAGATCGCGCCTTGTCAGCAGGCACGGACTCCAACCCGGCGGCCGCGCCGTCCGATGCCTCCGTCTCCCCATCGGGACGAACGCCCGGTGACAGGCTCATCATGGAGTCTTGGTCGCGCTTTGCAGATCGCCCCAAACCGGCCGCCACGCCGTCCGGCCCCTCCGTGTCCGGTTCCACAGGGACGTGGTCGGAATTTGCCTTGTGCACGCCCTGACCAGGCACCACACGGCATGCCCCTTGCGCTTGATCTCGGCCATGCCCTCGGGTGTCCAGACCCGGGGAAATGCCCTCGGGGCTCGATCCGAGGGTCCCCAAAAAAACCCACCGACGGCATCGGGAGGATCGAACGGGCGGGCGCTGTGATGAGGTCATCTGCGATCCTGGCATGCCGAAAGTTAGTCACTATATCTTACATAAAAACGCCGCATCGTAGCTACACAAATCTCAGACGGAGGAACGCCAGCGCTGACAACCGACAGGCCGCTCGAGCCCCGCGCACGCAAGCGGGTACGGCTCCGCACAGCGGTCACGAGCGCCGGCGTCAGCTTCTCGGTCGAACCTGGAATCGAACCACGGATGAACCGGCGGCGCACGGGATCGCAGCGCGCGGCCCTAGGCGGCGACTAAACAAGCGCGACGAATCGTGCCCCAACACGGCCGGCGGACGGAGTCCACGACACCCACCGTCCGACATCCGTTGCCCCGCCACGAGCGCGCGCGGTAACATGCGGCACGCCCGTTATCCCGTGCGGACCGTGGCGCGAATGACCGCGGCGCGCGATTGACGGACTGATCGCGCACCGGCAGCTTTGCCGCGATCGGGGCAGAGCCGCGATCCACGCGGAGGCCGATGCCAATGCCTGAACGTGCCGATGTCGTCCTCTGCGGAACCGGCAGTTTCGCGGCACGAATTCTGTTCGATCTTGCGGCGACGGCGCCGCGCGACCTGTCCATCATCGTGGTCGGCCGCAACGCGTTTCGTGCGGCATGGTTGCGGACCGCCGGCGCGGCGCGCGCGGCGATGTTCGACACCGGCGTGCGCGTGTCGGAGCGCGGGGTCGATACGCTATCGATAGACCGCGTCGCCGCGCTGCTGTCCGAGGTACGGCCGCGCCTCGTGGTGAACGCGGCCTCGGCACAGGGCGGGCGCGTTTCTCCCGTTCGCCCGGACGGCTGGACGCGCTTCGAGCAGGAGGGCGGGCTTGGCGTGACCGCGATCCTGCAGGCGCGCCTCTCGCTCGACATATCGCGTGCCGTCGCCGCGACGCGACCGCAGCCGCATTTCGTCAATTGCTGCTACCCCGACGTGGTCAACGGAATGATCGCCGCGGCGGGGCTGCCGATCGCCTGCGGGATCGGCAATGTTGCGATCCTGGCACATGCTTTTGCCGGGCTGCTCGGACCGGGCCACGGCCGGCTGCAACTGCTGGCGCAACATACGGCGCTCGCCGCGTTCCGCCATCGGCAAGCGGAACGCACTTGCAAGATCGCACCACGCGTGTGGTTGGACGGTCGCGAACTCGATGATGTCCACCATCGATTCGCCGCGGTGCAGCTCCCGCCGGAACCCGCGATTGACATATCCGGTGCGTCCGGCGTGCCGCTGTTCGTCGCCATGGTCGCCGGCGAGGATTGGCGCGGCTACGTTCCCGGACCCGGCGGTCTGCCCGGCGGATACCCGGTCGCCTTGCGTAATGACGCGATCGCGCTGGACGTGCCGGCGGACCTGACGCGGCAGGAGGCGATCGGCTGGAACGCGGCATCCGAGGAGCCGGACGGCGTCGTGGTCGGCACCGACGGGCGCGGTCGGTATACCGGCCGGGTCGAGGCAACGATGTGCGCGGCCAGCCCGGATCTCGCGGCCGGTTTTGCAATGCGCGACTTCGCCGAAGCCGATCGCGCTCTGACGCACCTGCGCGCCCGTCTTCGCGAGCAGGTGTGAACGGGGATTGACGCGGATCATGGGCACGCGGCTCAGGATAGGCATCGTCGGCTGCGGATTGGTTGCGCAGGTGATGCATCTTCATTACTTGCGTGAGCTGCCTGAGCTTTACGAGATCGTGGCGCTCTGCGATGCCTCGCCCGACCTGCGCGACGCCTGCGCTCACGATTACAACGTGCACTATACAAGCGGCGATTGGCGCGACCTGCTGTCGAAATCGCTCGATGCGGTTTTCATTCTCACCTCGGGCAGCCACGCGCCGATCGCGATCGCCGCCGCCCAGGCCGGGCTGCACATCCTGGTCGAAAAGCCGATGTGCTTCTCGGTGCACGAGGGGCAGGCGATGATCGCGGCGGCGGAGCGCGCGCAGGTCACCCTGATGGTCGCCTACAACAAACGTTACGATCCCGCCTACCGACGCTTCGCCGAGGAGGTCCGCGATATCCCGGACATTCGCCTCGCGCGCGTCACCACGTTGGAAGCGCCGTTTGTTCCCTATGTCGCGCATTACCGGCTGCATCGGCCGACGCCCTTGCCGCACACGGTGCAGGCGGCCTTCGCGGCCGACACCGCGGCGCGCATCGCCAGCACCATCGGCGAGGTCGATCCCCTCTCGGCGCGTGCCTATCATCTCGTGCTGCTAGACAGCCTGGTGCCCGAATTCAACGCAGTGCGCGGCGTGCTCGGCGAGCCGGACCAACTGGCGTTTGCCGACCTTACCGAGCATGGCGTCACCGCCGTGCTGCGCTTCGGTGCAACGCAATGCGTGCTCAACTGGGTCGATCTGCCGGGCATCGCGCGCTACGCAATGGAATTCGCTTTCTACGCACCGCAATCGCGGCTCACCCTTGCGTTTCCGTCGCCATTCCTGCGCAGTGCACCGACCCTGCTGACGCGCGAGGGCGGCGAGCCAGACACGCCGCGCTCCTGGCAAACCGAGGAAATCACCGCCTACGACGAAAGCTTCCGCGAGGAGCTGATCCACTTCCACGCTTGCGTCACGTCCGGTAGCGCACCGATAACTTCAGCCGCCGACGCGCTGCACGACATTGCACTGTGTCAATCCGTGATCGATGTGCATCGGCGACGCGCCCCACGCGATCGCCCCAGCGCATGGACGCCGTATGTGACGCAGGGTTGAACGATGGCCATCTTCAGGTTGGGGTTGGTCGGCGCCGGACGTATGGGACGCACGCATTTGCGGGCTCTGGCCGCAAGCGAGAGCGTCGCCATCGTCGCGGTCGCGGAACCCGCACCTTCCGTGCGCGATGAGCTGGCGCAGACCGGTCTCGCCGTGCATGCCGAGCTCGGCGCAATGCTGGACGGCGACGGCATCGACGGCGTGCTGATCGCGGCGCCCAGCGACAATCATCTAGCGCTGGTCAGCCACGCCGCCGCCTTCGGCCTGCCGATCCTTTGTGAGAAGCCCTGCGGCACCACTGCCATCCAGGCCGCGGAAGCAGCGCGCATCACCCACGCCGCCGGTGTCCCGCTGCAGATCGCTTATTGGCGCCGCTTCGTCCCCGCGTTGCGCAGCTTGCGCCGGCGTATCACCGACGGCGCGTTCGGCGGCATCTATCTGGCCGCCTGCTACCAGTGGGATGAACGTCCCCCACCCGTATCATTCCGTGACCATAGCGGCGGCATCTTCGTCGACATGGGCGTGCACGAATTCGACCAGCTCCGCTGGCTCACCGGCCAGGACATCACCGCCGTCCATGCCAGTGCGACAACGATCGCCGAGGAACCGAACGTGCCGGGCGACGCGGAGAGCGCGCATGTGTTGTGCGATCTCTCGGGCGGCAGCACCGGCCTCGTCTCGCTCGGCCGGCGCTTTCCGCATGGCGACGTCTGCTGGGCGCATATTTTCGGCACGCGCGATGCCGAGGAGTGCCGTTTCCTCTGGCCACCCGACGCCGAGTCCGCGTTCCTGCACGCCCTACGTCTGCAAGCCGAAAGCTTCGCACGCGGCGCCGATGGCACCGAGACTGACGCCGCGCGCGCCGAGGACGCCGTTGCCGCACTGACTGCTGCCGAGACGGCCTCGCAAGCTCTGCGCTGAAAGGAACACGGTCATCATGTCAGTCCGAATCGGCATCAACCCCATCACCTGGACCAACGACGATCTGCCTGAACTCGGCGGCGACATTCCGCTCGAGACCTGCCTCGCCGAGACGCGCCTGGCCGGCTATGCAGGCACCGAGCTTGGCGGCAAATTTCCCCGTGCGTCCGCCGAGCTCGGCCCCATCCTCGCGAGCCACCACCTGCGTTTGGTTTCCGGTTGGTACGACGGTCGCATCTGCGATCGCGCGGTGGACGAGGAATTCGCCGCCATCCTGCCACATCTGACACTACTGCGTGATCTCGGCTGCAAAGTTGTCGTCTACGCCGACACCTCCCGCGGCCGCCATGACGGCATTTTCCAGCCGCTCTCGCAACGTCCGCGCCTTGCCGACGAAGACTGGCCATTCTACGGCCGCAAGCTCACCGCGCTCGCCGATCGCATGGCTGCGTTCGGGATTGGCATGGCGTTCCACCACCACATGGGAACCATCGTGCAGACCGATCACGAGATCGATCTGATGCTGCAACACAGCAGCGCGTCGGTCGGCCTGCTGTTCGATACCGGCCACTGCCTGTTTGCCGGCGGCAATCCCGCCGCGCTGCTGCGCCGCCACATCGGCCGCGTCGTGCACGTGCACTGCAAGGACGCGCGCCCGGACGTGCTGGACCGCGCACTCGCCGCCGATCTGAGCTTCATGGCCGCGGTGCTGCAAGGGATCTTCACCGTCCCCGGCGACGGCTGCATCCGGTTCCTCCCCATGCTGCAAGACCTACACGCCCACGGCTACGGCGGATGGCTGGTGGTCGAGGCCGAGCAGGACCCGCGCATCGCGCATCCCCTCACCTACGCACGGATGGGCTATCGCAATCTTCTGGCGATGGCGCGGGCAGCAGGGTTCGTCGTTGCCGAAGCCGCGTCATGACCGAATGGCGCCCGCGCGTGGCGATCATCGGCACCGGCGGCATCGCGCATGTGCACGTGCGGATGATCCGCGATCTCGGCGGCGAACTGGTCGCAGTGTGTGGCCGTACGCTCGGCGCCGCCAGCGCGTTCGGCCATGCCGATCCCTATGACGATCCCGCGCGCATGCTGCGCGAACGCGCGCCGGAGGTCGTGCATGTCTGCTCGCCGCATCATCTGCACGCCGAACACAGTATCGCGGCACTCGCCGCCGGCGCGCACGTTCTGTGCGAAAAGCCAATGGCGACGAAGTTGGATGACGGACTGCGCATGATCGACGCGGCCGCGCGCGCCGGACGAACCGGCGCGATCGCCTACACCTATCGCGGCTATCCGCTGATCGAAGTATTGCGCAGCAAACTCGCCGCGGACCACTTTGGAAATCTGCGCCGTGTCGGCGGCTGCTACCTCTCACAGGACGTCTTCGCCGCGGACAAATATGTCTGGATGTTTTCCCCTGGAACCACGGGGGACTCCTATGTGCTCATGGACCTCGGCGTGCACTGGCTCGACCTGGTCGAATTCGTCACCCGGCAGCGCATCGTGGAAATCACCGCGCAATTGTCCACTCATCAGCCGGAACGCATTTGGCGCGGCGCCCCGGGGGAAGGTCGTGAACCACCGGGCAGCCGCACCGAAGACGGCGGCGTGCGTGTGCGCCACGGGCTCGAAGAGCAGGCCGATCTCCTGATCCGCCTAAGCAACGGTGCCGCCGGCAGCGCCACCATAAGCGGCGTTTCCCCAGGGCACCCCAACACGATCGCACTGTCAATCGACGGATCGGAACGTGGTGCAGACTGGAACCAGCAAGACCCGAACGTTTGGATCGAACGTTCCGCCACCGGCAACACAACCATTCAGCGCTCGCCCGACGCTCTCCCGCAGCACCTCGCCTGGATGTCGAAGCTTCCCTCCGGACATGCGGAAGGCTACGCCGATGCGTTCCGCAATGTCGTGTTCCAGTCGTGGGCGGCGATGCGGGGCGGCCATTTCGGTTACCCTAGCTTCGCCGATGGCTTGCGCGGACTACGCCTGATCGACGCCGCGTTACGCAGCGCCGCCGATCGCCGGCCGGTTTCCGTCGGGGACTGATAACGTCACCGGATCAATGCGGGCCGTGCTATTGCAGCAACAGACCTTGCGGTCGGATTAGGCCGTCGGGTACCGGCGTGAAACCGACCAGGTGCCTGCTCACAGCGTATAGCCAGGTCATGTGGAACAGGAACAGCATTGGCCGGTCGGCGATGTAGGTCGCCGCCACCTGGTGATACAGCTCCTGACGCTGCACGGGGTCGGTCACGGCGCGCCCCTTTTCAAGCGCCGTCTGAAACGCGGGATTGCAGTACTTGGTCCAGTTCTGGAACCCGTCGCAGGACAGATACTGCGTGATGTTGAAGTCCGGATCAGACCGCCCGCTCCAGATCGTCAGCGCGGTCTGGAACTCGCCATGCTGCATGGCCGAAATGTTCGTGATGGTCTCGCCGGCCCGCAGCTTGACCGTGATCCCCGCCTCGGCCGCCATGGACTGGATAATCTCGCCGATCTGCGTGTCGAGCGGCGTGTTTAGCGTGCGCAGTTCGACGGTCAGATGCGCCACCCCCGCCTGCTGCAAGAGTGCCTTCGCCTTGGCGACATCGCGCGGCGGGACGGGACGCTGCTGGTTGAAATACGGGCTGCTCGGCAGCTCCGACTGGTTGTCCGGTACGAACAGGCCGGACGCCGCGACCTGGTTGATGACACCGCGGTCGATCGATGCCTCGAACGCCTCACGCACGCGCGGATCACGCGCAAGGTCCGGATTGGCACCAGTCCCGTTGCCGAGGTTGATCAGCATCCCCTCATAGCCCAGCGCCGTCGTTTTCATGAGCTGGAGCCTGGCATCCTGCTGTACCTTCAAGGCGTCGGTCGGTGCGATTTCCTCGATCATATCAAGTCGGCCGGCCTGCACGCCGACCAGGCGCACGGTGGAATCCGGGATCGGATGGAACTCGATCCGATCGAGATGGATCACGCCGGCGTTCCAGTACCCGGCAAAACGCTGCAGCGCGATGTGGTCCTGCGGCACCCGCTCAACAAAGCTGAACGGGCCGGCGCAGACCGGATGGGTGAAGAAGTCCTTGCCGAGCCGGTCCAACACCTTCGGTGCCGCCATCATGCCGGCACGGTCCGACAGTACCGCGATCAGCGGCGCATAGGGTTGCGACAGCACGAGGCGCACCGTCCGCGGATCCACGACCTCCACCGCGGTGACCGGCTTCAGCTCGGAGCGGCGTACGCTGTACGGCGCGCTGCGATAGCGCTCGATGTTTGCCTTCACCGCGTCGGCGTCGAGTTTCTCACCATCCTGGAACGACACGCCGTCCCGCAGCGTCAGCGTCAGCATCCGCGAGTCGGCCGACCAGGACCACGCGGTCGCAAGCTGGGGCACAAATTCCAGTTTGTTATTAAGATCGACCAGCTTGTCGCACAGGCTAGCGAACACGATGCGCCCGGCGAACGTACCGCCCAGCGCGGGGTCGAGCGCGTCCGGATCGTCCTGCATGCCGACGCGCAGGGTTCCGGCCGCGTGAGCCGACACGCAATCCAGCAGCAACATCACCACAAAGCCGCACCAACGCATGTGTCGCATTTCTGAGGTCCTCCCCGCACCCGGAGTGTGCACTCTCGCAATGGTATTGTCACGGCGCCGAGAACCTGCCGGGGCCGCCGCGACCACGCACGTGGACGCCGGTTCACCGGTGATCGGCGTGGCGACCGACGTTCCGGCCCAGGGACGACAAGATGCGCCAGCTTGCGCCCAAATGTATACAAGCGCACAAACCACCCGCGACAGGAACAGTATGCGCGCGGGCTAGATGCAACGCACCGATCGAATTGAAACGGCGCGGACCGGGGGCAATCGCCTCCACGCGCATCTGTATAGCAACATCCTCACTGGCCGTCTGCGTTCGGGTGAAGCCCTGACGGCAACCAAGGTCGCCGAACAGCACGGAATCGATTGCACGCCGATGCGTCCTGGCGGATTCCGTTCCGTCCACACCACGGTCATGCGCTGTCAGACGATGCGCGTCATAAGACGCGTTCCGGCTATCCGCTGATCCGCCGCATGCGCGATGTTGCCGAACTGCGCGGTGTGATGACCGCAGCCACCGCGATTACCAGGCTGTCGCTGTGACAATCGTGCGACGCCTCTGCTGCGATACGCTCGCCGGTTTGCCCGATGCGGTCCGGCGCCCGGATTTCGATCCGGCTACGATCGGGACAGGCATCGTGCACCTGGGCATCGGCGCATTCGCGCGCGCGCACCTAGCGTGGTACACCCAGCCATTGCTGCGGGACGATCCGCGGTGGGGCATTCTCGGCGTCAGCCTGCGACGGGCGGATACGCGCGATGCGCTGGCGCCGCAGGATTTTCTCTACACCTGCGCGGAACGCGACGATGCGGGTGAACGTCTGACCGTCATCGGTGCATGGGCCGGCGTGCTCGTCGCGCCCGAGGCACCGGGCGCTGTATTGGCGCGGCTCGCCGACCCGGCGGTGCGCATCGTTACGCTGACCGTCACCGAGAAGGGGTATCACCGCGCAGGCGCGAGCGGCGGGCTGGATACCGACGATCCTGCCATTCAGCGCGACCTTACGGCCCCCGCTGTTCCGCGCACAGCGCCCGGGCTGCTGGTCGCCGCGTTGCGCCTGCGGCGTGCCGCCGGCGGGGCACCATTCACAGTACTGTCCTGCGACAATCTGCCGGAGAACGGCAGCTCCACCCGTCGCGTGGTGACGGACTTCGCAAACCGTCTCGATCCGGCTTTGGGCCGATTCGTCGCTGAGCATGTGGCGTTTCCCAACTGCATGGTGGACCGCATCGTGCCGGCCACCACCGAAACGGACCGGGCGCGGATCGACGCAACACTGGGCGCCGAGGACCGTTGGCCGGTGGTCTGCGAGCCCTTCGCGCAATGGGTGATCGAGGACCGGTTTCCGCTTGGCCGTCCCGCCTGGGAACTCACCGGCGCGGAGCTGGTCGATGATGTGCGGCCCTACGAGGCGATGAAGCTTCGGCTGCTCAACGGCAGCCATTCGAGCATCGCCTACCTGGGGCAATTGGCGGGCTGGCAGACGGTGGCCGAAGCGATCGCCGACCCAGCACTCGCCGCGCATATCGACGCGCTGATGCAGGAGATCGCGTCCACGCTGCACCTGCCCGCCTCGGTCGATCTCGCCGCGTATCGACGGGCGCTGCTGGCACGATTCGCGAATCCAGCGCTGCACCATCGCACGGCGCAGATCGCCATGGACGGGTCGCAGAAACTGCCGCAGCGCCTGTTCGCGCCGGCGCTGGCGCGGGTGACCGCGAGGCGGGCTGCGCCACGCATCGCACTCGGCGTCGCCGCCTGGCTGCGATTCTTACAGGGACGTAGTGACGACGGGACTGCCCTGCAGGTGGACGATCCCAAGGCTGACACACTGACCCGCGCCGTTCGTGCAGCACCGGATGCACCAGCACTGTGCAACGCGATCTTTGCGATGTGCGACGTGGTGCCGTCGGCACTTGCGGAGTCAGATTCATTTCGTAACGAGGTTCTGACCGCGCTCGATCAGATCGCGACAATGGGGGTGCGTGCAACCCTGGCCGCTATGGCGTGACGACGTACGACAACAACGGAGGAAACATAACCGTGCGACAATTGAAACATCTGCTTGCCGGCGCCGCATTGCTCGGCGGCTTGCTGGCCGTGGCGCCGGCGATGGCGCAGGAACCGCCCGCGCCAGGTACCAGCCCCCGCATCGACGCGATCCACAAGGCCGGAGCGCTGCGGGTTGCGGTGCTGGCCAACGCGCCGTGGTTGGTCGAAAGCACCACCGGTGGCGAGCAGTGGTCCGGCCCGGCCTGGATGCTGGCCGAGGACTACGCCAAGCGGCTCGGCGTGAAGTTGCAGCCGGTTCTGGTCTCACACGAAACCAAAATTCCGGTGCTCGCCTCGAACCAGGTGGATATTTCCATCACACCGCTCGCCGAGACGCCGGAACGCGACGCCGTGGTGGATTTTGTGCTGTATTCCAACACCAGCGTCTGCATGTTCGGTCGCGCCGACAATCCACGCTTTACCAGCGCCAAGACGGTCGATGACCTGAACCGGCCCGACATCACCATCGCGTATTTCATCGGCGGCGCCGAGGAAGGCTGGGTGAAGCAGCGCTTCCCGAAGGCGAAGTTCCTGGGTGTGGCGAACTCGGGTGCCACCGCGCCGCTGGAGGACATCATGGCCAAACGTGCGGATGCGGCGCCGATCAACCGCATTCCGTACGTCCCGATGAGTCATAAGGTGAAGGGACTTGCCGTGCTGCCCGTGGCGAACAACTGCCAAGGTAGCACTGAGAAAGCACAGCCGGTCGGTATGGCGATCGACAAGAACCAACCGGCTTTCCTGACCTGGCTGCGCGCGGTCGAGACGGCGGTTCACCCGAAGCTCGAAGCGGCGGAGCAGAATGTTGTCGAAACGATGAAGTAGCGGTCGCGGCGGTGGTTCGATGATGGGACGTACCGTTCTCTTCGCGTCATGGCCGGGGGGCGGGGGAGGGGTTGGTGCCAGGGTCGCACCGAAACCTATTGCCGCGAGACCCCTCCCCCCGGCCCCCTCCCTCAAGGGGAGGGGGAGACCATGACGATTGAGCTGGACCAGCGCCATGGACCTTGATTTCTCCCCGGTTATCGACAGTTGGCGCTTCCTGCTCGGCGGGCTGGGCATGACGCTGGCGCTGTCGGCGCTGACCATGCTGTGCAGCCTGGTGCTGGGCGGCGCGGTCGGGCTGGCGCGCTGCTACGGGCCTGCCTGGCTGCGCTGGCCGCTGGTGTTCTATATCGACTCGATGCGCGCCGTGCCCGTGCTGGTCGTGCTGGTGTGGAGCTATTTCGCGTTGCCGATCGTCACCGGCGTCGTTCTGCCGCCATTCTGGGCGGCGCTGGTGGCGCTCAGCGCGCATATCGCGGCCTATGTGGCGGAGATCGTTCGTGCCGGAGTCGGCTCGATCCGTCCGGGCCAAACGCGCGCCGCGTTCGCGCTGGGGATGTCGCGCGCGCAGGCCATCCGACAGGTGACCCTGCCACAGGCCCTGGTGCGCATGCTGCCGGCGTTCGGCTCGATCCTGTCCATCACCATCAAGGACACGGCGATCGCCGCGGTAATTGCGGTACCGGAATACATGAAACAATCGCAGACCCTCGCCGGCGAAAGCTTTCGCCCGATCGAGGTCTTTCTGGTCGCAATGGCGGTCTACTTCGTCATCCTGTTTCCGGTCACCCGCGCCGTGGACATGGTCTATGTGCGCCTCGCGCATCTTGGCCGGTCATGAACCTCGACTGGTCCGTGGTATGGCGCAACGCCGGCGCGCTGGCGGAAGGCACCGAGCTGACCGTGGCGCTCGCGGTACTGACGATGGTGATCGCGGTGCCGGGCGGCATCCTGTTGGCGCTGATGCGCCTGTCGCGCTCGCGCCTGCTGTCCGGCGCCAGTGCCAGCTTGGTCGAACTGTTCCGCAATCTGCCGCTGATCCTGGTGATCTACACGGCGTACTACGTGATGCCGATCGCACTGGGCATTGCATTTTCGCCATTCATCACCGGGCTGATCGCGCTGTCGCTGAATGTCTCGGCCTATAACGGCGAGACGTTCCGCGCCGGCATCGGATCGATCCGCAAGGGCCAGAGCGAGGCCGCGTTCGCGCTCGGCATGAGCCGCTGGCAGGCGATGCGCGAGGTGGTACTGCCGCAGGCGTCGCGCCGCGTGCTGCCGGTGCTGGCCAGCACCTGGGTGTCGCTGTTCAAGGACACCTCGCTGGTTTCGGTGATTGCTGTCGGCGAGCTCGCCTATACCGCGATGCGGATCCGCTCGCAGACCTTCCGCGTGCTGGAGATGCTCACGGCGATGGCGGCGATCTACTGGGCACTGGGGTATCCGCAGGCGAAGCTGGTCGACTGGCTGCATCGCAGGTTGGGAGTGAGCGAATGACCGCGGACCACCACAGACCATCGGGCGCGCCGCCGGTGCTGGTCTATCGCGGCGTGCGCAAGCTGTTCGGCGATTTCGTTGCGCTGGCCGACGTGTCGATGGAGGTGCGCAAGGAGCAGGTGGTTTGCCTCATCGGTCCCTCCGGCTCCGGAAAGTCGACCCTGCTTCGTTGCACCAACGGGTTGGAGCTGATCGACGGCGGCGAGATCCGCCTGGACGGCGAGCCGCTGCCGCGCGATTGGAACGGCATGCGCCGGGTGCGCCAGCTTATGGGCATGGTGTTCCAGAACTTCGAGCTGTTCCCGCACAAGACGGCGCTCGGCAACGTGGCGATCGGCCCGATGACGGTGCTGCGCATGACGCGGGCGGCGGCCGAGGCGCGGGCGATGGCGCTGCTCGACAAGGTTGGGCTGGCCGACAAGGGGAAAAACTTTCCCGCGGAGCTGTCCGGCGGCCAGCAGCAGCGCGTGGCGATCGCGCGGGCGCTGGCGATGGAACCCGAGGTCATGCTGTTCGATGAACCGACCTCGGCGCTTGATCCCGAAACGATCGGCGAGGTGCTGAACGTCATGAAGCGGCTCGCCGAGGAGGGCATGACGATGATCGTGGTGACGCACGAGATGACCTTCGCGCGCCGCGTTGCCGATTGGGTGGTGGTATTCGAGCGTGGTTCGGTGATCGAGCAGGGGCCGCCGGCGCAGATCTTCGACGCGCCGGTGGTCGGGCGCACGCAAGAGTTTCTCAGCCATCTGGGATGGGCTGGGTGACAGGAGTTCAATCCGGTCGCGGTTTTGCCAATTCCGCCAGCGCGCACATTGCGACGCAATAGCTCACAGCTTGATATCACGCGGAACCGACCGATCACGCCCGAGGTCCAGTTCGACGCCTGCCAAAGGGGACGCGCGCAGAAACGCGACCAACGATTGCTTCCGCCCGCGCAGACGCTCATATGCTTCGGTCGACAGCACCACTGCGACGGCGCGGCCACGCACGGTGATTTGCTGCGGCCCGGAGCGCACGGCGTCGCGCAACAGGTCGCTGAAGTGGGCCTCTGCCTCCTGAACCTGCCAGCTACGCATTGCCTCTTCCCGATCATTCTGACCGGACGTACGATGCCACGACCGAGCCCCGAAAGGCAGCGGGTTTCCCTTGTGTTGACAAATGGCTGTACATATTCTATATGAGCAGTCGATGGACCTGAAGGTCGCGGGCTTCGCATGGGACACGGGCAACCGAGACAAATGTCGGAAGCATGGTGTGTCGCTTGCCGCGGTCGAGAGCCTGTTTCATCAGCAATCCTCATTTTGGCCCATCTGGTTGCCACANNCCCGACCAAAACGAGAATTGCTGCTGTTTCATCGGCCGCTTGCTGTGTTCCCGGACCTCACGCATTCCGCGAAGGAGGAACGGTTCAAGGCGATCGGACGGACGGAGCGTGCTGATCGTCTTTACCCTGCGCGAGAAGGCCGACGTTACCTTCATCCGTCCGATCAGCGCCCGTTACATGCACGACAAGGAGGTCGAGCACTATGACAAGGAATCTGCCAACGCTGAGAAGCGACAAGGAAGCTGAGGATTTCGTCGCAAAGGCCGACCTGACCGACTATGACTTGTCGGGAATGAGGGTGGTGCGTTTCGAGTTCCAGCCGAAAAGCGAACGGGTGAACATGCGCCTACCACGGCCGCTGCTAGACGCTGTCAAAGCCACGGCCGCGAAAGCCGGGGTTCCGTATCAACGCTTCATCCGGCAGGCGCTCGAAAACGCCGTGCAGCCGCGCAAGAGAGCGTGAACCAGAGCCATCGCGTGAGCGTAGGAAGTTCAGGTCAGAGACCTGGCGTGAACGCGCTCTAACCCGGGTCAGCCATCCGCCGCAGCTCGCCCGTGCGCACGCTGCTGATCGCGTTGTTGAGAATGTGCACGATCGCCTCATCGGCGACGCTGCGCGCCAGCAACGCCATCGCGCCGCCGAGCAACGAGGACGCAATCGCCAGCGAGCCGATGTTCTGCCCCATCATGTATTCGATCGCCTTGTCGACGACCGCGCCGGCGTGGCTCAGTTCGGCGGGCGCCGGTTCAAGCGAATTGAGATCGATCGGCATCGTTGTCTCCTCGAACCTATTCGGCGGCTTCCGCTGGTATTTCCCTCAGGGCGTCCGCCGGCGCTTCAACCTCGTCTTCCACTGGGGCTTCCGCCGGGAGGTCCGCGTCGGCTTGCGCTAAAGCGTCCGCCGCAGCTTCCGGCTGCTCCTGCTGCTCGGCCTGGATCGCCCACATGTGGGCATACAGCCCGCCGTGCGCCAGCAATGCCGCGTGCCTGCCGCGCTCGGCCACACGACCCTCGTCCAGCACCACGATCTCGTCGGCATCGACCACGGTGGACAGCCGGTGCGCGATCACCAGCGTCGTGCGATGGCTTGATACGGCCCGCAGCGCGGTCTGGATATCCTGCTCGGTGGCCGTATCCAACGCGCTGGTCGCCTCGTCCAGGATCAGGATGCGCGGGTCCTTCAGGATGGTGCGCGCGATGGCGACGCGCTGCTTCTCGCCGCCCGACAGCTTCAGACCACGCTCGCCCACGCGCGTATCGTATTGCTCCGGCAGCGAAATGACGAAGTCGTGGATCTGGGCCAGACGCGCGGCGTGCTCGACCTCAGGCTGGCTCGCGCCCGGGCGGCCATAGGCGATGTTGTAGCGGATCGTGTCGTTGAACAGCACGGTGTCCTGCGGCACCACGCCGATCGCCGCGCGCAGGCTTTCCTGCGTGACATCGCGGATGTCCACGCCGTCGATCAGGATGCGACCGGCGGTCACGTCGTAGAAGCGGAACAGCAGCCGCGTGACGGTGGACTTGCCGGCTCCGGTCGGCCCGACGATGGCCAGCTTGCCGCCGGCCGGCACGGTCAGATCGACGCCCTTCAGGATCTCCCGGTCAGGACGATACCCGAAACGAACATCCTCGAACCGCACCTCACAGGCGGCGTGCTCGGACAGATGCCCGGCGAGTGCCCGCGCGCCGGGGCGATCAGTGACCTCCGGCTCGACGGCCAGCAGGCGGAACAACTGATCCATGTCGACCAGGCCCTGGCGGATCTCACGATAGACGAAGCCCAGGAAGTTCAGCGGCTGATAGAGCTGCATCAGATAGGTGTTCACCAGCACGAATTTTCCCACCGTCATGCTGCCGGCCAGCACGCCGCGCGCCGCCATCAGCATGATCACTCCCAGGCCGAGTGCAACGATGCTCTGCTGGCCCAGGTTCAGCATGTTCAGCGTCACTTGGCTGCGTACCGCGGCGTGTTCATAACGCGCCTGCGCCTGGTCGAAGCGGCGCGCCTCGTGGTCCTCGTTGGCGAAATACTTGACGGTCTCGAAGTTCAGCAGGCTGTCGATGGCGCGCGACTGCGCCTCGTTGTCGGTGTCGTTCATGGCGCGGCGCAGGCGCACGCGATAGGTGCTGAAACCAACAGTGAAGCTGAGATACAGCGACACCGCGAGGAAGGTGACGGCCGCAAACCGCCAGTCGAACATCACCCACAGGATACCGGTCACCATTCCCAGTTCGAGCAGCGTCGGAATGATGTTGAACACCGCCAGGCGCAGCACCGACTGCACGCCCTGCGCGCCGCGGTCGATCACGCGCGACAGCCCGCCGGTTTGGCGATCCATGTGGAATCGCAGCGACAGCGCGTGCAGGTGCCGGAAGGTGCGCAGTGCCAGCAGCCGCGCCGCGCGTTGCTGCACCGCGGCGAACACCGCGTCGCGCAGTTCCCCGAAGCCGGAGGAGGCGACGCGGGCCAGCGCATAGGCCACGATCAGCGCCACGGGCAGCGTCAGCGCGACGGCGGTGCCGGTTTTCGGTGCCAGCGCGTCCACCGCGCGGCCGTAGATCACCGGGACATAGACGGTCGCCACCTTGGCGGCCACCAGGCAGGCCATCGCGATCACCACGCGTACCCGCGCCGTCAGATCGCCGCGCGGCCAGAGATACGGCAGCAGGCTGATGATGGTCCGCCAGGTGGAGCGTTGCGGCCGCGCCAGGTCCGGCGGTGCAGCGGTGGGGATGGGTCGCATGCCGCGCATGTGGCATGCTGGGGGCCGGTTTGAAAGGCGAGCCTGGTGGCAGATCAGAACTGTGCGGACGGATTCCTGCGCCATATCCGCGCCTGTCAGACCGCGACGCTACCGGGCGAGCGGCTGGCGTTCCATATCGGCGCCGATCCGGTGGGCTGGGTGCGGCCGGCGCTTGCGGCGGCTCTGGCCGGGTTCCCGAACATCGAGGCGACCTCGACACGGATCACGCTGACCCGGCCGGCGGCGCTGCAGCCGATCGCGCGGGCACTCTCGGCGCGGGGCTTCTGCCGCTGGCGCAACGAGGCGTTCGACGTGCGCGCGGCGGCGGACGGACCGGTGCTGGCGGTGCTCGATCGCGGTGCGCTGCCGGCGTTCGGCGTGGTCTCCGAGGGCGTGCACGTGAACGGCACGGTCCAACGCGCCGACGGGCTGCATCTGTGGATTGCCCGGCGGTCGCGAACCAAGCAGCTCGATCCCGGCAAGCTGGACCACCTCGTCGCCGGCGGCATTCCGTCCGGGCTGTCGCCGGCACAGACGCTGGTGAAGGAAGCCGCCGAGGAAGCCGCGGTGCCGGAGGCGCTGGCCGCCACCGCGCGGCGCGTCGGGACGGTGCGGTATGCGATGGAACGGCCGGAGGGACTACGGCGCGACCGGCTGCATTGCTACGACCTGTCGCTGCCGGACGATTTCATCCCGCGCGCCGCGGACGGCGAGGTGGAGTCGTTCGAGCTATGGCCGATCACGCGCGCTTTTGACGTGGTGCGGGACACCGACGACTTCAAGTTCAACGTGAACCTGGTGCTGATCGACCTGTTCCTGCGCGAAGGTCTGATCGGCGGCGCGGCGGCGGATGGGCTGCGCGCGGCGCTGGAGGACGGGCGGGCGTAGCGGCGCGAGTCACGCGGCCAACCGTCCGGGACCGCGCACGGTCTGCAAGGAAAGGACGGCCCCGACCGCTCCGCCCTGCGCTCGGGTCAGCCCTCCGGCGGCGCCGTGGCGATCGGGATCTCGCGGGCCTCCGGCTGGTCACCCATGCCCGGGGCAGCCGGCTCGACCTCGGCGCCGCCCGACGACATGTCGTCCTCGTTGCCATAGGGCCGGCGTTGACCCTGCTGGGTCTGGGCGCCATTGCCCTGCTGGCCTTGCTGGCCCTGCACCGCCTGGTTCATCGCGTTCAGGATGCGGAAATAGTGCTCGGCGTGCTGGAAATAGCTTTCCGCCATCACCCGGTCGCCGCCCGAGGTCGCGTCGCGGCCGAGCTGCAGGTATTTCTCGAACAACTGCTGCGCGGTGCCGCGGACGCGGATGTCCGGGCCGCTGCTGTCGAAGACGTGATTGCGGTTGAGCGGGATGTTGCCCGGGGCGTGATGGCGAACCGGGCCGCCGCTACCGCCTCCGCCGCCCCCGCCGGGGCGATGACCGCGTCCACGCATCCGCTTCATATTGTTATTCATACTGCTGCCGTCACGCTTTCCTGTTGGCGGCGCTGGCCGGTGACGCTGTGGCTCCCATGGGCAATGCCAACGGGCAATCCCATGGGCGTCCGGGGGAATGACCCCTCGACCAGGCTGCGATCCTTCGACGTTGGTACCGGCAAGCACCCCGGCGGGCCGATCAGCGCCCATCGTAGCGGGCGGCGACCGAGTCGACCGGGGTCCCGAGACATCAGGCATTGCCACCTGGGCATTGCCACCGTCCCTGCCGGGCCTGCAACGTAGGCGCAGGAGTGCCTGCTGCCAAACGATTTTTTCATGCCCCGATTTTCACCCCCGGGGAGCGGTTCACGCACCGGAGACTTTGCACGCGCCGGCGGGCACGCGCCCGGGGGGCAGGCGCCCCGGGGGCACGTGCCGCGGGGGGCACACGCCGGGGGCCGGCCGGAGCACCAGGGCGCGCGGAATGCCCGCCAGATCGGCGCGCGAGGTGACCGCAAACCCCGCCGCCCCAGCCAGGGCAGCGACCGCCTGCTGCTGGCCCTCGCCGAGTTCCAGCACGGCCACGCCGCCGGCGGCCAGCCGCCCGGGCAACTCCGGCAGAATCCGTCGATAGGCATTGAGCCCGTCCAAACCGCCATCCAGCGCAGCGGCCGGCTCATACCGCGCCACCTCCGGCATCAGCCCGGCAAGGTCGCCGGTGCGGATGTACGGGGGATTGCTCAGGATCAAATCGAACCGACCGGCCAGCGCCGCGGCCCAGTCGGTGCACACAAATTCAGCCCGGTCGGCCATTCCAAGCATGGCAGCGTTGTCCCGGGCGAGCGTCGTTGCAGCCGACGACCGGTCGGTTCCGACCCCGAAGGCGGCGGGGAACTCGCTGAGTGCCGCGAGCAGCAGGCAGCCGGTGCCGGTGCCAAGGTCGAGGATCCGCCGCACCCGGGCGCGATCGGGCAGGGCGGCCAGCGCCGCCTCGATCAGCGTCTCGGAATCGGCGCGGGGGATCAGGGTCGCGGCGGAAACCGCCAGATCGAGGCTCCAGAACTCGCGCCGCCCAGTGATCAGCGCCAGCGGCTCATGCACGGCGCGACGGGTGAGCAGCGCATTGTAGCAGGCCTGGTCGATCGGCGCGTTCGGGTCGCGCAGAAGTGACTCGGTGGTGAGGCCAAGCGCATTGGCCAACAGCAGGCGCGCGTCGAGACGGGGATTGTCGATGCCGGCGGCGCGCAGGCGTGCGGCGCCGTCACGCAGGGCCGTGGCGATGCGGCTCTGCCCCGCAGGCGTTGGGATAGACCCCGGATGGGACGCAATATTCTCCCCCTCCCTCAAGGGGAGGGGGAGAGACCGCTTCGCCACGGGCGTGGTCATTCTTCCGCCGCCAGTCGCGCCGCCTCGTCCTCGGCGATCAGCGCGTCGATGAACTCGTCCAGCTCGCCGGCCAGCACGCGATCGATCTTGTGCAGCGTCAGGTTGGTGCGGTGGTCCGACACCCGCCCCTGCGGAAAATTATAGGTCCGGATACGTTCCGACCGGTCGCCGGTGCCGACCTGGGATTTGCGATCGGCGGCGCGCGTGGCGTGCAGCGACGCCCGCCGCTGCTCATACAGCCGCGCGAGAAGAATCTTCATCGCCTTGGCGCGATTCTTGTGCTGGCTTCTTTCTTCCTGCATCGCAACGACGATGCCGGAGGGCAGGTGCGTGATGCGCACCGCGCTGTCGGTCTTGTTGACGTGCTGCCCGCCGGCGCCTGACGCGCGATAGACGTCGATGCGTAGGTCGCCCTCGTCGACCTGGACGTCGACTTCTTCCGCTTCCGGCAGCACAGCGACGGTGACGGTGGAGGTGTGGATGCGGCCCTGGCTCTCGGTCGTCGGCACGCGCTGCACGCGGTGGACACCGGATTCGTATTTCAGCCGGGCGAACACGCTGCGGCCGGTGATCTCGGCGATGCCCTCCTTCAGCCCGCCCAGCTCGGTGTCGTTGTGCTCCAGGATTTCGCAGCGCCAACCGCGCAGGGCGGCGTATTTCTGGTACATGGCGAACAATTCGGTGGCGAACAGAGCGGCTTCGTCACCGCCGGCGGCCGGGCGCACTTCCAGGATCGCGGCGCGCTCGTCGGCCTCGTCCTTGGGCAGCAGCGCGAGGCGGATTTCCTGCGCCAGCGCGGGGATGCGGCTTTTCAACCCATCCAGTTCGGCCTCGGCCAGCTCGCGCATTTCGGGATCGGCCAGCATCGTTTCGGCCTCGGCCTGCGCCTGCTCGGCGGCACGCAGGTCGCCGATGCGGGTTTCTAGCGGGGCGAGCTCGGACAGTTCTTTCGAGGCTTTCGCGTAGGCGTCGCCGGAGAGGCCTTCGGACAACAGGGCGCGCAGTTCCTCGGCACGGGCGGCGATGCGGTCGAGCTTGGGGGCGAGGTTCATGACCGCACCCTTACGCCAAACGTTGGTGTAGCGGCATGGTCCGCAAGAAAGCAGGATTCACCACCGAGGCACAGAGACACAGAGAAGGAAGATTCGGGCGCTCCGCGCGAAGCGCATTGACCTGCTTCTCTGTGTCTCTGTGCCTCTGTGGTGAATCTGTCCTGCCATAGAGCGAGCGCCCGCGCTTTATCACGGACGTTTTCCGCGCGCGCCAGGTGCCCGATCGAAGCCAGGCAATGAACCGCAAATGAACGCAAATGAACGCAAATAAGCGCGAACCGTGCGTTCCGATGGCCTGCCGTGTCTGGTCTCATTTGCGTTTATTTGCGTTCATTTGCGGTTCAATTCCTTGCGGACCTGCGCCCGCCCCTGCCCGCCGCCCGCACATCACGCCAGCCGCGCGGCGAGGTCGGCTAGCTTCACCGCCTCCTGCGCGCCGGTCGCCAGGTCCTTCACCTGCGCCACCCCCGCCGCGATGTCGTCCGGCCCGAGGATCACCGCCGCCCGCGCGCCGATCCGGTTGGCGCGCTCCAGGCGGCGACGCAGATTGCCGCGATAGGCCATCTCGGCGCGAATGCCGGCCGCGCGCAGGCTTTGCAGCACCCCCAGCGCCGCGGCCTCGGCGGCATCGCCCACCGGCACCACGGCGACCCCGGCCGGTGCCGCGGGCGGCGTCTCCAGCAGCATGGCCAGGCGCTCGATGCCGGCGGCCCAGCCGACCGCCGGCGTGGGCGGCCCACCCATCTCCTCAACGAGGCCGTCATAGCGCCCGCCGCCCATCACCGTGCCCTGCGAGCCGAGCTTGCCGGTGACGAACTCAAACGCCGTGTGGCCGTAGTAGTCCAGGCCGCGGACGATGCGCGGGTTCTCGCGGAATGGCACGCCGAACGCGCGCAGGTAGCTCTGCACGCTGGCGTAGAACCCCGCGGCAGCCTCGGTCAGGTGGCCGGCGATCAGCGGCGCGTTGGCAATGATGCGGCGGTCGCCCTGGTCCTTGGAATCCAGGATCCGCAGCGGGTTGCGATCCAGCCGCGCCAGACTGTCGGCCGACAGCGCCCCCTGGTGCTCGGTGAAGTAGCCGACCAGCGCGTCGCGGTAGGCGTCGCGGCTGGGCTTGTCGCCGAGGGTGTTGATCTCCAGCACCGTGTCCCCGGCGACCCCCAGCGCTTCCAGGATGGCCCAGCCGCAGGCGATCACCTCGGCGTCGGCCAGCGGCTCGGCGGACCCGATCAGTTCGATGTCGATCTGGTGGAACTGGCGGTAGCGGCCCTTCTGCGGACGCTCGTAGCGGAACATCGGGCCGGCGTAGAACACTTTTTGCGGCAGCGACTGCGTGAGGCCATTGGACACCAGGGCACGGCAGACGCCGGCGGTGGCTTCCGGGCGCAGCGTGATGGACTCACCGCCGCGATCGGCGAAGGTGTACATCTCCTTGGTGACCACGTCGGAGGTCTCGCCCAGCGTGCGGGAGAACACGCGGGTGTCCTCGAAGATGGGCGTGGTCCATTCGTCGAAGCCGTAGCGCGCGGCGATGGCGCGGGCGGTGTCGACCACGTGGGTGTGGCGGCGCTGGTCCTCGCCGATCAGGTCGTGGGTGCCGCGGGCGGGTTGAAGCTCTGTCACGTCAGGTCCTGGGTGGCGGGCGGTGCGGGTTCGAGGTGTAATTGTGTCGCACGGGATCGCGGCGCAAGAAAGACCGGCGCAGCCGACCGGCAATCCTCATTTTGGCCGGGACGGGTACCTCATCGTCATGGCCGGGCTTGTCCCCGCCATCCATCGCAGCACCGTGCTGCGGGGATGGCCGGGTCAAGCCCGGCCATGACGTTGAGAGGCCGCACGGCCCGACCAACATGAGAGCTGCAGGGCGTGCCCGGTCCAATCGTCCGGCTCGGATCATATGCTGGTCCAATCGTCCGGCTTGGATCATAACCCGGCGGCCCCGGCCCGGACCTGTCATGTCTCGTCTGCTGATCACGATCCTCGCCCTGCTGACCAGCCTCGCCACCCAGGCCCTGGCGTTGGAGAGCACGCCCGCGGTCAGCGCGCGCGCCACCGTGTCGCTGATCTCCGACACCGACGCGGTCTCCCCCGGCACGCCGTTCCGCATCGGGCTGCGCTTCCGCCTGGCACCTGGCTGGCACACCTACTGGCGCAACCCGGGCGACGCCGGCGTCGCGCCGGAGCTGGACCTCGCGCTGCCCACGGGTGCGGTGGCCGGACCGCTTGCCTGGCCCGCGCCGCAGCGCCTCACCGAGGGGCCGCTGATGACCTATGCCTACACCGGCGAGGTGGTGCTGCCGCTGACCATTACGACACGCCCTCGGACGCCCACGCCTGGGACGCCCGCGACCGGAACGCCCGCGCCTGGCACGTCCTCCCCGGGGGACGGCGCCACCACCATTGCGGCCGATGCGCGTTGGCTGGTGTGCAAACAGATCTGCGTGCCGGAGCAGGCGCACTTCACGCTTGTTCTGCCCGCGGCCGATCTGCCAGCGGTTGGTCTGCCGGCGGCTGATCTTTCGGCGGGTAAGCCGCCGGCCGCCCACCCCGCCCCCTCGCGGCAAGCGCCGCTGTTCGCCGCGACCGATCGGCGCATCCCACGCCCGTCGCCCTGGCCCGCACATATCGCCGCGGACGGCACGCTGTGGCTGCACGGGGCCGAGCTGAACGCCGCCATGGTGACCGATGCCTGGTTCATCCCGGCGACCGCCGGCACGATCCAGGATGCCGCGCCGCAGCCTCTGTCGACCGGCCCCGGCGGCATGACCCTGTCGCTCAAGCCGGGGCCGGGGTTCAAGCCGGCTGCCGGCCTCGACGGCGTGCTGGCGGTGCTGGACCGCAGCGGACAGGAGACCGACGTGACGCTCAGCGCCACGCCGGGCGCGCCGCCGCCCGAGCTGACGATCGCGCTCCCCGAGGTGCTGGGCTTCGCCTTCCTCGGCGGGCTGATCCTGAACCTGATGCCGTGCGTGTTCCCGGTGCTGGCGATGAAGGCGCTCGGCATGGCCGCCGGCGCGGCGCAGGGGAGGATGCGCGGGCACGCCGTGTCCTACACCGCCGGTGTGCTGCTGGCCTTCGCCGCGTTGGGCGGCGTGCTGCTGGCGGCCCGCGCGGCTGGGGTGGCGGCCGGCTGGGGGTTCCAGTTCGCCTCCCCGGTGTTCGTCGCGGCGATGGCCTGGCTGCTGTTCGGTGTCGGGCTGAACCTGTCCGGCGTGTTCGAGATCGGCAGCCGCCTGGCCGGCGCCGGGCAGCACCTGACCGCGCGCGCAGGACATAGCGGCAGCTTCTTCACCGGCCTGCTGGCAGTGCTGGTCGCCACCCCGTGCACCGCGCCGTTCATGGGCATCGCGATCGCCGCCGCGCTGGCTGCCCCGCCGGCCGAGGCGATCCTGGTGTTCCTCGCCATGGGCCTTGGCCTGGCCGCGCCCTACGCCCTGTTCGCCGCGGTGCCGGCGCTGGGCCGCCTGGTGCCACCGCCGGGACGCTGGATGGACCGGCTGCGCCAGGGCCTCGCCTTCCCGATGTATGGCGCCAGCGCCTGGCTGGTCTGGGTGATCAGCCAGGAGGCCGGACCCGCCGGCGTGCTGGGTACCGTGGCCGGGCTGGTGCTCCTCGGCTTTGCCGCCTGGGTGGTCGGCCTGGCGCAGCAGGAGACCGGGCGGCGGCGCCGCTTCGCCCAGTCGGTCGCCGTGGCCGCGCTGCTGCTGGCCCTGGCGGTGCTGAGCGGGATCAGCGCGGCGCCGCCGGCGCCCTCGCCCGCTGAGGCCGACGCCGAGGCCTACTCCGCCGCACGGCTGGCCGCGCTGCACGCCGAGGGGCGGCCGGTGTTCGTCAACATGACCGCGGCCTGGTGCGTCACCTGCCTGCTGAACGAGCGGGTGGCGATCGCCAGCACGCCGGTGCGCGATGCCTTCGCGGCGCGGCATGTCGCGTATCTGAAGGGCGATTGGACCCGCCAGGACCCCGTGATCACCGCGTTCCTGCGCGAGCACGGCCGCGAGGGCGTGCCGCTGTATGTCTATTTTCCGCCGGGCGAGCAGCCGCCCGAGGTGCTGCCGCAGATCCTGACCGAGCACATCGTGCTGCGGGCGATCGGGGCTGGGTGATCAACCCCATGTTCGCCTTACGGCAGGGCGGCGATCCCGGTGATCTCCACCCGCCAGCGCGGATCGACCAGCTTGGCTTCAACCGTGGCGCGCCCCGGCGGGTTGGCGCGATCGTACCAGGCGTCCCAGGCACGGTTCATCGCCGCGATGTCCGCGATCTCGGCCAGGAACACCTGGCAAAACAACAGGCGGGATTTGTCGGTGCCGGCCTCGGCCAGCAGCGCGTCCATCTGGCGCAGTACGTCGGCGGTCTGGCCCTCGGTGTCCAGACTGGGGTCGTCGGCGACCTGGCCGGCGAGGTAGACGGTGCCGCCATGGATCACCGCGCCGCTCAGGCGGCCGTGCGGCTGTAATCGTTTGATCGTCATGTGCTGTCTCCCTGAAGGACCGGTCGGTTCGATGGCAATCTAGCCGACTCTGGCGAGCGGTGCATCGTGCGAGAAGGCAAGCCAGCAATTCTCATTTTGGCCC
>PLXO01000289.1 GCA_003151425.1 Acetobacteraceae bacterium
GGGCAGCGCCCCTTGGTGGGGTCCAGGGGGGAAGCCCCTGGCCTTGCTTTCGCTCACGCGACGGTCCGGCGAACTGTTAGCGCGGCGTTCGGCGCGGATCGAATGCATCGCGTACCGCTTCGCCAATGAAGATCAGCAGGATCAGCATACCGGCCAGGACAGCGAACGCGGTGATACCCAGCCAAGGTGCCTGGAGGTTGTTCCGGGCCTGAGCCACAAGTTCTCCCAGGGACGGAGTGCCCGGAGGCAGGCCGAAGCCCAGGAAGTCCAGCGTCGACAGCAACGTTACAGAACCGGACAGGATGAAGGGCAGATAAGTCAGTGTCGCGACCATCGCGTTTGGCAGGATATGCCGCCACATCACGACGATGTCGGACACGCCGAGCGCCTTTGCCGCCCGCACGTATTCCAGGTTGCGCCCGCGCAAGAACTCCGCGCGCACCACCCCGGTGAGGCTCATCCAGCGGAACAATAGCAGGAATATCAACAGGATCCAGAATCCAGGGGTGATGATGCTGCCGAGGATGATAAGCAGATAGAGCTCCGGCATGCCGTTCCAGATTTCAATAAAGCGTTGGAACAGCAGATCGACCAGACCACCGTAGTAGCCTTGCACCGCACCGGCGCAGACACCGATTACGGAGGTGATCGCGGTCAACGTGAAGCCGAACAGCACGGACAGCCGGAAGCCGTAGATCACGCGCGCCAGGACATCGCGCGCCTGGTCGTCGGTGCCGAGCGGGTTGCGCCAGGAGGGCGGCGCTGGCGCCGGAGCGCTTAGGTTTTTGACGATGGTGTCATAGCCGAACGGCACCGGAGGCCAGATCATCCAGCCATTGGCGTTGATTGCCTCCACCACCTCGGGATCGGTGTAGTCGGCTTCGGTCGGCATGAAACCGGAGCCGAACGTATCCTCGCTATAGCCGAACAGTGCCGGGAAATACCAATGGTTGTCGAAGTGGATCAGCAGCGGGCGGTCGTTGGCGACGAACTCGGCCGGCAGGGTGAAGGCGAACAGGACCAGAAAGATCCAAAATGAAATGAAACCCCGGCGGTTGTGCCGGAAGATGGCGATGCGGCGGCGCGTGATCGGGGACATGCGCATGATAGGGGACAAAGCGCGCCGTTTGCCGCCGGCCGTNNCCGGCCGTGACGGTTGGGACGGCGGTTGCTGCGACCGTTGCGGTGATGGTTGCGATGATGGTTGCCGCGAAGGTTGGTGCGACGGTTGGAGCAACGCTTGCTGTGACGGTTGCTGCGACCGTTGGGGCAACGGTTGCCATGACCGTTGCGGCGGTGCTTGCGGCGACGGTTGGGGACACGATGCGGGCGCAGGTCATAGGGATCAACGCCGCGCCTCGAAGTCGATGCGCGGATCAACCAGCGTGTAGAGCGTGTCGCCGACGATCTGCAACAGCAGCCCCAGCAGTGTGAAGATGTACAGTGTGCCGAACATCACCGGATAATCGCGCTGGATCGCCGCCTGGAAACCCAGCAGCCCCAGCCCGTCCAGCGAGAACACGATCTCCACCAGCAACTGCGAGGTGAACAGAATCCCGATGAACGCCTGTGGAAACCCCGCCACGATCAACAGCATGGCATTGCGAAACACATGGCCGTACAGCACGCGCGGTTCCGAGGCACCCTTCGCTCGTGCCGTCACCGTGTATTGCTTGCGGATCTCCTCCAAGAAACAGTTCTTGGTCAGCATGGTCAGGCTGGCGAAGCCGCTGGCAACGACGGCGATCGTCGGCAGCACCATGTGCCAGGCGTAATCGGCAACGCGTGCGCCCCAGCTCCAGCTCGATGCCCCCTCGCTGGTCAGTCCGCGCAGCGGAAACCAATGCAGGAAGCTGCCGCCGGCGAACAGCACCACCAGCAGGATGGCGAACAGGAAGCTCGGGATCGCATAGCCGACCAGCACTACCGCCGAGCTCGCCAGGTCGAACCGGCTGCCGTCGCGCACTGCCTTGGCGATGCCGAGCGGAATGGAGATCATGTAGATCAGCAAGGTCGACCACAGGCCTAACGACACCGACACCGCCAGGCGCTGTGCCACAAGGTGCAAAACGGATTGATCCCGGAAGAAACTGCGGCCGAAGTCGAAGCGCAGGTAGCCGCCGACCATCTCGACGAAGCGCGTGAGGGGCGGCTTGTCGAAGCCGAACATCTTCTTAAGGTCGGCGATCATATGCGGATCGAGTCCGCGCGACCCGCGATACGTCCCGGCACCGCCCAGATCCGAGCTTGCGCCGGTCAGCCGCGACGACATGTCGCCATGCCCGCGCATTTCCGCAATCATCTGGTCCACCGGGCCGCCGGGCGCGAACTGGATCACCGCGAAGTTGATGGCGATGATGCCGAACAGCGTGGGAATCACCAGCAGCAAACGGCGGAACAGATAGGCTGCCATCGCGCCGCGTCAGACCTTGATCATTGCCGACGCGCCGCCTCGGTGGGCGTCGATCATTGCTGGCGCGCCGCGTCGGTCGCCGCGGCCTTGGCTGCATCCACCCACCAGGTATCGAAGTTGAAGCCCTCGCGAATCGGCTTGTCGGGATGGCCGAACCGATCCCACCAGGCGACGTGGAATTTCTGGTTGGAATAGTTCGGCACCATGTACCACCGCCACAGCAGCACCCGATCCAGCGCACGCGCCGCGGTCAGCAGGGTCGGGCGAGCCTGCGCCGTCACGACCGTCTCGATCAACGCGTCGACCGCCGGATCGCACACGCCGGGCACGTTGGCGCTGCCCTGCGCGTTGGCGCTGGCGCAGGAGAAATAGTCGCGCAGCTCGTTCCCCGGCACGTCGCCTTCCGGGTAGATATACAACAGCATATCGAAATCGAAATCGTCGGTGACGTGCTGATACTGCGCCGGGTCCACGGTCCGCACCCGCACATCGATTCCCAGCCGCTGGATGTCCTGCATGTATGGCAGCGCCACCCGCTCGTACGACGGATCATCCAGCAGGATGGTGAAACTCATCTGTTGGCCGTTCGCATCGACCAGTTTGCGGTCCTTCACCTGCCAGCCGGCCTGTTGCATCAATTCCAGCGCCTGCTTCAACTGCTCGCGGTTGTTGCCCGACCCGTCGGTCACCGGCAGCGTGAACGGTTGGGTGAACAGCGCCGGCGGCAGTTCCTGGCGGAATGGCTCCAACAGCTTCAGCTCGTCGCCTTGCGGGATACCGGACGAGGCGAGATCGCTGTTCTCGAAGTAGCTGCTGGTCCTTGTGTAGTTGCCATAGAAAAGGTTCTTGTTGGCCCATTCGAAGTCGTAGACCAGGCCGAGCGCGTGACGCACCCTGGGATCGGCGAATACCTTGCGCCGCGTGTTCATCGCCCAGCCTTGCAGGCCGGTCGGCAAATGGTGGCGAAAGTCGTACTTGATCACCAGGCCGCGCTGCACCGCCGGGAAATCATAGGCCGTGGCCCAACGTGCCGCGGTATTTTCCGAGCGCAGATCAACCTGCCCAGCCTTGAACGCCTCCATCGACACCGTCAGGTCGCGATAATAGTCGATCCGTACCCGGTCGAAGTTGTTGGTCCCCTTGCCGGTCGGCAGGTCGCGCGCCCACCAGTCGGGATTGCGCTGGAACGTCATGTCGCGCCCCATGTCGAACGATGCGATCCGATACGGTCCGGAACCGATCGGCGGATCGGTCAACGGGCGCGAAAAATCCCGCCCGTCGAAGAAGTGCTTCGGCAGCACCGGCAGGCCGCCGACCAGAAGCGGCAGCTCGCGATTCTCATTGGAGCGGAAATGGTAAACCAGGCGGCGCTCGCCAGTTACCTCCACATCCTTCACGTCAGCGAACTGGATGCGCAACGCCGGCCGGCCCTGCGAAAGCAGGGTGCGATAGGTCCAGGCGACATCCTCCGCGGTGACCGGAGTCCCGTCGGAGAATTTCGCAGCCGGATTGAGATCGAACGCCACCCACAGCTTGCTGTGCGGCAGCTCGATGGTCTTCGCCAGATGGCCATATGCGGCGTCCGCCTCATCGGCCGAGGAGGTCAGCAAACTCTCCCACACATGCCCGACGGTTGAGCCAGAGCCGGAACCTCCAGGCAGGATCACCCAGGAACCAATCATCCCGAGCGGCGCGGTGCCGCGCAGAATGAACGGATTGAAATTGTCGAACGTGCCGCCGGAGGCCAGCCGCACCTCGCCGCCTTTCGGCGCATCGGGATCGACATAAGGAAAATGCAGGAAGTCGGGCGGCAATGCCGGCTGGCCGAGCGCCGCGATCGCGTTGCTCCGGGTCACCGCGTCGTCATCGGCGCGTGCGCCGGTGCAGATCAGGCAGAGCAGCAGCAGTGCGGCGACATAGCGCCGCGCGATGTGGCGCATGTCGATGTGGCGCCCGGCGATGTGGCGCATGTCGGTGTGGCGCCTGGCGATCTGGCGCATGTCGGTGTGGCGCCTGGCGATGCAGCACACGTCGATGTGGGGCCCGTCGATTTGGCGCATTGGCCTGTCCTCCCTCACCGCGCCTTGCTCACTGCGGCCTCCTCGTTCCGCCGGGTCACGTAACGACGCCCGATTCCGCCATCCGCGCCGCCCGTGCCCGCTCCAGCTCCTCGCGACGCTCCCACAGCGAGCGGTACCAGGCGATGCGCGGCGCGACCTGGTAGGCCAGCATCCGCTCGGCCGCGACATAACTGCGCGCCGCGTCGCCCAGGCTGCGGGCCATGTCCGGCATGGCGATCAACCGCAACAGGCGTGCGCGCAGCTCCTCGCCATCGCGGAACACCAAGCCGGTGCGGCCATCCTCGATGCTGTCGCCATACACCACGCGACTGGCCAGCGCCGCGACCCTGCAAGCGCCAGCCTCGATGAATTTCAGGTCCGACTTGGCGCGATTGAACCAGGTATCGCCGAGCGGCATGAAGGAGATCTCACTCTGCCCCAGCAACGACATGTAGGCGTCGTGATCACAGGTCGGGGTGAAGGTCTTGTGCGGCGTCTCCAAGGCGTCGAAGAAGCCGCGGTCATGCACCACGGAGAATCGCAGGCGCTCGCCCACCGTGGCGGCCACCGCGTTCAGCATCGGCATCAGCGGCCGCCAGTCACGCTCGCGGTTGAGCGCACCGAAGAACAGCGTCATCGTGTTCGGGTCAGCAAAATTGCGCACCTCGGGCAGCGCGCGGATCGCGTTGGGGAACACCCTGACTTCCGGGTTGCGCGTGCTCAGGACCTCGGCCAACGCTTGCGTGCTGGTCTGCACCGCGTGCACGGCGCGGAAACTGAGCTGATCCTCGGTCTGCATGCTCTGGAAGAAATCCGGATGGTCATCGAACTCGGTCACCACCAGCCAGCCGCCGGCACGCAACCGCCGCAGCAACTCCGCGGCGCTCTGCGCGTTCAGCGCGGGGCGATGCAGCACGAAGATGCGCGGCATATCCGGCTCGGATGCGGCAACCTCGAGATCCGGCGTCATCCGGATAATCACGCGGACATCAGTAAACATGGCACGCATCGGATAGACCACGCGCAGATGCGACACGCCGCCAACCGGCGCCAGCATATTGGCGCCAATCGTCATTAGCGTGCGGGGCTTTTTGCGCACGCGCCACACATACTGCAGCGGCGCGGCGCGGTCGGCATAGGCCTGCGGATCGACGCCGAGTGCACGCAGGGCCGGCGCGATGGCATTGACGAACGCAACGACCTGCTCGCGGTCGAACACCCTCGGATGCACATCGCAGGGCACGAGGCCCAGATCCTCCAGCATCTGGCGCATCGTTTTCAGGCTGAACCAGCGCAGATGGCCCTTGTCCAGCAGCCCTTGCGGCTGATAGTCCCACACGCCGCGCAGCAGGCGGTCCGCAAACGCATAGTGCTCGACATTGGGGATGCAGATCAGGATGGTGCCCTCGTCGCTCAGCGACCTGGCGTGGCGCGCCAGCACCTCCCACGGATCCTTCAGGTGTTCGAGCACGTCGCCGTAGATGATGCAGTCGATGCCGCCCTGCGGCGCGAACGGCAATGGACCTGCCTCGATATCGCCAACCGCGACGTCATCCAGCCGCCGCGCGGCGATCGCCGCCGCCCCAGGGTCCATCTCGATGCCGAGCACACGCGCGCGCGGATTCAACCGACGGTAGGCCGCGCCAAGTGCGCCGGTGCCGCAGCCCACGTCCAACACGACCCTCGCGTCCAGCGGGATGCGGTCCAGCAAGTCCTGATTGACCGCGTCGACATAGGTTGACATCAGCGGCGAATGCTCCTGCTCGATCGCGGCGACGCGCGGCTCAGGCCACACGCAGAGGCGCTCACCCGACGCTGGGAGCGTCGTACTTGGATTTGCCGCCTTGGCGCAAGAGGCCAGGACCATCGCGCGGACGAAGGAAGGTCAGGGCGCTGCCCTGAAACCCGCCAGGGGGCTTTGCCCCCTGGACTCCCACTAAAGGCGGAGCCTTTAGAATCCATC
>PLXO01000305.1:0-7180 GCA_003151425.1 Acetobacteraceae bacterium
GCGTGGTGAACACGCCGTGCGGCTGGCCGTCGAACGGCGGCGTAACGGTCAGCTCGAGCGCACGCACCTCGTGCAGCCAATACAGCAGGATCAGGTGCGAGAACCCTTCCAGGTCGCGCAGCCCGGCGACAAATTCGGAAAACACCAGCGCCTCGCACACCGGCATCGGATCGGGCTGCCGCCCATTGCGCGGACAGGCATCCAACGTCTGCCACGGCGTCGACAGCACGCCGATCGGGCGGAGGGCGAATGTTTCGCTCATGCGTGCGGTTGCAGCACCTGGCGCAGCACCACGCCGTCGGCCAGCTTGTCGAACCCCTCGTTGATCTGATCGAAGCCGATGAAACCGCTGCGCAGCTTCTGCACCGGCAGCTTGCCGCGTTTGTAAAGCGCAATGAAACGCGGAATGTCGCGCCGCGGCACGCAGCTTCCCATGTAACTGCCGCGGATCGATTTTTCCTCCGTCACCAGCGCGCCGTGCAGATAGGAAAACTGCGCCGTGCTCGCGGGCAGGCCGGCACTAACCACCATGCCGCCACGCGCGGTGACGCCATACGCGAGGGTCATCGCCGCGATCGAGCCCGCCGTCTCGATCACGTAGTCCAATCCGCCGCCGGTGGCCTGCCTGACCTCGGCGATCACGTCCTCGTTGCCGGCCAGGAACGTGTCGGTCGCACCAAGCTCGCGCGCGAGGCGCAGCTTGTCGGCGTTAAGGTCGATCGCGACGATGCGTTCCGCGCCGGCGATCACGCCGCCCATCAGCGCGTTCATGCCGACGCCGCCGAGGCCGACGACTGCCATCTGCCCGCCCGCCGGCACCTTCGCGGTGTTCAGCACGGCGCCGACGCCGGTGACCACGGCGCAGCCGAAGATCGCCGCGTCCTCCAGCGGCACGTCGTCATCGATGCGGATCAGCGCGTTCTCCATCACCACGGCGTACTGCGCGAACACCGACAGTCCGCTGTAATGGTGCAGCACCTCGCCGTTCAGCTTCAGCCGCCGCGCGCCGGAGGCCAGCGTGCCCTCGGCGCGGGCAGTGAAGCTGCTCATGCACAGGTTCGGTCGCCCGTTGTTGCAGTAGCGGCAATCGCCGCAGCTCGAGACGAATACGCTGACGACATGATCGCCGGGCTTGAACGCGGTCACGCCGGGGCCGACCTCGGTGACGATCCCGGCGGCCTCGTGGCCGGGGATCGACGGCAGTTTCCGAGGACGCAGATTCTCGATCGTCGAGAGGTCGGAATGGCACAACCCGGCGCCGATGATCTTGTACAGCACCTCGCCGGGGCCGGGTGGATCGAGATCGACCTGCTCGATGGTCAGCGGCCTGCTGGTCGCGTATGGTCGAGGCAGGCCCTGCGTGCGCAGCACCGCGGCGGTCATTTTCATCCGGCGTCACTCCTGTTGCGGCCTGGAGATCGTCGTCAGGGCCGCGGATCGTCGCTCCGGATGCGCCGCGCGCCAAGCCCTGTCAGACGCAGCCGGAGTCAGACCGCGCAACGGCGCTCATGGTTTGGGCTGGCGCGATTGCGCCTCGCGCTGCTCGTTGCATTCGCCAATCGCGGCCGTCACGTCGTCAAAGCCGATGACCGGCACACTGAATGTTTGTTGCCCGACCTGCGCGGTCAGCATGCGTCCGGCATTCATGCGCGCCAGCATGCGGCCGAATTCCGGCTCCTTCAGCTCGACGGTGACCGCCGGATCGGCGCCGAAGGATTGCCGCGAGCGGATCGGCAGCGACGCCAGCGCCGTGCCGTCGAGCGTCAGCGTCACGTCATGCACACTCGGAAACGGTGGGCCGGCACGCGACACGATCAGCAGCGGATTGGGCTGTGCCGCCCTGATCCGGATTGCGTAGTCGGCGCCGTTGTCGCGACCGAGCGAAGCGGCCTCGCATGTCAGCGCGCCATCCGGCAGGCGCAGCAGGCTGACGGTCCAGAGATGCGCGCGCAGGACGCCCTCCCTGGCGACTTCGTCCCAGGACAGAGCGCGTTGTTGCGGCTGCGCCTGCGCGCCGTCCAACGCCGCGATCGAGCTCAACAAGAGAATTACTGGAACCAGTCTCATTGTCCGTCCGATCCGACCGCGGGATGGCGGTGATGCCCGCCGTCGTCATCACGTGCCGACCGCCACGGCAGCGGCACCATCGGGACGTGGACGCTGGGCTGGTGTCCATGCGACATTTCGTCGGGTCTTTGTGAATAACGTCTGAACCTCGCGTCAGCCGCTCGCGTCGTCAACGCACCGCCCGGAAGGATTGTAGCGGATGGCCGTCCCGTTCCTGGCCTGCATGGTCGCCGTTGCGGCATGGTATCATCTGCCGCCACGCGTGCTGCCGTCGATCCAGGCAGTCGAAGGCGGCCGCGCCGGGTTGGTCAGCCATAACACGGACGCATCGGATGACTTCGGGCTTATGCAGGTGAACTCAAGCTGGACGCCGAAGCTCGCGCAGCTCGCCAAACTATCGGAACCAGCCGTTCGCGCGCGACTCATCGACGATCCATGCTTCAATATCGCCGCGGCCGGGGCGATCATGCGTGCCTACCTGAACGAGGCGCATGGCAATCTGCTCGTCGCGGTCGGTTGGTACCATTCGCACACGCCGGCGCGCGGCCTTGCCTACCGAGTTCTGGTCCTACGCGCGGCCGAGCGGCTCTTCGTGCGCGGGTGCCACGGCGGACACTGCGGGTAAAACGACATGTTGTTGTCTGCTGTTCCGACCTTATCCGCCATTACCGCGGTCAGGCGCGCAGACCGTCGCTTCGGACGAAGCGCACACCGAGCCCGGTCAGCCGCGTCCGCATGTCGTCCAGCGTGGTGCGCCCGGGCGCGGTCGGGAGGGCGATGGCGCGGCAGGCATCCTCGATCAGCACGACCTCGTAGCCGAGCCGCACCGCATCCTCGGCCGACCAGGCGACGCAGAAATCCGTTGCGAGACCGGTGAGGAAGATCCGGCGGAAGCCGCGCTGGCGCAGCCAGCCGTCCAATCCCGTGGCGGTGGTGCGGTCGTTCTCGAAGAAGGCGGAGTAGCTGTCGAGCGCCGGATCGAAACCCTTGCGGATGATCACCTCGACGCGCCTCAGATCGAGCGCGGGATGAATTGCCGCGTTGGGACTGCCCTGCAACGCGTGATCCGGCCACAGCATCTGCGTGCCATAGGGCAGCTCGACCGTTTCATAAGGCTGCTTTCCGGGATGCGCGCTGGCGAAGGACAGATGTCCCGCTGGGTGCCAATCCTGCGTGGCGAAGGCATGGGCGAACGCACTGGCCAGCAGACCGTTGATCACCGGTACCACCAGATCGCCTTCGGATACCGGCAGCTCGCCGCCCGGCATGAAGGTCGGCTGCACGTCCACCAGGCCGAGGATGTCGCTCGGTCGGATCAGGCTGTCCGTTCCCATTGGGATGTGTGTTTCCATGCGGCATCTCGCGCGTCAGACCGGCCCGTGCTGGACCGGCCCGATTGTATCAGACGGGCAAGCTGGTAGTCTCCGGCCCACTAAATCCGGAGAGATCAAACAATGAACACTCGGCGCACGACGCTGCTCGGCGCGTTGCTGGCAACCGTCATGACCTTTGGCACGGCGCAGGCTGCAAGTTTCCGCTGGGCAAATGACGGCGACGTGGGCGCAATGGACCCGGACACGCGGCAGGAGACAGTGCAGCTCTCGTTCCTGTCCAACATCTACGAGCCGATGGCCCGGCGCGACAAGGACCTGAAGGTGGAACCGGCACTGGCGGTGAAGTGGGAGCAGACCAGCCCGACGGTGTGGCGCTTCCATCTGCGCCCGGACGTGAAGTGGCAGGACGGCTCACCGTTCACCGCCGATGATGTCGTGTTCTCATTCCAGCGCATCATGGCCAAGTCCTCGAACATGCGGGCGCCGATGTCGATGGTGAAGGAGACGCGGAAAGTCGACGATCTGACGGTGGATTTCGAGACCCTCCATCCGGATCCGATCTTTCTGCAGGAGCAGACCAACTTCCTGATCATGAGCAAGGCCTGGTGCGAGGCGCATCACGCGACCGAGCCCGTGGTGATCGGCGGTACCGATGACAATTACGCGGTGCACAATGCGATGGGCACCGGGCCGTACAAACTGGTCTCGCGCGAGCCCGACCGGCAGACAGTGGTCGAGAAGAACCCGGGGTGGTGGGACAAGATCCCGGGCAACGCCGATCGCGTGCAGTTCGATGTGATCGGTTCGGCCGCGACGCGCGTTGCGGCACTGCTGTCCGGCGAGGAGGACATGATCTATTCCGTGCCGCCGCAGGACATGAAGCGGATCGGCGTCGCGCCGGATCTGAAGCTGATCGAACATCCGGAGCTGCGCACGATCTATCTCGGTCTCGACGTTTGGCGCGACGAGCTGATCACGTCCGACGTCAAGGGCAAGAACCCGCTGAAGGATCTCCGCGTGCGACAGGCTTTCTCGCTGGCAATCGATGAGCCGGTGATCGCGCAGAAGGTGATGCTCGGCCTCGCACATCCGAGCTTCTTGATGTATGGGCCTGGGATAAACGGGTATGATGCGAAGATCGACGTGCGGCCGAAGGCCGACGTGGCGAAGGCCAAGCAGCTTCTGACGGAGGCCGGCTACGCCAACGGCTTCCAGCTTGGCATGGATTGCCCGAACGACCGTTACGTGTCGGACGAGCAGATCTGCACCGCGATCGTCTCCATGCTGGCGCGCATCGGCGTCAAGGTCGATTTGACGGCGCAGACCAAGGCAAAATTCTTCGCCAAGATCCAGGGCCCGAAATTCGACACCGACTTCTTCCTGATCGGCTGGACGCCGGCCACCTACGACGCGCACAACCCGCTGTATTCGCTGCTGGCAACCTACGGAGGCGGCCGCGGCGAAGTGAACTATGGGCGATACTCAAATCCCGCCTTCGATGACATGGTCGGTCAGATCGGGCTGGAAACCGATCAGGAAAAGCGCGATGCGCTGATCGATCAGGCCTCGGAGATCGTGCAGCATGATGTCCCTGTTATCCCGCTGCACCAGCAGGTAATCGTTTGGGCGGCGAAGAAGAACATCGAGGTGGAGCAGCCGGCGGACAATTACTTCCCCTATCGTTTCATTCAAGTGAAGTAGAAAGGGAGGGGGCGATGGGACTGCACTTTGTCACCCAGCAACGGCCCATCACCGACGCGCTGCGCCGCTCGGTGGTTGAGGACCTGCCCGAGATCGAGCAGGTCCAGAACCTCGTGCTGCGGACCAAGGCGATCGAGGCGTGGGCCTTCGCGCTGTCGCATTCCAGCTTCGGGCGGATCAGCGATATTCCACCCGGCGGTAATCCCGGAATGAATGTGCTGAAGCGTGGCAGCCAGGCGGATCATCTGCGCGGCGTGGCGCGGCTCGCGTTGCAGATCGCCGACACCTTCATCGCGCAGCGCCCGGAGGTCAGGATCGACCGCGACGTTGTGCTGACCGGGGCGCTGTGTCACGACGTGGGCAAGCCCTACGAGTTCGACCCGGTGAACCTGGCGCGGTGGGAGGAGGACCCGTCCGCCACCGGCCAGCCGACGCTGCGTCACACGGTGTTCGGCACCTATGTATGTCTGGCGGTCGGCCTGCCGGAGGAGATCGCGCACATTGCCTGCGCGCACTCGCTGGAGGGCCAGCACATTGGTGTGTCGAGCGAGTGCATGATCGTTCGCCACGCGGATCATGCGTACTGGTCGGTGGCGGGGGCGCTGGGGCTGCTGACACCGGAGTCGCTGCGGCGCGATCCGATCCTGCGGGTGCGGAAACTGGCGGACGAGGTGAAGCAGGCGGCGGAGTAGTCGGAGCACTCTGGGGATGGGACTGGGGACGCTCGATCTTCGGCAAGTAAGGTGCACCACAGAGGCACAGAGACACAGAGACACAGAGACACAGAGAAGGGAAGTAATGACGCTACGCGCGAAGCGTTTTGATGGTTTCTCTGTGTCTCTGTGCCTCTGTGGTGCACCTTAACTCGCTTGCGAACGATCCGAAGCCGCCGGCGGTTGCGATGACACGCCATTCTTGGATCGCGCGGGGTGCGGCTACAGCGTTACGCGATGGTTTCAGGCGGAACGAAATCGCGCCAACGGCCGGGCGTCTCGGCCTGCTCGCCATAACCACCCAACGCATCCGCGGCGCGCCCGACCAGCTCAGCGAACCGGACCCTGCGCGCGACCAGCAGTGCATCCAGCTCCGCGATCACCCGCGTCAACCCGCCGAACCCTTCATGCATCACCACCGAGCACAATTCAGTTGCCGAGGCCCCCGCCAGCGCCATGCGCGCCACGTCACCACCGCTGCGCACACCGTTGGTGCCAAGTAACGGAAACCCCTCCCCCACCACGCGCCGGCTCAGCGCCAGGAACCGGCACACGATCGGCAATGCCCAGCCGCCGCCATACGCCGCCGAGGTCCCCAGCACCGGCGCGAACGTTTCGAGGTCCGGCACCATCGCCATGAATCGCCCCATCATGCACACCGCATCGGCGCCGCCCTGCTGTGCCGCCGCCGCCAGCGCCGGCAGGTTCGACGCCAGACCCGTCAGCTTCACCCAAAGCTGCATGCCGTCCGTCGCCGCGCGCACAAGTGCCACTAACTCGGTCAGCCGCGCCGGATCCGTCTCCTGCGTGATCGCACCGGGCGTCGCCTCGGACGCATGCGGCGCGCCTACATTCAACTCGAACACCCGCAGCCCCACGCGGCGCGCCATCGCAGCCAACACCACCGCGCCATCCGCCCCGGCCAGCACGATCGAGGCCGCAACGAACTGCCCGTCCAGCGCCGCCTCCTGATCGATCGCCGCGATCGCAGCGAACCACTCGGACGCATCGCGTTGTGCCAGACCGGACCGATTGAACAACGACACCCCATGCGCGGCGGGCACGCCGGCGGCGTCCAGTTCCACATAGTCGGCCCGATCCAATTGCGCCGCCGCCTCCGGCCGTTCGTTCACCGACTTGGCGATCACGCCAGCCGCGCCGGCACGCAACGCGGCGCGAATCCCGGCCTCCGTCATCACCGGCTCGCCCGAGGCGCAGATGACCGGATTGCGCAGCCGCATGCCGCCGATGGTGGTCGCCAGCCGATCGCTCATCGCGTCCTCCACCAGGGCTTGTTCATCCAACGTTGGTGCATCCGATTGCCAGCAGGCTGCCCCGCTTCTAGAGCACGTTCACGCTGACTGG
>PLXO01000305.1:7231-7358 GCA_003151425.1 Acetobacteraceae bacterium
CAGGGTGCGTTTCCGGTCAGGGTGAGAATGTTCTAGCGTCCGCCGCAACACCGTGGGACACCCTGCGGGACGGAGACGCAACGAATGACCACGCCCTCAATAATGACCACCGGCGAGGCCGCCGTCG
>PLXO01000035.1 GCA_003151425.1 Acetobacteraceae bacterium
GCAGATTTTTGACGCAGTAAGACTAATCCGAAAACACTATACTTGGCGGCAGCAACCGGCCATGGCTGCAATCCCAGAACAGCCAGGCATGATGGTGCTGTCCGTGATTGGTGTGCTCGCCCATGTCGAACCACTGGATCCGCTTCGTCAGCACCACCACCCGGCTGAGCGGCCCCGACGAGATCAGCGCGGCGGCCCGCTGTCCTGCCATCCACTGGAACCGCACCAGCAGCGCCAACTGGCCGTTGGCGCGCACCGTCAGGTCCAGCGCGTGGCGGACAAATCGCTGGAAGTTGAGCGAGGCGTTGCTCCGCCGCACCAACTCCCCCCCGTCGCCATACGGCGGATTCGTTACCATTGCCCGGCAGCCCGCGGGGAACTCGGTGCACGCGAAGAAATCCACGCCGCCGCGGCCGAACCCGCGATCGACGAGGTCGGTGGCGATCACCTTGTGACCGCCGCGCTCCAGCACGCGCGCCATCGCGCCGTCGCCACAGCATGGCTCCCACACGGGGTTGCGCAGGGTTACGTGCTTCAACAGTGCCTCCGTCACCCAGTCGGGCGTCGGATAGAAATCATGCACCTGCCGATCGTAGCCGGAGATATGGATCGGCCTGAATTCAAGCGCCGCCACCGCGCTGGTGTCTGCCTTGTCGTCCGGCGCGGTGTCATGTGCCATCGTTGCGTCTCTTCGTTAGAGCCGTGTCACTCGTACACCTCTCCCGCTCTTCGCGGCCCAAGCCCGCGAAGAGCGGGAGAGGTGAACGATCGAGCCCGCCTAATTCAGTTTCCCATGGCAGTGCTTGTATTTCTTGCCCGACCCGCACGGACACGGCCCGTTGCGCGCGGCGTTGCGCCAGGTCGCCGGATCGTTCGGATCCACCGCATCGGCCCGCATCGACCGCACCGACATCGACATCGGCGCCGGACCGGAGCGCAGCTCCATCGTGACGTCCGGAGCGTCGTCCGCCGCACCGGCAAACGCCATCTCGGGCTCCGGGTGCAGCTCGAACATCTGCAGCGGCCGCGGCGGCGGGATCGGCTCGGCCGGTCCTTCCGGTGCCAGCTCGACGCGGGACAGCATCGACGTCACGCGTTCCTTCAACTCGTCCAGCATGGCGTTGAACAGCACGAACGCTTCGCTCTTGTACTCGTTCAGCGGATCGCGCTGGCCGTAGGCGCGCAGCCCGATGCCCTGGCGCAGGTGGTCCAGCGCGTAGAGATGTTCCTTCCACACCGCGTCGAGCACCTGGATCAGCAACGACTTCTCGATGAAGCGCATCAGCTCGGGGGTCATGTTGGCGGCCTTGGCGGCCATGATCTGGTCCGCCGCCTGCTCGATGCGCTCGCGCAGATGCGTCTCGTCGATGCCTTCCTCGCGACCCCATTCCACCACCGGAAGATTGACATTCAGCAGGCGCTGCAGATCCTCGGCGAGCTCCGTCAACTGCCACTGCTCCGCAAAAGCCTTTTCCGGGACCCGCCGGCTGACCATCAGGTCGATGACCTCGCTGCGCATCTCGGCGACGGTTTCCGACACGTCGGACGCCTTCATGAACTCCTTGCGCTGGGCGTAGACCTCCTTGCGCTGGGCGTTCATCACATCGTCGTATTTCAGCACGTTCTTGCGGGTGTCGAAGTTGCGCGCCTCGACCTTCTTCTGCGCCTTCTCCAGCGCCTTGTTGATCCAGGGATGGACGATCGCCTCGCCGTCCTTCAGCCCGAGGCGCTGCAGCATCCCGCCCATCCGGTCGGAGCCGAAAATCCGCATCAGGTCGTCTTCCAGCGACAGGAAGAAGCGCGAGCCGCCGGGATCGCCTTGCCGACCGGACCGGCCGCGCAACTGGTTGTCGATGCGCCGGCTCTCGTGGCGCTCGGTGCCGACGACGTACAGCCCGCCGGCCTGCTTGACCACCTCGTGCGCTGCCGCCACTTCGTCGCGGATCTCCGCCTCGCGCGTCGCACGCAGGCCGGGGTCCTCGATGCTGGCGAGCTCGTGCTTCAGCCGCATCTCGAGATTGCCGCCGAGCTTGATGTCGGTGCCGCGGCCGGCCATGTTGGTGGCGATCGTTACGGCACCGGCCGCGCCGGCCTGGGCGATGATCTCCGACTCCTGCTCGTGGAAGCGGGCGTTCAGCACCTCGTGCGGCACGTGCTTCTTCTTCAGCAGCGCGCTGATCTGCTCGCTTTTCTCGATGCTGGTGGTGCCGACCAGGACCGGCTGGCCGCGCTTGCGGGTGTCCTCGATCAGTTTTGCGAGTGCCTCGTATTTCTCCTCGGCCGAGCGGTAGACCTCGTCGTCCTCGTCGGCGCGGATGCAGGGGACGTTGGTGGGGATCTCCACCACGTCGAGCTTGTAGATCTCGGCGAACTCGTCCGCCTCGGTCATCGCCGTGCCGGTCATGCCGCCGAGCTTCGGATAGAGCCGGAAATAGTTCTGGAAGGTGATCGAGGCGAGCGTCTGGTTCTCCGCCTGCACGGTGACGCCTTCCTTCGCCTCCAGCGCCTGGTGCAGCCCGTCGGAGAAGCGGCGTCCCTCCATCATGCGGCCGGTGAACTCGTCGATCAGCACCACCTTGTCGTCGCGCACGATGTAGTCGACATCGCGGGCGAACAGCGTGTTCGCGCGCAGGCTCTGGTGCACGTGATGCACGACGCTGACGTTGAAGATGTCGTACAGGTTGCCCTCGGTCAGCACGCCGGCCTCGCGCAGCATGTCCTCGACGCGCTCGGAGCCTGGCTCGGTCATCGAGACGGTCTTGAATTTCTCGTCCTTTTCATAAACCGTCTCGTCGCGCACCAGGTCGCGTACCACGGCGTTGACCCGGCGGTACAGGTCGGAGCTGTCCTCGGCCGGGCCGGAGATGATCAGCGGCGTGCGCGCCTCGTCGATCAGGATGCAATCCACTTCGTCGACGATGGCGTAGATGTGGCCG
>PLXO01000290.1 GCA_003151425.1 Acetobacteraceae bacterium
ACATTACTTGTGCGCATGCCCTAGCGCCTTCGCAGGGGCAAGCTCCGGGCCGCCCGAGGACACAGGCGAGGCCTGCCATCGGCTAAGGCCGTGGGCCGTCCATAAACGGCTTTCCTTGGGGCACCAGGGTGACGCCCGACAACGTAATGAATCGAGTGCGATGGGCAAGAAGGTGCGCCCGTTTGGCATGGTGAGTGCCCTCGCCGATACCGCTGTCTTGCCATTGCCGCCCACGGGGGTCATTCGGTTTGGCTCGGTACGAGCGGTCAATCAGGCAATCAAAGCAATCAAGCGCACACACAGTTTTACCGAGTGAACACAGAGTTTCACCGAGAGAAAGTAAACGGCGCGGCGCGCAGGCTTGTCCGGAGCCACCGTGCCGCCAGCAGGGTCGCATGCGGCGTTGGATGGCACCAATGCCATACAACGTGAGATCGCCTTGCGGGCGGCCAGGCTGTGCGCTCCCGGGTACGGACAGGATCCGGGGGAAGCGGCGCCGAAGCCAGGGCCGGGTTCGACGCTGCCTGGGACCAACCCGCATGATGAGCCTGCCACCGGGCTACGTCCCGGTGGTGAGCCGGAGGCGCCGCCGAGGCTGACACTTCCTGGTGCCAACCCTATGACACGTGAGCCGGAGACGGCGCCAACGCTGACCCGCCTGACCTCGACCAAGACCGCGGCGCTGTGCAGCACGACGTAGGCCCGGACGTGGGAGCCGAACCTTCAGTCGGTGCTTGCCTCGCTATTCGCGCTCGCTGTGCCGCCGGGGAGGCGTGGGATGGCGGTTGCTGCGAAACCCCGAACCGAGCTTATGCAACAGCCTGCCACCGGTCTTGACCCGGTGGTGAACGATGCCTCCGAGTGTTCCGCGGCGGATCCTGCTCCTCCACACGCTCCGCGGTGGGACCTTGCTTGCTCAAGTCCGGGTTACCCGGACGTTGGCGGCCGTAGCGAGGCCAGCAGCGCCGGGATGAACACCAGGCTCGCAAGCAGCGTGCAGCCCAGGCTGATCAGCAGCAGCTTGCCCATGCTCGCCGTGCCGGGATGCGCCGACAACGCCAGCGAGCCGAACGCCGTGCCGGTGGTCAGCGCCGAGAACAGGATTGCCCGCGCCGTAGCCGAGCCCAGTATCCGCGTCCGTCCGGCGCGCCAGTTCATCACGAAGTATATGTTGAACGACACGCCGACGCCCAGCAGCAGCGGCAGGGCGATGATGTTGGCGAAGTTCAGCGGCAGCGGCAGCAGCACCGCGACCAGCAGCGTCAGCAGCGAGGACAGCGTCAGCGGCGCCAGCACCAGCAGCACGTCCCGCGGCCGGCGCAGCGCGGCGAACAGGATGACGGTGATCGCCACCACGGCCAGTATCGCCGCCTTGCGGAATGCGCCGGTGATGGTGTCGCTGGTCGCCTCGATGGTGACCGCCGAGCCACCGGCATCGGGCGCCACGCGCGTCACCTCATCGACGAACCGGCGCAGCCCCGCGGTGCTCTCCGCCGTCGACTTCGGCAGCACCTGCACGCGCGCGGTGCCGTCCGGCAGCAGCCAGTCGCGCGCCATGGCCTCCGGGATGTCCTGCACTGTCACCGGCCCGGCTGACAACGCGTTCCGCAGCAGGTCCAGTTGATCCGGCAGGAATCGGGTCAGCGCCTGCTCGATCGCCATCAGCACGGCGTCCGGCGCCACCTCCAGCCGCTTCAGATCGGCGTCGATGGCGCGCAACGGGTGGTCGGCCTTCAGCTTGCCGAGCGCCGGATCGATCTGCGCCAGTGCGGACTTCGCCGCCATGCGGATCTCGGCGGGCGTCACCGGGGCGACGCTGCTCGGCGCCAGCAGGGTCGGCGCCATGATGCCGTTGGCATCGGCGATCAGGGCGAGCTTCTGTGGCTGGTCATCCGGCACAAAGCTCTGCAGCGTGATCACCTGGGCGGCCGTCGGCAGCTTCTTCAGCTTCGCCGCCAGCGCCGCCGCTTCGGTGACGTTCGGCGCCAGGATGTCGATACTGTACGGATTGGTCAGCGGCGAGTTCATCAGGTCGCGCAGCGTGCGCATCGCCTCGGTGTTGGGATTCTTGGTGTGCAGCGGATCGGAATCGAAGGTCAGGCCCGGCGAGACTGCCAGCGCCAGCACAGCCAGCGCGGCGAATACGGCCAGCACCGGGCGACGCTGGCGCCACAGCTTCGGATCAAGCCGAGACGCCCAGGCGAACCCAACCTCGGCGGCTTCGGCGGGCGGACGGAACAGGGTGATGGCGGCGGGCAGGAAGGTGACGGTGCAGAGGAAGGCGAACAGCATGCCGACCCCGGCGATCAGCCCCAGCTCGGACACGCCGGCGAAATCGGTCGGCACGAAGGCCAGGAAGCCGGCGGCGGTCGCCATCGAGGCGACCAGGATCTGCGTGCCAGAGCGCGCGGCGGTCCGGCGCAGCGCCTCGGCGGGATCGACGAACTCAAAGCGGCGTTCGCGGTAGCGCACGGAGAACTGGATGGCGAAATCCACCGCGATGCCGACGAACAATATCCCGAAGCCGACCGAGACCAGATTGAGGGTGCCGACCGCCACCGTGGCGAACAGCAGCGTCAGCATCAGCCCGAGACCCAGGGTGAGCAGGATGGGCACGATCAACCGCCAGGTGTGCACCGCCAGGAACAGCCAGAGCGTAATCAGCACCACGCTGCCCATCAGCCCGGTGACCGCGCCCTGCGCGACGGTCGCGAACTCCTCATCCGCAAGCGCGATCTGGCCGGTGATGCGGACCCGTGCCTCGCCCGCCTTGACGAAGGGCAGATCGGCAATCACCGCGCGTACCGCGCTGGTGGCGGCGCCGCCGGGCTGCAACGCGCCGAAATTCTGCCGCGGCTGCACCACGACGAACCGGTATTTGCCCGCCACCTCGGACAAGCCGCCGCCCAGCAGATTTTGCCACGACAGCGGTGTCGGGTGCCCATCCAGCGCGCGCGCGATCGCCTGGTGGAAGGCCTGCAGCGCCGCGTCATAGGGGGTGAGATCGACGTCGGCCTTGGTCACCCCCATGCCTAGCAGCGCCAACGCCGAGAACAGGCCGCGCGACGTCGGATCCGCCACGAGCTGGCCCAGAAAGGGCTGTGCATCGATCGTGTGGTCCAGCAGGTCGGTCAAATGCCAGGTGTCGAGGAACAGCAGCCCCTCCTTGTGCAGGAACGGCGAGGCGTCGGGCCGGCTGACCGTCTCGAAGTGCACATGATCGGCAGTCAGGGCCTTGGCCAGCTCGGTCGCGGTGGCGTCGGCTTCCTCCGGCTCCTGCGCGTCGATCACGGCAACCAACAGGTTACGGAACTGCGGAAAATCCCGATCGTACACCGCGGCGCGCTGCCGCCAGGGCAGGCTGGCGGCGAACAGGTCATCGGTGTTCGTGCTGACGCCGAGGTGATGAGCCGCATAGAATCCCGACAGCCCGGCAAGCAACGCACTGGCCAGGAAGACGAGCCAGGCATGGCGGCGGCAGAACTCGGCAAGATGCTCGAGCAGACGATGAAGGGGCATCTCAATCCGGTTCTGACAGGTCGCACCTGGCGACGCCCGGCAGCAGATAGGGACTCCGCCGCGCCGGGTCCATGCCCGGCAGGCAATCGAGTGTGAGTGAAGGAAGGCCAGGGCTCCGCCACTGGACCCCACCAGGGCACCGGAGGAGGCCGGCTTGCCGCCGAGCCCACCGCGCGGGGCTCCACAGGGTCTTTGTCGAGATTTTCGAATTGCGCCACTCGCCCGGGGGCGGGTCCCGGGTCGCACCCCCGGCGCTCCGTCCTGCCGCCAAGCCCACCGCGCAACCACCTGGTCGTCGCCGGGAGGCAGACTGTTGCTGGGGTCGTGTCCGAGATTCGCGAATTGCGCCACTTGCCCCACGGACAGGTCCCTGGCGGGCCCCCGGGGTCCCGTCTTGCGGCCAAGCCCGCCGCCCGGCGTTCCGGACGGCCATGGTCGAGCACGCGCGCACCCCCACGACGAGCCATCCGCCTCGCGTCTCTTGTGTACCTCTGCCGCCCTTCGCGGGCTTGGGCCGCGAAGAGCGGACCAAGGCATGCCCCCGGACTCTCGTTCCGGGGGTCGCGGAGCTCTTGCGACGCGGGTGAGGGTCGTGCACGCGCCCCGCCCTAACCACCCTCATTGCCGGAACACCGGCCGCACCGGGTCACCCAAGACGTCCGGCTCCCGCGCGGACGGCCCCGTATGGGGTCATTGCGCACAATCGCCACTTGGCATCGCCGCGATCCCCGGCGGTGCCACCGGCGCCCTCACCCAACCCACCGGCGCCGCCGGCCCGAACACCGCGGCGAGGGTCTCGGATATGCTCGGCTCCCAGGTCCGCGCCAACGGCGTGCTGCCGAGCGCCAAGGCTCGCGTCGAGCCCAACGGCGGTCCCCCCAACGGAGGACCAAATGACGCAACCTGCGCCCCACCCCCCGGTTGCTTCGTTCTCCGACCGGCACCCATCGGGCCGCGCATAGGGTCGTTGCCGCGCAACGCCAATTCCGCCCGCAGCCGCCGCGCCATCACCTCCCGCGCCAGGGCCTCCCCCAATCCGGGTGAACCCGGCGCCCGCCCAACCGTCTCACCCGCTTGCCGCCCTGCCGGCGCCTCCACCGGTGCATCCAAAGGCGCACCTGCACCCGCGCCTCGCGCCCGCACCACCGCCGCGCCGCGCATAGGGTCGTTGCGCGCATTGAGCGTTCGGCGCCGCACCGCCCACGCCGCGCGCTTCGCCTGCCGCGCCGCCGCGATCGCCGC
>PLXO01000291.1 GCA_003151425.1 Acetobacteraceae bacterium
GTAGTCTTTGGGCATTGCCTTAGAGCAGGCGGTGGTGGCCTTTGATGCAGCCCTCGCCATCTTCGTGCCGGGAGCGGCGGATTACTACACGCGCATCTGCAGAACTGACCGCGAAACGGCGCTCGCATTGATATCCGCACGAGGGAGATAGCGCGAGGTCCACACTCGGCTTCGCGATCGTCTGCACAGCCGCAGATGCTTGCATGTCCATAAACCGAGCGGACGTTCGCCTCGGTATCAACCTGCCACCGTCAATTGCCGCCCGTTGTTTCGGGTTGCGGTCGAAAACGTTCCGGGCAATCGACCGGCGTCCCGCCACGCCGGTGTCACCACTACACAGCCGAAGCAGTGGCGGATTTCAGGCGAAAATGACGACCCGGGAGAGGAGTAGGGGAGGGGGATAATGGCGGGACGGCGAACGCCCGCTCCCCTGCCGCCAAACCGTCCTGGAAACGGGCAACCGACGCCGCAAGCCATGCGCCAGACGCATAACCCGGCATAGGCACCACGCCTGCCCAGGCTCGGTCGTGCCGGGACACGCGAATCGCGCTCCAACCAAGTAGTATCACCGGACCGGCGCAAGCCACCAGCGGAGGAGATGCACTGTTATGGCGCTTAAGGGAGTTTCATCCGAGCGTGACATCGAGCGCATGGGCGCCAAGATTCTGGCGTACCAAAACGAACACCCGGAGGACATGGAGGCGCTTGGCCTTTGGATGGCCTCTGGTGAGATCGCAGAGCTTCAATACCCCGAGGCTTGCGCGCGATTTGAGAAGCTGTTTCCTGGCCAGCGCGGATAGCTGACAGAGATGACGTGGTTGCCGATTGGTATCCGGCCGGTTTTCGCTGATCGGTCCGATTTATGATAAGGCTTTGAAAACATTGGTCGGAGCGGCGGGATTTGAACCCACGACCCCCAGTCCCCCAGACTGATGCGCTACCAGGCTGCGCTACGCTCCGACCGTGGGAGGGCCGGTCTAGCAGCACCAACCCACCACACGCAATCTTGGTCCAAGGGGGCTTGGTCGAAGCGGGCTCAGCCGATCAGCGCGCGCAGCTCTTCCAGTTCGCGCAGCGTCTCGACCAGCACGGTCCGCAGGCGCTCAGTCTCAGGGTCCACCTTCGGCCGCAGCGTCACCCGTGCTGTCTGCAGCGAGCCGGAGGAGGGCGGCAACAACCCGGGCATCGGCAGCTCCGGCTCCAGCGCCGGCGCGGCATCGCGTTCCGCCGCCGCGGCCGCCTGCTCATCCGGCGAGGGAGGCGGGATGTCGTCGGACAACCAGCCGCCGCCGTCGCGCAGCAGCCGCTGCACGCCCTTGATCGTGTAGCCCTGAATGTAGAGCAGATCGGAGATCCGCCGCAGCAGCGCGATGTCATCCGGCCGATAGTAGCGGCGGCCGCCACCACGCTTCAGCGGCTTGACCTGCGGGAACTTGGTTTCCCAGAAGCGCAGGACGTGCTGCGGGATATGCAGGTCGTCCGCCACCTCGCTGATAGTGCGGAATGCGTTCGGCGCCTTCTTCGGGCGGGCGCGCGCCGCGATCGTGGCTGCGTCCGCCCCTCTGTTCGCGGGCACGCCGTTCCCGGTCGCGCCGCTCATTCGCCGTCGGCCTCCTCATCGTCGTCGATGACGGCGGTTCCGCCGTTGACCCGGGCCTTCAGCACATGGCTGGGGCGGAACACCAATACCCGGCGCGGCAGGATCGGGACCTCCTTGCCGGTCTTCGGATTGCGGCCGATCCGGCGCCCCTTCTGCCGTACCGAAAACGTTCCGAACCCGCTGATCTTGACGGATTCTCCAGCCTCGAGCGTCGCGATGACCCGGGCCAGCACATTCTCCAGGAGGTCGGCGGATTCGTTGCGGGACAACCCAACCTGGGCGTAGATCGTCTCGGCCAGTTGCGCCCGCGTCACGGTGTTCATTGGCGAACGCTAAGCATCCAGGCCCCACACGTCAAGCATGCAGTGCGGCGAAAATCAATCAGGATCAGGGTGTTGCAGCCGAAAAAGCGAGCGTGTTACATTCGTACCAATGCCGAGCCCCAGGTCAGTCCACCGCCAAGCGCCTCCAGCAGCACAAGGTCGCCGCGACGGATCCGCCCGTCATGCCACGCCTCGGCGAGCGCCAGCGGCACCGACGCGGCCGAGGTATTCGCGTGGCGATCGACCGTTACCACAATGCGCTCCGCCGGGAGCCCGAGCTTGCGGCCCATCGCGTCGATGATGCGCAGATTGGCCTGGTGCGGCACCAGCCAATCGACATCGCCCCGCGTCAGCCCGTTGGCCGCCAGAGCCTCATCCACTGCCTCCGCCAGCCGCGTCACCGCATGGCGGAACACCTCGCGCCCGTTCATCACGAGGTGCCCGGACCGGTCGGGTCGGCCAACCGCGCCATCGACGTAGAGGATGTCGCCTTGTGTCCCCTGCGCGTGCAGATGTGTGGAAAGGATGCCGCGATCGGTGCCACTGCCCTCTCCGGCGCGCAGGAACACGGCGCCCGCGCCATCGCCGAACAACACGCAGGTGCCGCGGTCCTGCCAGTTCAGGATGCGCGAGTAGACCTCGCTGCCGATCACCAGCACGCCGCGCACCTGACCGGCGCGGATCAGCCCATCGGCCACCGACAGCGCATAGATGAACCCGGCACAGGCCGCGGACAGATCGAAGCCGAAGCCGCCCGGCACCCCAAGCGCCGCCTGCACGCGCAACGCGGTGGCCGGGAACGCCTGGTCGGGGGTCGAGGTTGCCAGGATGATCGCGTCCACCTCGGCGGGCGCGGCGCCGGCATCGGCCAGCGCGGTGCGCGCCGCCTCGGTGCCCATGAAGGCGGCGGTCTCCTTCGGGCCGGCGATGTGGCGCTGGCGGATCCCGGTGCGCTCGGTGATCCACGCGTCCGAGGTCTCCAGCGTGCGGGCCAGTTCGTCGTTGGTGAGCACGCGTTCCGGCAAGTAGCCGCCGACCCCTGCGAGAATCGACCGAATGTGCGTCATACCGCGGCTTTAGTCCGAGTGCTGCGCGCTGGCCAGTGGGGCGGCCAGTGGGGCGGCCAGTGGGGCAGCCAGAGGCGCGGGTTCCGGCTCGGCGGCCCCGTTGCGCCCAGCGGTCGCGATCAGTGCCACCACCCCGGCCAGGCCGGTGCGGATATGGTCGTTGAAGTGGTGCACCACCATGTCGACCGCCACGTCGATCGCATGCGCGAAGCCCTGCGCGTCGGTCCCGCCGTGCGACTTCACCACCACGCCGTTCAGCCCCAGCATGACGGCGCCATTGTAGCGCCGCGGGTCCAACCACTCGCGCAGCCGGTCCAGCCCCGGCCGTGCCAGCAGGTAGCCCAGCTTCGCGGCCAGCGAGGATTGGAAGACCTGGCGCAGCAGCTCGCCGATCAGCTTCAGCGCGCCCTCGCCGGTCTTCAGCGCGACATTGCCGGTGAACCCGTCCGTCACCACCACGTCGGTGGTGCCGGCGGCGATATCGTGGCCCTCGACGAAGCCGTAGAACTGCTTGCCGATCGGGCTCTGGCGCAGGATCTCGGCCGCATCGCGCACCCGGTCGTCGCCCTTCAGCTCCTCCGAGCCGACATTCAGCAAGCCGATCGACGGGGCCGTCAGCCCCAGCACGGTGCGCGCGAACACGTCGCCCATCACGGCGAATTCCACCAGGTTGCGCGTGTCGCAGGCGACATTCGCGCCCAGGTCCAGCATCACCACGTCGCCGCGCGCCGACGGTCCGATCGCCGCCATCGCCGGCCGGTCGATCCCGGGCAGCGTCTTGATCACGATCTTCGCCAGGGCCAGCAGCGCACCGGTGTTGCCGGCCGAGACCACCCCGGACGCCTCGCCGGCGGCGACCGCGTCGATCGCCACGCGCATCGACGCCTGACGCACCCGCAGCGCCGCGGTCGGCCTCGCCTCGTTGCTGATCACATCAGGCGCATGGCGCAGCGTGCAGGCGGCGGCGGCCCTGCGGTGCATCGTGAGGAGCGGCGCAACCCGGGCCTCGTCACCCACCAGCAGAAAGCGCGCTCCCGGATGCCGCTCGGCGGCGATCTCGAGCCCCGCGATCACCATCTCCGGCGCGTGGTCGCCGCCCATGGCGTCCACCGCCAGCGTATAAGGCTCGGTCAAACGAGGCCCGTCCGTGCGCCGCGGCAGGGCGTCAGGCGCGAATCGCGCCCTTCAGCGTCTTGCCCGCCGCCACAACCTCGCGCCCGTCGTAATGGCCGCAATGGCTGCAGACATGGTGCGGCCGCTTCAACTCGCCGCAGTTGGGACACTCCGCGTGCGCCTCGCGCGGCAACGCCTGGTGGGCGCGACGCATGCCCCGCCGCGACGGCGAGGTCTTTCTCTTGGGTACGGCCATGATACTCCGCGCCTCCAATGGGCGTCATAGTGTCGCAATTGCATGAGCCGCGCCGTCTAGCAGAGGGGCCGACCACCCGCAAGCAACCCCCACAGCGCCATCGCGTGGACGAAGCAAGGTCAGGGCTCCGCCC
>PLXO01000144.1 GCA_003151425.1 Acetobacteraceae bacterium
CGAGGGCGGCGATCTGGGTGGGAGGCGCGTCCATTTTGGTGCTCCATGCGTTGAGTTTTTTGGAACATATAATGAACGTCAAGACAGGTCAAGGAATTATTTCCTGCCAACGAGGTAGGCAGGGAACGGAAGCGAAGCACGGAATGTCGGCCGGAGATGCACGCGGATGAAGCCGGGGCCAACCGGCTGTCGCAGCGTGTCATGTCAATGGCCGAAGAGCCTGAGCCACCGTTGGCGCGTTGGGCGATCGGGGTGACCGGGGCTGCTCGCAGCGCGCGGGTACCAGCCCGTGCTGGTGATCGTGCCAGTGGTGACAACCAGACGCGTGGTATCTGCGGCAAACTGTCCTAAAGTTCGCAGGAGAGCGCGCACTCCGGTCCGAACCACGTGCCGAGGACGCAACGAATGATCCACACACCTGACCTCGCGCGTCCGCCAAAACACCTGGCGGAGGGGCTGGCGGCCGACGGCAGTGCCATCGCCGGCGCCGAGTTGTGACCTCCGCCCTTTTCGCTTTACCCGTCGGTGGCTCGACGCACGCGCCCTACCGCAGACCGCTGCCATGACTGGCTATGGTCTGCTAGTATCATAGGCATGGACCAGTCGGCCCCACGCCGCTTGCAGGACGATCCGATCCTGACGCGCTTCCGTTCCGCGTTGAGCGGGATATTTGCCGACCGGATCGAGCGTCTCGTGCTGTTCGGCTCACGGGCGCGCGGCGAGGCGCGCACCGACTCGGACTACGACGTGGCTATCTTTCTGAAGGACTTCACCGACCGGCGCCAAGAGGTCCGCCGCATGGTACCGCTGGTTACCGACATCGTAGAGGAAACCGGCTTGGTTATCCACCCACTGCCGTTCCGCGCCGGAGCCTGGCGGGAACGCACACCGTTGATGCATGAGATCCGCCTGGACGGCGTAGATCTGTGAGCCCAGAAGCTGATCAACATTTGACCAAGGCACTACGCCGCTCGGCTGATCGTCTGATGAGGTGCTCGCTTCGGATTACTTGGTCGGCAATTTCCCTCGCCTTGCTGCCCGCCTCTGCTCCAAGCATGGCGGCAGACGGCCCTTCACCGCTGTTGAAGAAGGGCGATGCGGTCGATTGGTGGTTCGTATTCAAGTTCAACGGTGCGGCGTTCCCAGGGTGTGCCGGAGATGCCAACCGGGTATGCCCGTTTGGTGGCGAGATTCTGAACCATAGAGTGTCCGGCCAGCAATACGTCTATGCGAGCAGCGAGAACGAAAAACTTCAGAAGGGAAGCGACTGCGCAGGCGACACTGTAGCTGACCCCATCGGTGCGACGTTTGATGAAATTTACAACGGGTCCCTCCACTATGTCGTGTGGAATGACCAGTTCTACGATGATCCCATAATCCAAGGATGCAACAGAGAGTGCCGCAGTCCGTGGGGACACTCGAAAGGCATTGTTGCCTGGAACGATGCTGGCGATGGCCTTGTGATGCAGGTCACGACTCCGTCTTGGCCGGGAGCCGGAAACGCCAGCTTCCCTCGTCAAAGAGATGGAAACACGCTCGGTTGTGTTCACGACAACAACGTGCAGTTCAGCCAGCATTTCTTCGCGCTCAGGCTGACCAAAGAGGACCTCGTGAAGGTTCTGGAGGCGCTTCGAAACGCCAGCGTCGTGACCGACCCGACCAATCCACAAATTGTCAGCAATGGTGGTCCCACCGACGTGCAGGAGCTTGTAGCGATCCTCGGAACAAAATCTGGCAGCACCAGACCCACAAAGGATAGGCTTTCGAGCGGCGTTCAACTCATTTCAAAACCTTCGAGGCTCCACGTGCCACCGTGGCAGTTGGTATCCGCCGAGCTTGATGGGGTCTCTTTGCGTGCCGCAACATGGTGGGCGGCGCCAAGAATATACACTACGACAGCCACCACCGAGATCACCTGCTGGGACAGTACGCTCCACGAGCCAGGTCCGGTCCAGATTGCTACGAGCGGAGAATGGGCAGATACGAAATTCGGACTGACCGGCGGTTATCCTGGCTCGAACTTCAACCATGCCAAGATCGGCGTCTCCACCCCCGGTTCAGTGGCCTATGTGATTTTTGGTGATCTGAATCAGCAGGGTGCTATCTCGCAAAAATGCTCCAGCAGCCAGAACGGTCGTGGTGGCCTGTTCTACGTGTTGACAAATAGCCAGCTATTTGAAGGAGTGAACGCACTCATCGCTGGCGATACGGCGCCGACGAGTGTGCCGGCCCATTGAATCGGCGTCATCTCTCGCGCATGTGCTGGAATACGAAATTGCCTTCTGCATCGGGCCGATACACCAAGTCGTGCGTCCGCCAGCCGTCAAGCAGTCGGCATACCGTTATTTCCCGCGGTGAAGCCAGTGAGCCGCCGGACACTCTGGCCGAGAATGTTTCTTCCGATCCCTGCACTACCGCCGTCGCTCGACGTTCAGCGTCGGCTTCGCAGACTTCCAGCCACCTACCGGTACTGATCATAGCCTGTTTCTCATCCCCATCGTGCTCCCCAGTCAACTCGGGACATCGGTGCTCCCCATCCTGTGCGGATCGTCAGCCGTCCGTCGCGCACGACCTGACCAGCCTACTCCTTCCAGTGAATTGTGCCAGGATGCGCCGAAATACCCCGTTGACAACGCTGCCGTCGCACTCGTAGTTTGTTACGAGAGAGTCTCATACGGCGAGGCAAAGAGTCAGCGGGCGAGGCATGGGTCTATTTTTTGGCGATAACCTGCGAGTGATGCGCGAGCATGTTGGCTCTGCATCGGTTTCGCTTGTTTATCTTGATCCTCCTTTCAACTCAAAGGCGCAATACAATCTGCTGTACGAGACGCCGGGGAACGAGCGGGAGACGGCGCAGCAGACCGCCTTTCGTGACACATGGAGCTGGGGAGAGGAAGCCGATATCTGCTATCGAGACACGCTGGCGCATGGCGGTGAAATCGCCTTAATAATGACTGCATTGACTAAGGCGTTAGGCCACAGCGATACGATGGCGTACCTTGCGATGATGGCGGCTCGGCTCATCGAGGTGCATCGGGTTCTGAAACTGGATGGCAGCCTCTATCTGCACTGCGATCCGACCGCCAGCCATTATCTGAAAATAGTACTAGACGCCATCTTCGGGCCTCAAAGCTACCGGTCGGAGATAAGTTGGCGACGTACGTCCAGCCACAACGATGCCAAGCAAGGCAGGAAGCAGTACGGTAACGTCCGGGACGTGATCTTCTTTTACACGATCGGTGACGAGTGGTGTTGGAATCAGCAATACACGCCGTACGACCCGGACTATACGGAGAGCGAATATCGCCACCGGGATGAGAGCGGCCTAGATTACAAGGAGACTGACACAACGGCGGCAAAACCGGGAGGGGATACGTCCTATATCTGGCGTGTGAAGCGCCGAGAGGGACTGAAGGAACGGTGGCAACCGGATTTTGACGATGAGTACCTTCGCCCAAAGAACTCCTGGGAATATAAAGGCGTTGCACCATACCGCGGGCGGTTCTGGGCATATTCTCGCGCCAATCTCCGGGCTTTCTGGGAACGGGGTGAGTTAATCCACCGCGAAACTGGCGTGCCGCGAATCATGCAACGCTTGAAGGAAATGCCGGGAGTACCGCTTCAAACCGATTGGCAGGACATTAAGCCCGCGCCCAAATCAGAAGCGATGGGCTATCCGACACAAAAACCTCTGGCTTTGCTGCGGAGAATAATCGAAACATCCAGCAACCCCGACGATCTGGTTCTCGATCCATTTTGTGGATGCGGCACGACGGTTCACGCCGCCCAGCAACTGAACCGGCAATGGATCGGGATCGATGTATCTTACTACGCCGTCAGGTTGATCGAGCGGAGATTGCAGGCAAGATTTAAGAATTTGGTTGTGCCGATCGAGGGCATTCCCGCCGATTACGTGAGTGCGGAGGGGCTCGCAGAGGCGGATAAATATGGCTTTCAACAGTGGGCCGTGAGCGAGTTAGGCTGCCAACTATGGAATAACGGCAAGAAAGGCCGCGACACCGGTATTGACGGCGAAATGTGGTTCTTCAACCCGCCTCACAACGCCGGCCGCCTCCTCGTTCAGGTCAAGGCTGGTCGAAAGGTTGGCGTGCCTGAGATGCGTGAATTTCAGGCCGTGGTAGCCCGAGAGGAAGTCGAATTGGGCGTCTTCTTCTCGCGCGCAGAACCGACCCCAGACATGCGTCGAGAGGCTGCCGCCTTGGGCGAAGCTCGCGTAGGCGGTGGCACGTTCCGCAAGATGCAACTCGTGTCCCTCGCAACTTGGTACTCGGGGCAGAGGCCACGACTGCCGATCCCGGTCCCGCTCACGTTGCCGAAAGATAAGTCGAGTCAGCCTAGCGGCGCGCGAAGCAGGCGCCCCGATCCAAAGCAGCCGGCGTTCACCTTCGTTATTGAAGGGATGGTGGCGAGGCCGAAGCGAGACCAGCTTGTAAATCCAGCCGCGCTGCCAGACGACGCGATCCGTGTGGACGACGTGGCCTGATAACGCACCGGACGTGACCAACGAACGGAGACGGCGGCTAGGCGGCTCTCTCGGCTCGCTCTCGCGCCCGTCGTTGCCGCTGCGCCTGTGCTTTGGTGCTCTGCGGCCTCGGCTGGGCTTTCTGCGGCGACGGCGGCATCGTCAGGGCGCGGAGAAGCGCCGCATCCCGGCGTCGGGCGGTTTCTTCGGGGCTGAATTGGTCGTTGTCTTGCGGCATTGCATGCCTGAAACACGCCAACCGCCCCCCCTGATGGTGGGGGGCGGGAATGTGGCGCGGATGTGGTCAGCCTCCGGGCGTCATGGTCAGAGTCTCCTCTACTCCAGGCAGGCTGCCCCGATATGGTGAATGCCGTGTTAATGCCTACCCGACCCAATGTCACATCAGCCTTGCGCCAATGTCAAGGCTTATACAATATGCCGGTAAACCATCACCTCCTGGGCCGCAACCTGGACAAGGGCTACCCACGGGCGCAACTTCTCGAAATTCCCGCTGGTCGGTAATATCACGTCCCTGCTTTTCTGCTCGCGCCCATGTGATAGGGCGTTCCTTATGTCCCTAATTGTGGCGGCAACCCGCTCGATGCCCGAATTCAAAAATTCGTGCTCTCCACCGGTCGATTTAGCCACAAGCGGTCTCAGGGTGAACCCGCCATCAAAGACAGTCTCGCGGTCGAATGCGCTCATATTCCTGGCTATCTCTCTCCACAGCAGCCTAGGATTGACGCTGTCTCTCAGCACGACCTGGACAGGGTATGAGTCGTTCGACTTGGCAGGCAGCGCGGAGATTATGTGCTCTATCACACGATCGAGATCGTCGAAGACATTAGGCGCGTTTATCAACTTTTTGATGTTCGCCCGCGATCCGCTCTCAAGGTGGTACGATGCCGCATACTCGATGATCCTGTATAGGTACTGGAACTTGCGCGCGGAGTCTCCCGTCCTGGACGCCCTCCAGTAGTGTAGCAAGTTACTGTCCATCGGCCTTGAGTTAATATGCTCCGGGAACCGGTCAGCCGTATATCGAGTAACGGGCTTGAACGTATCGTTCTTGCTTGACGGTGGATGGATAATTATCTCTGGAGAAACGGCATCGTAGTATGTCATGAAGAAATTCAAATGCATGACTAAGTCTAAAATCGCATCCTCATCCCACTCTATGTTCTTGATCCAGAACGAGACCGGGGCGGCAATAGGACGTCGGGGTATAATTCGAGCAGCCGTCTCCCTTCTCTGTGTCATGTATGCACTAAATGAGGGCATATTCCGGTGCCCTGTCGCAGACGCTGACATGGGTACCGCATTGTCGGCTATCAGCAAAAGCCTCTCACTGGACGGAGAGAACGTGCATTCATATTCCTGTCCTTCGTGCCTAAATCGGAATTTCCTGGAAAGCACCTCCTGCCAAGCACTCGGCAATTCAAAGGCCGTCCAGATGATCTCAAAATCTTTCGTGTCAACGTGCCATATTGCCGTATATCGTTCGGGAAGGAGAAGGTTGTTTAGCGTATCGGCAAAAGGGGCTAGCTGCTGCGGCACGAAGATGGCCAGTGAGTCGTCCCCCCACGGCGCCTTGATGCTGATGCGCTTGCCGGGCGCGATCTCTATCTCTTCAACGGCGGAAGCTGGGTGGCGCGCCAAAAATGGGGCGAGCGCCTCCCTAACTTGATCCGCCGTCACCGCTGGCTCGGCCGTCACCGCTGGCTCGGCCGTCACCGCTGGCTCGGCCGTCAGCACAGGCTCCGCCGGCTTCGCCAGGATCACGTCTTCGTCAGCCATGCCCGCCCCCACACGTTACCAACGGCCGAATGGTATCCGGTGCTGGGTTGGCCGTCGAGATCGCGGGCGGTCCGCTATGTCAGGTGCATAATCGCCAAAAAAAGGGTTCCAAGGGGAAAAGCCCCTTGGCGGGTTTCAGGGCGGCGCCCTGGCCTTCCTTCGGTTCACCCGATCGCCCGTCGCCTCTTGCGGCAGGCAGCCATTGTCGCAGTATTCGTGCATGGTTGCCGACACCTCCTCCCCCACCCTCGCAGCCAACGTGCTGCATTTCGCGCGGCTCCTGCGGCGCGCAGGGCTGCCGGTCGGGCCGGCCGAGACGATCGCCGCGCACCAGGCGCTGACCCAGGTCGACCTTGGCAGCAAGCTCCAGGCGCGCACCGCGCTGCGCACGGCGATGGTGCACCGGCACGAGCATCAGGAGGTGTTCGACCAGGCCTTCGCGCTGTTCTGGCGCGATCCCACCGCCGCGCACCAGGCCGCCGCGATGGCGCTGCTCGACGCGCAGAAGGAGAAGAAGCGGGAACGCCCCGGCGCCGGCAGCCGCCGCGTCGCCGAGGCGATGGCCCCGCCTCGCCCGCCGCTGACGCCGCCGGAGGACTCACCGGTGCAAGATGCGGTGCTGACCGTGTCCGAGCAGGAGCGGCTGCAGCGGATGGATTTCGAGGCGATGAGTGCCGCGGAGATCGAGCTGGCCAAACGGGAGATCCGGCGGCTGACCCTGCCGCTCGACCTACGCCGCACGCGCCGGCTGCGCCCCGACCCGCACGGGCCGGTGACCGACCTGCGGCGGACCATTCGTGCCAGCCTGCGCCAGGGCGGGGAGATCCTGACGATCGCCCGCAGCCGGCGTCAGACGCGCCCGCCACCGCTAGTCGTGCTGTGCGACATCTCCGGATCAATGTCGCGCTACGCACAGATATTGCTGCATTTCCTGCACGCGGTGACGAACGACCGCGACCGCGTGCACGGGTTCCTGTTCGGCACGCGGCTGACCAACGTCACCCGCCAGCTTCGTCATCGCGACCCGGAGGTTGCCTTCCAGATGGTCGCGCATATCGTGCCCGACTGGTCCGGCGGCACGCGGATCGGCGAGGCGCTGGCGACTTTCAACCGGTTCTGGGCCCGGCGCGTGCTGGGCCAGGGCGCGGTGGTGCTGCTGATCACCGATGGCCTCGATCGTGACGGCGCCCAGGGGCTGGCGGAGAACATGGATCGGCTGCACCGTTCCTGCCGGCGACTGATCTGGCTGAACCCGCTGTTGCGTTGGAGCGGGTTCGAACCAAAATCACAGGGTATCCGCGCGATGCTGCCGCATGTGGACGAGTTTCGGCCCGTGCACAACCTGGCCAGCCTGCGCGCGCTGGTCGATCTGCTGTCTCGCCCGATGCCGGCTCGGCGTGCGGGCATGCCCGAAAGGATGGCGTCATGAATCCGTTAGAAACCGAGGACGTTCTGGGCCAGGCGGCGCGTTGGCGCTCGGCCGGGGAAAGCGTGGCGATCGCCACGGTGACGGAGACCTGGGGCAGTTCGCCTCGGCCGGCGGGCAGCCAGATGGCGGTGACGACCTCCGGCAAGATGGCGGGGTCCGTATCCGGCGGCTGCATCGAGGGCGCGGTCGCCGAGGCGGCGATGAAGACGATTGAGACCGGCACGCCGCAACTGCTGGATTTCGGCGTGACACATGAGCGCGCCTGGGAGGTCGGGCTGGCCTGCGGCGGCAAGGTGAAGGTGTTCGTGGAGAAGCTGACGTGATCGCGTCCCATGCAGCGCCGCCGCGCGCCCATCCGTCATGGCCGGGCTTGACCCGGCCATCCCCGCAGCACCGGTGTTGCGGGGATGGCCGGGTCAAGCCCGGCCATGACGGTGAGAGCGAGTCGGGCGACGACGGACCGAAAGGCGTACTCCCATGACCCCCGAAATCCTCGCCGCGCTGGATGACGCCAGGCGAGCCGGACGGCCGATTGTGCTGGGCACGCGCCTGCCGGACGGGGCGCAGCGGCTGTTGCCCGATCCGGGCGCGCCCACCGAGCTGAATGAAGCTGCCGCCGCGGCGCTGGCCGACGATGAAACGCGCACCGTCAAAATTGGCGACACCGACTGGTTCCTGCACGTCTACAACCCGCCGCTGCGCCTGATCGTGGTCGGCGCAGTGCATATCGCCCAGGCGCTGGTGCCGTTCGCCGCCGCGACCGGCTTCGCCGTCATCGTGGTCGATCCGCGCCGCGCCTTCGCCTCCGATGAGCGCTTCCCCAACGTCACCGTGTCCACCGAGTGGCCGGACGAGGCGATGGAAAAGTTGCGCCCCGACGTGCGCACCGCCGTGGTGACGCTGACGCATGATCCGAAGCTGGACGATCCGGCGCTGGACCATGCGCTGAAATCGCCGGCGTTCTACATCGGCGCGCTCGGCTCGCGGAAAACCCACGCCGCACGGCTGAAGCGGCTGCGCGAGCTCGGGCATAACGACCTGGAGATGGCGCGCATCCGCGGCCCGGTCGGGCTGAACATCGAGGCGGTGACCGCGCCGGAGATTGCCCTGTCGATCATCGCCGAGGTGGTCGCCGCGCACCGTGGGTCGCCATTGGGCCAGAAGGCGGCGGCATGACGCGGGCGGCATGACGTTGGCCTTAAGGACTGTTCGGGAGCGGTCGAATCGCATCATGGCACGCGGCGCCATTCTCCCGTCATGCCGGGCGCGGGCCCGGCATCCACGGCTTGGTTTGCTGCACGGAGGCAAGTCGTGGATGCCGGCCTTCGCCGGCATGACGTATTGGATGAAGTCCGGGCCATGAGATTCGGCCCCGTGCCGCTCGAGGACGCGCGCGGCGCCATCATGGCGCATAGCCTGCGGGCCGGCGAGCGGATGATCCGCAAGGGCACGGTGCTCGACGCCGAGGCGATCGCGGCGCTGCGGGCCGCCGGGCGAGCTGAGGTGGTCGCCGCGCAGCTCGATCCGGGCGACGTGCCGGAAGACCTTGCCGCCGAGCGGCTGGCGCTTAGCGTGCTGTCGCCGCTGCTTGCCCGCTCGCGCGCCGCCACCGGGCGGGTGAACCTGCTCGCCGAGACGGCGGGGCTGCTGCGGGTCGATGCGTCGAAGATCGACCGGCTGAACGCGATCGACGAGTCGCTGACCATCGGCACCCTGCCCGACTACGCGGTGGTGGCGCCGAAGGACCTGGTGGCGACCATCAAGGTGATTCCGTTCGCCGTCCCGGGCACGGTGCTGACGGTGGCCGAGACGTTGGCCAGCCAAGGCGGCGCGGCGCTGACCCTGGCGCCGTTCCACCGCCTCAAGGTGGGTCTGGTGGTGACGGAGCTGCCGGGACTGAAGGATAGCGTCACCGAGAAGACGATCGCCGCGACCGAGGCGCGGGTAACGCGGCTGACCGGTACGCTGCTGCCGCCGGTGCGCTGCGCGCATGACGAGGTTTCGATCGCCCGCGCGCTGGAAGGGTTGATCGCCGGCAGGAGCGCCCCAAAAGCAGGGGACGCAAGCGGGGGCAACCCAAGCGGGGAGGACCCAGGGCGAGAACAGGGCGGCGCCGACCTGCTGCTGGTGGTCGGCGCCTCGGCGGTGGTGGATCGGCGCGACGTTGGGCCGGCCGGCATCGTGCGGGCCGGGGGCGAGATCCTGCATTTCGGCATGCCGGTGGACCCCGGCAACCTGATCTGCCTCGGGCGCATCGGGGCGCGGCCGGCGCTGGTGCTGCCGGGGTGTGCGCGCAGCCCGGTGCTGAACGGCATCGACTTCGTGCTGACCCGGTTGTTCGCCGGGCTGGCTGTGACCTCGGCGGACCTGATGCGGATGGGGGTGGGCGGACTGTTGAAGGAGTTCGACACCCGCCCGCTGCCGCGTGAGAAGGCGCCGAGCACGCCGCGCAGCGGGATGGCGCCGCGCGCAGCACCCACCGTCGCCGCGGTGGTGCTGGCCGCCGGGCGCTCACGCCGGATGGCGCCGCACAACAAGCTGCTGGTGCCGGACCGGACGGGCAAGACGATGATCGCTCGGGTGGTGGACAACGTGCTGTCCTCGGGGGCGCGGCCGGTGCTGGTGGTGCTCGGCCACCAGGCGGAGGCGGTGGAACAGATCCTGGCCGGACGGCCGGTGCGCTTCGTGCATGCGCCCGATTATGCCGACGGGCTGTCGGCGAGCCTGAAGGCCGGCATCGCCGCGGTGCCGCCCGACAGTGCCGCGGCGATCGTCTGCCTGGGCGACATGCCGCTGGTGACCGGGCGGATGATCGACCGGCTGCTGGCGTCCTACGACCCGACCGAGGGGCGGCGGATCGTGCTGCCGACGTTCCGTGGCAAGCAGGGCAATCCGATGCTGTGGGATCGCAGCTTTTTTGCGGAGATTCTTGGAATTACGGGAGATTCCGGCGCACGTTTCCTGGTGGGCAAGCATGTCGAGGTGGTCGCCGAGGTGGAAATGGCGGACGATGCGGTGCTGCGTGACTTCGATACCACCGAGAGCCTTGCCACGCTGCCGGCGCGGCTGCGGCCAGATTTTGTGCCCGAGGGAACGGCACGGTAAGCGCCGCGCCGGCGGACCAGCAATTCTCATTTTGGCCCANNCGGCCATCCATCGCGGCACCGTGCTGCAGGGATGGCCGGAACAAGCATGCCCCCGGGCGCTTGACCCGGGGGTCCGGCCATGATGATGAAAGGCCGTACCGCCCGGCCAAAACGAGAATTGCTGCCGGCGGAAGGCGGGTGTTGCGCAGACCTTGGGGCCTGGGCTAAAGTCCGGAAGCGCGGAGAGCCAAAATGGCCCCCCGCGCAACCGGTTGGGAAGGCTAACGGCGGCGTGCGATCGTTAGTCGCAGCCGCCACCTCCCCCACCGGAAAGCCCAGCGAATGCAGAAGCGCATCCTTAGGTCCTCCGGCTTGCTCACGGCAGAAGTGCCATAAGCAGGGCGAAGGTTGGGACGATAAGGTTTATTCGGCGTTACCGTGGCATCCCGGCGCCTAATCGATCGCGGCCGCAACCCATTGCGCCCAGGCCAGCACGGCGCGGTCCTCGCCCCGCCGGCCGACGATCTGGATCCCGAGTGGCAGCCCATCCGGCCCCTCCCCGGCCGGCACCGTCACGCAAGGCACGTGCAGGCTGGTCCATAAGAAATTGAACGCCGGATCGCCGGTCCACTCGAGACCCTTCGGCGCCTGGCCGGGCGCCGACGGGGTTACCAGCATATCGAGGCCCTCGGTGGCGGCCGGAAATGCTGCCTGCGCCTCGGCGAATACGGCATAGGCCTTGGCGAGCTCGGCTTCGCTGCGCGACAGGCCGAAGTCCAGCCGCTCGCGCAGACCCTCGCTGATCTGCTCGCGCGCGGTCGCCAGCTCCCAGCCGAGCGCGCGGGCGCTTTCGTTGTTCATCACCACCGGATGCGCGGTGGTGAGGGCGGCGATGCGCGGCGGCAGCTCCCGCTCCGACACGGCGGCGCCGGCGCGGCTGAGCGCGGTCGTGATCCGATCGAGCAGCGCCGCTGTCTCCGGCAGCGCCTTGTCCCAGCTTGGCGAGCGGCAGATGCCGATGCGTGGTACGCGATCCAGCTTGGTATCCGGGTCGCCGAGATCGCGACCGGACACCGCGCCCGCGAACAGCGCGCAGTCGGCGACGCTGCGGGCCATGACGCCGACCGTATCTAGGCTGTCGGACATGATCTTCATGCCGATGCGGCTGATCATGCCGAAGCTCGGCTTGTAGCCGACCACGCCGCAATAGGCGGCCGGGCGCAGGATGCTGCCGGCAGTCTGGGTGCCGAAGGCCAGGGGGAAGAAGCCGTCCGCCACGCCCGCCGCGGAGCCACTGCTGGAACCGCCCGGGGTGTGCCCGAGGCCGCGCGGGTTGGCGGTCGGTCCCGGCTGGCGGGTGGCGAACTCGGTGGTGACGGTCTTGCCGATCGCCACGCCGCCCGCCCTGCGCGCCGAGGCGACGGCGGCGGCATCGGCGCGGGGGTGCCAGCCGCGCCAGATCGGCGAGCCGTATTCGCTCGGCATGTCAGCGGTGTCCAGCACGTCCTTCACACCGATCGGCAGGCCGTGCAGCGGCCCCGGCGACGCTGCGGCGGCGGCGTGGCGCGCCTGGTCGGGGACGAGATGGGTGAAGGCCCGCACCTCAGGCTCGCGCGCGGCGATGCGTGCCAGGCACGCCTCCATCAACGCCACCGGGTGGAGCGTCCCGGCGCGGATCTGCCTTGCGGCTGCGGTCGCGGTGAGACTGGCGGGATCCGGCATGGTCGAAACCTCCTGTTCGTAGTCCGATCCCGACACTCACGATCTGAGCGTCGGGTGAATCGGCCCGCCAAATCAACCCTGCTCGGCGAAATCTGACGGCATTTTCCGGCAGATTTCACCGAGCAGTATCGCGCGCGGGCTGGCGTCCGGCGCGCCGCCGCCCCATTGTGGCACTGATGGAACATCCGATGGAACCCGGGGAGCAGTCCCCAACCGTGCGGGTCGACGTCCTTGCCGGCGGCGCGCTGACCTATGTGGTCGATGCGCCGCCCGAGGCGTTGCCGCCGGTGCGCGGGCGGGACCTGGAGCGAGCGTGGTATGCGGCGCGGGAGGCCGCTATGGCCGCGACCTGGGGCGCCGTGCGCGGCTTCCGGTTCCGCCGCCCCGACGGCTCGTTCACCGAGCTGGCGCTGGCCGACCGGGACGCCTGCTGCTGGGCTGCCGCGGTCGATCAGATCGCCGGCCTCAGGAGCTCCTACGGCCTGTCACTTTGCCTCCGGCTGCTGGCGCTGGTCGACCTGCTGGCGCGTGCCCGGTGGGCGGTCCCGCTGTGCCGACTGGAGCGCGATGGAGCCGATCTGCACCCGTCGCTGCTGCATGCCGCCGCGGCGACGCCACTGACGGCGGAGGCGCGGTTCGACGAGGGCGGGTTTCGGTCGCGCCTCATCCCGTCGCTGGTCGAACTGCCGGCGGCGCAACCGGCTGGATCCCTGGCATGACCCGACCTGGCATGATTCGACCTGGCACGATCCGACTTGGCACGACCCGACCTGGCATGATCCGAACACGGCGCATGTTGGCATGGTGCCTTCTGACCGGGCTGGGCGGCTGTGCGTTCGGGGCGTCGCCGCAATCGCATACCGACCGCGCGACGCTGGCGGCGTGCCGGGATCACGCGAGCCAAGTCTATGACCGAAACAATCGCGGGGCCATCTACAGCATCAATCAGTCCGGCCTGCCCTACTCGGACAGCTATGTGCCTGGCAACCAGACCAATGACCTGGCGGCGAGATTCCACAACGAGCAGGTTGTCGACGACTGCGTGCGCAACACCGGCACCGAAACCAACCGCGAGGACACGGCGCCACCTTCCAGCGACCAGCCGTAAGCCACCGGCTGCTTGCCGATGCGGCGATCCGGCCTTAGAAGCCGCGAACCGCAATCAGCCGCCAGCGCAACCGGAGGGTCCAATGACCAAGATTATCCGCACCGAGCCGAACAAGGTCCTCGCCAAGGCCGTCGAGTACCATGGTTTCGTGTATCTTCAGGGCGTCACCGCAAAAGACTCGAGCAAGGGCATCAAGGAGCAGACCGCCGAGGTGCTGGCTCAGATCGATGACCTGCTGGAACGCCATGGCACCGACAAGACACGGCTGCTGCAGGCACAGATCTGGGTGAAGGACATTCGCGACCGCGAGGCGCTGAACGAGGTCTGGGTTGCCTGGCTGCCGACCGATGCGGCACCCGCCCGCGCTTGCGTGGCGGCGGACCTCGCCGACCCGCGCCTGCTGGTCGAGATAATGGTGACAGCCTGCAAGTGAGTGATGCTTCCAAATGATAGGCGGCGTGGCGGATCGGGATCTCGATTCGCCCAAGCCGCCTTTTTTGGTACGCAAGCTCACGGAATGTTACTGATTAGGACAAGAGTCCCCATTTCGGCAGTTATCCACAGGGGGCTATTGGCAAATTGGTCGCGATTTCGTGAATTCGGCCACCCTTGGGTTGTCACTGTTGCAACCCTGCTGCACCGTCACGGCGGGGCTAACAGTCGCAACCCGGGGGTCGATCGAATGGGCGCAGGTAATCGCAGAGGCCGAACTTGGCTCTTCGGATCGGTTCTGGCTGTCGCGCTGCCCGCCCTTGCTCCACCCAGCCATGCCAGCACCACAGCCCACGAGACGGCGACCCACCGGGGCGCCCAGATGACGCACCAGGCGCATGTGCTGCACCGTGCGGTCAACCACATGACCCATGCCAGTGTGCGTTTGATCATGGCGCGCGGATACGCGGGCCACGCCCGACTGCATTTCGCCGGAATCTCCTGCGTTCCCTATGCGCGCAGCGCCTCGGGGATCATCGTGGCGGGAAATGCCTGGCAATGGTGGGACCATGCCACCGGCACCTACGCGCGCGGCCGCGTGCCGGAGCCGGGCAGCGTGCTGACATTCCGCGCCAATGGACGGATGCGGCTTGGCCACGTCGCGGTGGTCACCACGGTCGTCGGCAACCGCGAGATCGAGATCGATCACGCGAATTGGGCGGGCGGCGGGGTCGTGCGAAGCGTGCCGGTCGTCGATGTCTCGGAGAACAATGACTGGACGGCGGTGCGTGTCGGCCTCGGCCGCAGCGATTCGTTTGGCAGCATCTATCCGACCTACGGCTTCATCTATGACCGGCCGGACACCGGCACCATGCTGACAGCGATCACCGCGCCGGCGGCGGAGCCGGCACTCAATCCGCCGGGACGCGATCTGCGGCCGGCCGCCGGGCGGACGACGACCGTGCTCACCCAGGGGGACGCCCAAGGGGTCGTCCAGGCGGGCGCTCAGGCGGCACCACGCGACTACGACGAAGTGGCGGAAGCCCCGGCACATCCCGGCACCAGTCATGGCGGCGGACTCGTCATGGATCGGGCGGACCCAGCGACGCCCGGAGTGCGTTAGCCACCCGGGTTAACCCGTCGGCGTCGCCCAAGGGCGCGCACCCCGGTCCGCCTGCTCGAAGACCGCGATCGCTGCTTCGTTGGCGAGCGAAAGGGTGATGTCGTCGAACCCTTCAAGCAGACAGCTTGCGAAAACGGGTCGACCACGAAGTCAAAAAACAGGGTTGGAGGTCGGGACGACCCCGCTGGCGCCCGACTATTTGCGGCTGCGCGCGCACCGGTAAACGTTTCGTCATCCATTGAGTCGTACACTCCCGTCCTTCACAGGCGAACGAGGATCGGATGCCGACCATGGACATCACCGCGACACGCCCGCGGGTGGCGCTGACCGCCGCGCCGCAGAGCCGCGGTCGCCCGCGGTCCGTGTCTGGTACGACGACGGTCCAGGGCGGCAAGGGGATTGGCGGCCACCGCCGTGGTGGCGTCGGATGACCCATCCGGGGGGCCGATCGCATCTGCGCAGGGCGCACCATCGCTGGGCTCGGCTATTTGGATCTGTCCTCGCCATGGCATTGCCCGTCTTCGCTCACATTGGTCATGCGAGTACCGAAACGAATGCGGATGCGACGCGCCCGGTCGTGCAACCGGCGCATCACGAGCGTGACGCACACCAGGCCGCCGTGGAGCACATAACCCGTGCGGGCGTGCGCCTGACCGCGACGCACGGCGAGGCGATCCCGGCCCTGGTGGGCGTCGCCGGAATCTCCTGCGTTCCCTATGCGCGCAGTGCCTCGGGGATCATCGTGGCGGGAAATGCCTGGCAATGGTGGGACCATGCCATCGGCGCCTACGCGCGCGGCCGCGTGCCGGAGCCGGGCAGCGTGCTGGCGTTCCGCGCCAATGGACGGATGCGGCTTGGCCACGTCGCCGTGGTCACCACGGTCATCGGCAACCACGAGATCAAGATCGATCAGGCGAATTGGGCGGGAGGTGGGATCGCGCACAACGTCCCCGTCGTCGACGTGTCGGAGAACAATGATTGGACGGCGGTGCGTGTGGGCCTCGGCCGCGGCGATTCCTTTGGCAGCACCTACCCGACCTACGGCTTCATCTATGACCGCCCGGACACCGGTATCATGCTGACAGCGCTCGCCACACCGGCGGCGGAGCCGGCGCTCAATCCGCCGGGGCGCGTTCTGCGGCCGGCCGCCGAGCGGACGACGACCGCCGTCGCCCAGGCGGGCGCCCAAGGGGTCGTTCAGGGGGCATCGCACGAATACGACGAAGTGGCGGAAGCCCCGGCACATTCCGCGATCAGCCACGGCGGCGGCCGAGTCATCGGTCAGACGGGGACGCGCTGACCGCATTAGCGACCGGTACCGCCCAAGGGCGAGCTGTGGCGTTAGCGGAGTGGCATTGCCCTCGGGCAAGCCACGCGGGGCGGTGCCAACGGATGGTGACGTCACCATGGCGTTGGGCCGTGGCGTTGGTACGCGCTGGTGGATCTCACCGATCTCATTCAGTCATCCGGCGCCTGCGGAACGGATCGACCACGAAGCTGACATCAGTCCACTGCGCCAGCGCCCGGGATGACCTTCCGCCTCACTCAGACCCGGTGTTAAACTCGGCACAACGAGAGAGGGCCGAGCCGATGCCGACTGTACATCCAGCCGCCAGCCTGGTGCCGAAGATCATCGGCCCCGGCCAGGGCAAGTCGATCAACGCGTTCGGCATCCCGATGAACATCATGCTCCGCGCCGAGGAGACCGGTGGGTCGTTTGCCGCGCTCGTTGCGGAATTCGCGCCGGGACAGGGACCGCCGCCGCATTTCCATCACGACCACGAGGAGTATTTCTACGTGCTGGAGGGCGAGTTCGAGCTGAGCGTCGGTGGGCAGACGGCGACGGCCGGGCCGGGCGCCATGGTGTTCGTGCCGCGCGAGACCGTGCACGCGTTCAAGTACGTCGGCAGCACGCGCGGCAAGATACTCGAGTGGGGAACGCCCGGCGGGCAGGAGCGCTACTTCGAGGCGATCGACCGGTTGGCCGCCACGGGGACAATGAACCCGGAGAACGTGGTGGCAACCAGCCGGGAATTCGAAACGGAGTTCGTCGGTTGAGGCACGGCGGCGGCTGAGGCGTCGCGGCGGCTGAGTCACGGCAGGGCCAAGGCGAAGCGCGGGCTGCGGCGCGGCGGGCGCCGGGTCACGGCGGGAACTGAGGCACGGCGAAGACCGAGTCACGGCGGGACGGCCGAACCACTAGCGGAAGGAGGCAGCTTCCATGACGTTCGACTTCAGCGGCAAACGGGCCATCGTGTGCGGTGGCAGCCGCGGCATCGGTCGCGCGATCGCCCTCGGTTTCGCGCGCGCCGGCGCGGCGGTCTCGATCTGCGCGCGCGGCGCCGAGGCGCTGGAGCAGACCCGCGACGAGATCGACGCCTTCGGCAACATTGCGCATTCCGGTGTTTGCGACCTGGCCGACGCAGGCGCGATCGGCCGTTACATCACCGAGGCAGCCGCGGTGATCGGCGGGTGCGATGTGCTGGTGAACAACGCCTCGGGATTCGGCTCGGCGGATGACGCGCAGGGCTGGGGCGTCAGTTTCGCGGTCGATCTGATGGCGATCGTCCACGCAACCCACGCCGCGCTGCCGTATCTGAAAGACGCACGCGGTTCGGTGGTCAATACGTCCTCGATCGCGGCGTTGCACTCCGCGGCGCGGCAGCCGCCGTACGGCGCGATCAAGGCGGCGGTGATCCATTACACCAACACCCAGGCGGCGATGTACGCGCGGGACGGCATACGGGTGAACGGCGTAGCGCCGGGGTCGATCGAATTTCCGGGCGGCGTGTGGGACAAGCGCAAGTCGGATGCGCCAAATCTGTATAATGCCGTTTTGAAGTCGATCCCGTTCGGCCGGCTTGGCCATCCCGAGGAAGTGGCGAACGTCGTGCTGTTCCTTGCCTCGCCGTTCGCGAACTGGGTGACCGGGCAGACGATCGTGGTGGACGGCGGACAGATGCTGTGACGTTCTGTGCCCGAACGGACATTGACAACGGCGGTGGGGCTCCACTGTAAGGTCGTGGCCAGGCCACTCGCTGTGATCGGACGCCGTCCGGGCGACGCCGCCCGGATCGGGCGCTCCATGGGCGCATTACGAGGGCGGAACGTTCTGATGTGCCAATGATATATCCACGCACGCCTCGAACGTGATGTCGTGCGACAGCGCGCCGCCGGACCGCATCGCCGCTTTCAGTCGCTCGAAACCGGCCCGCGGCATGAGCGGATCGGCGGCATAGAGATCGAGCGCCTGATAGCGCGCGATGGCTGCGGCAAACAGGCCGTGCGGCACGTCGGGAAAGAAATCGCGCAGCGCATGGGCGATGTCGGCGGCGCTGGTGGCGGCGATCCATCGCAGCGTGCGCCGCATGGCACGAACCATCGCCAGGAGCTCATCGCGCCGTGCGGCGATCACCGAGCGGCGGGTGACCAGAGTGGTGTAGGCGGTCAGGCCACGCGACGCGGCGGCATACCACAAATGCCCGGCTCCGGAGGCGAGCAGATCCTCGGCATGCGGCTGGAAGAGCTGTACCGCGTCAAGCGTGCCGGCGCGCAATGCGGCGGCGTTGTCCGTCATGCTCGGGCCGGAGACGCGGGATAGCGCGGCTGGATCGACGCCGGCGCGACGCAGATCGTCCTGCAGGCATAGCCAGGGTGTCGGCACCTCGGCCACGGACGCGAACCGCAGACCGGGCAGGTTTTCGAGGTGGAAATCCGGTCTGGCGGTACGGCCGACGATGAAGAACGGATCGCGCTGGACCACGTCGCAGAAGCACACGAGGTCGGACGCCGGGTCCTTGGCGTGGGTCAGCAGCACGCGCAGCGGCCCACCCCACATGACGTCGGCCGCGCCGGCACGCAGCGCGGCGGCACTGCTTGCCGGATCGGGCGACGCGCACAGGGTGACGTCGGCACCCTCCGCAGCATAGGCGCCGATCGCGTGCGCTGCATAGAATGGCGCGTAGAACAGGGCGCGGAAATTCTCGTAGAGAACAACGGCCATGGCTTGCTCCGGGCGGTTGAAGATTTGCCGCAGACCATACTGCATGCGTCGCGTCGGAGGCGTTGCCAATGGCGCGAGCTGCAACGTAACACTCTCCCCCTCCCCTTGAGGGCTTGGGCCGCGAGGCGGACCAAGGGTGGGGGGAGGGGTCGGTGCGGCACCAAGCTTCGAGGCTTGGTACCGCACCGACCCCTCCCCCCAACCCCCTCCCTCAAGGGGAGGGGGAGAGTGTTAGGTTAACGTTCCATGCTGGAATTACCCCCGCGGATGACAGGCCATGGCAGCCGCGCCGTCCATGGCCTACGATCGCCGTGCAGATGGACATTACGATGGCGGAAACCAGCACGCTTGCTCCGGGTGACTCCCGGCTGGCCACCCAGTTGACCGACGCGATCGCCGGCGAGGTTCTGTTTGGCCGCGCCGATCGCGGGCGCTATGCCACTGACGCCTCGATCTACCAGATCGAGCCGATCGGCGTCGTCGTCCCGAAAACCATCGACGATGTCGCGGCGACGCTGGCGATCGCGCGGGACCATGGCGTGCCGGTGCTACCGCGTGGCGGTGGCACCAGCCAGTGCGGCCAGACGGTGAACCGCGCGCTGGTGATCGACTGCGCGAAGCATCTCAACCGCATTCTTGAAGTCGATCCGGTGGCGCACACGGCACTGGTCGAGCCGGGGCTGGTGCTGGCGCACCTGAATGCGTCGCTGCGCCAGCACGGGCTGTTCTTCCCGGTCGATCCGTCCACCCATGCGCGCTGCACGATCGGCGGCATGGCGGGCAACAACTCGTGCGGTTCGAAGTCGATCCGTTACGGTCTGATGGCGGACAACGTGCATGCGATCGACGCGATCCTGGCCGATGGCACACGGCACCGTTTCGGTATGATACCGGACAATCTCGGCGCCGAGGTCCCGGCGAGCATCGCGGAATTGATCCAGCGCCTGCGCACGCTCGGCGCGACGGAGGCGGACGAAATCGCCGCGCGCTTTCCGCACCAGCTTCGCCGTGTCGGCGGCTACAACATCGACGTGCTGACTCCGGCCGCACGCGCCGCTGGACGCGAGAACCTGGCGCGGCTGCTGGTGGGATCGGAGGGCACGCTGGCGTTCTCGGCCGCGATCGAGCTCAAGCTGCACCGGATAAAACCGCGAAAAATGCTGGGCATCTGCCAGTTTTCGAATTTTCGCCGCGCCATGGAGGCGGCGCAGCACATCGTGAAGCTGGATCCCGAGGCAGTGGAGCTGGTCGACCGCACCATGATCGACCTCGGCCGTGGCATTCCGATCTTCCGCGCAACGATCGATGCGATGTTGCGCGGCGAACCGGACAGTCTGCTGATCGTCGAATTCCATGGCGAGGCGGATGCGCCGCTGCATGGCAAGCTGGCCGAGCTGGACGCGCTGATGGGCGACCTGGGTCATCCAAACGCGGTGGTGCGCGCGCTGGAGCCGGGGTTCCAGGCGGACATCGCCGCGGTGCGCGAGGCCGGGCTGAACATCATGATGTCGATGAAGGGCGACGGGAAGCCGGTCTCCTTCATCGAGGATTGCGCGGTCGATCTGCCGGACCTTGCCGACTACACGGAACGGTTGAACAACGTGTTTGCCCGGCATGGCACGAAGGGGACCTGGTACGCGCATGCCTCGGTCGGCTGCCTGCATGTGCGCCCGGTGCTGAGCATGAAGGACCCGACCGACGTCGCAACGATGCGCGCGGTCGCCGAGGAATGCTTTGCCCTCGTGCGCGAGTACAAAGGATCGCATTCCGGCGAGCACGGCGACGGCATCGCACGCAGCGAGTTCAACGCCGTGATGTTCGGCGCCCGTATCGCGCGCGCCTTCGAGACGGTGAAAGACGCATTCGATCCGCGTGGTCTGCTCAACCCCGGGCGCGTCGTGCGTCCGCCGCGCATGGATGACCGCTCACTATTTCGTTACGGCCCAGGCTATGCGGCGGTGCGCGACTTTGTGCCGAGGCTCGACTGGTCGGAGCATCCGGGCCCGCTCGGCGGGATGCTGGGCGCGGTCGAGATGTGCAACAACAACGGCACCTGCCGCGCGTTCGATGCGTCGGTGATGTGCCCGTCCTGGCGCGTTACGCGCGACGAGGTGCATCTCACACGCGGGCGCGCGAATACATTGCGGTTGGCGCTGACCGGGCAGCTCGGCGCCGACGCGATGGCCTCGGACGCGCTGGCGGAGACCATGGCGCTGTGCGTGTCGTGCAAGGCGTGCCGGCGCGAATGCCCGACCGGCGTGGATGTGGCGAAGATGAAGATCGAGGTGCTGGCGGCGCGTGTCGAGCGGCATGGGCTCGGCGCACGGGACGGGCTGATCGCCGAGCTGCCACGCTACGGGCCGTTCGCCGCACGCCTCACACCGCTGGCCAATCTGCGCAACGCGATCCCGCTGCTGCGCCGGTTGGGCGAGCGTTGGCTTGGCATCGCGGCGTCGCGGTCGATGCCGGTGTGGCGGCGCGACTTCTTTCGCGATGCGGAGGCCGACGCGCTGGCACCGGCAAAGCCGCGCGGCGAGGTGCTGCTGCTGGCGGATACGTTCAACCGCTATTTCGAACCGGAGAATTTGCGCGCGGCGCTGCGTGTGCTGGCGGCCGCCGGCTATCGCGCCATCATGCCAGTGACGCGCGGGCGGCCGCTGTGCTGCGGGCGCAGCTTCCTTGCGGTCGGGATGATCGACAAAGCGCGCGCCGAGGCTCGGCGCACGCTGCGCCGGCTGGCGGGCACGCTGCCGGTGATCGGGCTGGAGCCGTCCTGTCTGTTTACGTTGCGCGACGAGTTTCGCTCGCTGCTGCCGGGGGAAGAGGCCGATGCACTTGCCGGGCGGGCGATGCTGCTGGCCGAGTTTTTGATGCGCGAGAAGATCGATCTGCCGCTGCGGGCGCTGCCCGGCACCGCCCATGTGCATGGCCATTGTCACCAAAAGTCATTCGGTGCGTTTCCGGATTCGCTTGCCGCACTGAAACGTGTGCCCGGCCTCGCGGTAAAGCCGATCGTATCGTCGTGCTGCGGCATGGCCGGCAGCTTCGGCTACCAGGCGGAGACGCAGGATGTGTCGCGGGCGATGGCGGAGGCATCACTGTTGCCGGCGGTGCGTGCCGCCGCGGCCGAGGACATCATTGTCGCGGATGGCACGTCGTGCCGGCATCAGATTCGCGATCTCTCCGGGCGCGATGCGGTGCATTCGGTGCGCGTGCTGGAGCGTGCGCTGGCCGTCTGATACCGGGAACCGCAACGATCGATCCGGTCGCGCGGGAACCGCCCCCGGTGCGACACGGCGCGCGGCGGATCACAGCGCGACGAAGGTCGGCCATCAGCGCGATCGCGTATCGATCACAAGGTCGGCGACCGGCGACCCAACATCGTGCCGGCTGGCAAGGGCTTGCAGAGTCCTCAGCAATGTCGATTTCGCGACCGGCGTGCCCGATCGCAGCTTCGCCAATAGCTTCGGATCCGTCTTCAGCGCCCGACCTGCCTCGGCATCGCTCGCATAGTGGCTGGAAACCAACGCTGCCCACTGCGGACAAACGAACCAGGCCCGATCCTTCTTCTTGCTCATCGGCGTGACCCGCCTCCTGCCTTGCTATGCCGCACGTGCGGTGCCGGGGTTGTCTCCGGGTGCGCCGTCCACGATGCGCGCGGAGAACCCCCACTCGCGAAGATACTCGATCGCGAGTTCGGCCTCGTCGCGCGGAATCTGACGAACCCGCGCCCCGCTGGTCACGCTGCGCTGAACCCTGAGCCCGAGTGTTTCGGCGGTTGCCTGGGCAGCGGCAGGTAGTGCAATGTCGACGAGATCGGTCACGCGGACCTCCCCTATCTTGAGTGTCTCGAAATACTTGGGCACGTACCCGCATCGGCTGACTGCGGGATGGCACCCGAGGCGCGATACATCGCGAGGTCGGCATAAAAATTCCATAAGTATCGGCACCCGCCCGCATGAAATCGACCGCGGCGGCGAGGCCCTCGAAACGGAACTGGACTGTACGGCACGCCTCGTGCTCCTGTCGGCGGCGAGGCCAGCGGAGGCTGCGGCGTGGCACCGCCACCCAATGACATGACAAGCACACGCGATGTCGTCGCGTTCTGGTTTGCCGATGACCCCGCGACGCATCGCAAGGTCTGGTTCGCGAAGGACGCGGCGTTCGATGCGGCCTGCACCGGGCTGGCGGCCGCGCGCGACCTTGCCAAGGCGGGCGCGTTCGACGACTGGGCGGACACGCCGCGAGGCGGGCTGGCGCTGGTCATCCTGCTCGATCAGCTCTCGCGCAACCTGCATCGCGGCACGGCGGAGGCGTTCGCCGCGGATGCCAAGGCGCGCGCGATTGCCCGCGATATGATTGCGTGTGGGTTCGACCAGGCGCTGACCCCGGTCGAGCGCATGTTCGTCTACCTGCCGTTCGAGCATTCCGAGGAACTGGCAGATCAGGAGTTGTCGGTGCGGCTGTTCGAAGCGCTGGATGCAGAGCTGAGCGAGAAGACGCTCGATTATGCGGTTCGCCACCGCGACGTGATCCGTCGGTTCGGTCGGTTTCCGCATCGGAACACGGCGCTTGGGCGGTCCAGCACATTGGGCGAGCAGGCCTATCTCGCCGAACCGGGTGCCGGCTTTTAACGCATGGTCAGATGCCGCCCACCGTGGCGGGTCATGACTCACGCGATGCGACCGGGGCGATGCGACCTGGGCGATCAATCTGCGAGCAAGAAGAAACTCACCACAGAGACCGGAGACACAGAGAAGGAAGTCGATAGCGCTCCGCGCGAAGCACTAGGGCCTGTCGTCAATTAGGTCGCTGGTGCTGGCGGCGGATCAGCCAGCACCGCGTGCTCTGCTGGGCGGGTGAGTCTTGATTGCAACACTCGGCCGGCAATCGTCTGGCGATGATAAGTAGCGGATTCCGGCGCGGTGATTTCTACGATTCATAGACGGTCAGCTTGTAGGAGGCTGACGGATGCGGCGGTTCGGACTGCGCGAC
>PLXO01000293.1 GCA_003151425.1 Acetobacteraceae bacterium
GCGCCCGGTGGCAGGCTCGGCATATCATCGTGTCCGTGTTCGGCAGACCGTGGCCGTTGCCCGAAAGCCCCGCCTTGGGTGGGGGCCGGGCACCGACCCACCCCTCCCGACCACCCGCCGCCCGTTGCAAGGGTCTTGTCCGAATTTTGCGGATCGCCCACGACCGAGGGGACGACGCAGCCTTGGCAGCCATTCCGTCCGACCGTCCCGCCGCTCGTCGCCGGGGTCTTCCCCGAACTCTGCCGGCCGCGCCGCTGGCCCAGGGACAGCATCCCACTCCGGCTGCCTTCCCGCCGGACTACGCCGCAAGGATCAGCCCTATGTTGCCCAACGCCTGCGCTATGAGAACCTCCCACCAGTAGACCCTGCCCCATTAGAGACTGCCACTGCACTCTCGGTCCGGTCGGCGCTTGTCCCAGGGGGTCGCCCGGCGGGCGTTCGTCCCGGCGGTCCGTCTACCGGGCAAATCGCTTGGGGGCGAGGTTGCGGGTACTGTGATTGGGTGCATCTGCGATCCTCGTCGCCATGGCGTAGTTAGTCAGTATCACACACAATCGCTCTCGGCGCCAGCTAAACTGCCAGAGAGCAGCAATTCTCGTTTTGGTCGGNNTGGGCCAAAATGAGAATTGCTGGCCAGAGAGGCAATACGCTGACGCTGTTCGGGGCCGGCGAGAGTGAGTTGGCGGCGCTGAAGTTCGGGCCGAATGCGGTGAGCGGCGGGTACCTGACGACCAGCGACGGGGCGATCGTCGAGGTGCCGTGCTTCGCGGCGGGCACGCGGATCGCGACGGAGCGCGGCGAGGTCGCGGTGGAGGACCTGCGGGTCGGCGACCTGGTGCGGGCGGTCGTGGGCCAGACCGCGGCGCCGATCATCTGGATCGGGCGGCGGGATGTGGACTGCGCCCGCCATGCGCAACCTCGAAAAGTCTGGCCGGTGCGCGTGCCGGGCGGGGCGTTCGGGCCGGGGCGGCCGCACACGGATCTGTTCCTCTCGCCCGATCACGCGGTCTATGTCGGGGAGGTACTGATCCCGATCCGGCACCTGATCAACGACAGCACGATCGTGCAGGTGCCGATGGAGTGGGTGACGCATTACCATGTGGAGCTGCCGGAGCACGATGTGCTGCTGGCGGAAGGAATCCCGGCGGAGAGCTACCTCGATATGCGGGACGGGTCGAACTACGCGAGGGGTCCTGGACCGGTCAGGCTGTATCCGGATTACGCCGCGCGGATGTGGGAGGCGTTCGGCTGCGCGCCGCTGATCGTCACGGGGCCGGAACTTGCGGCGGCGCGTGCTCTCGTCGCCAACTTCGCGGCCGAGCAGGCCGCCGCCCGATCCGGCGCCCGGTCACGCGGTGCCTCATCGTGATCGACGCTATCATGGCAGGCGCAGAAATGATTGACGTACGGGGCGCCGGCCGACCCCACCGTCATGGCCTGGCTTGATCGGCCATCCCCACAGGCTCCGTCGCAGCTTGTGACTGCCTCTTTCGCGATGCCGGTGCCAGTGGGGATGCCCGGGTCTGATCCCCGGGTCAAGCCCGGGCATGACGGGGGAAACTTGCTACTTGATGCGGCCGCGCGCGGCGACCGGCCAGATCGCCTCGATCCGACCGCCGCGCACCGCAACGATCTCCTCGTGCAGGTGCACGGTGGTGTCGCCGTAGCCGACCACGAACAGCACCTTGTCGCCGACCGCCGGCGTGTCGCTCGGCGCGTCCAGTTCCACGGTCGCGTGCTCGGCCGAAAGCTTCACGCTGCGCGTTCCGGGAAGCCCAAGCGGCGCGGGCACCGCACCATCGCTGCTCATCGCCTTCTTGCCGGCATCGAGGATGATGCGGGTCGGCGTGGGCCGGCTGGTGACGCTCGCCAGCAGATGCAGGGCGGGTGGAAAATCCAGATGGTACCGCTCGCGATAGAGCACGTCGCTGAAGATGGCGCCGCCGGCCTCGATTTCCGTGACCCCGGGCTGCATCGTGCAATAGGGCAGGGTGCCGCTGCCGCCGCAGCTTACGATGTCGATCCGATGGCCGGCCTTGCGGCAGGCATCGGCACTGGCGGTGATCAGGGCGACAGCCTCGCGCACCACGCGCGCCTTTTCGGCGGGATCGACGATGCCGACGGCCTGGCTCTCCCAGGTCATCAGGCCCGCAAGCCGCACGCCGGGCATGGCCGCGACCGCATCGGCCAGCGCCACCACCGGCGCACCGGGGGCGACGCCGGCGCGGTTCATGCCGACATTCACCTCGATCACCACCGGCACCGTCACGCCGGCGTGCTCGGCCGCCGCGGCGATCGGGGCACAGTTCGCGACCGAATCGATCCCGACCATCACCTCGGCCCGCCCCTGCAACACCACCAGCCGCGCGATCTTCGAGGCACCGACGATTTCGTTGGCGATCAGAATGCTGCGCACGCCGGCTTCCGCCATCACCTCGGCCTCGCCGACCTTGGCGCAGGTGATGCCGATGGCCCCGGCCGCCAGCTCCTTGCGCACGATCTCGACGGTCTTGTTGCCCTTCACGTGCGGGCGCCAGTTGACGCCATTGTCGCGGCACAACTTGGCGATGCGCGCGATATTGGCCTCGACAACGTCGAGATCGACGATCAGGGCCGGCGTGTCGAGCGCCATCAGGGTCTGGCCGGTCAGCGGGGCGGCGGCGAAGTCGTTCATGGCGTTGTCTCCTTGGTGCCTCTGCCGTGGCGATAGCTTCAGGGTCACGGCCGCGGCGGCAGCGCGATCGGGTTTGTCGCCTCGTGGCACCGGCTGGCGCGCAGCACAAGGTCTTCGCGCCAGCGCGGGCCGACGATCTGCAAGCCCACCGGCAGGCCGCCGGCGAAGCCGCAGGGAATGCTGGCCGCCGGGTGGCCGGAGAAATTGAACGGGTAGGTGAATGGGCTCCAGTCCAGCCAGCTTTTCATCCCCGCAGGGAAATCCAGGCCGACATCGAACGCGGTCAGCGGCATCTGCGGCGTCAGCAGCAGATCGTATCGATCGAAGAAGCGATCGATCGCCGGCGCCATGTCGTTGCGGTAGGCATCGGCTTCCAGCACCTCGCGGGCGCTGTAGCGGCGGCCCGCGTGCGCCATGTCCACCAGCCCCGGGTCGAGCATCTCGCGCAGCACCTCGGTGAGCTGGTCGTACAGCCAGCCGAGGCGGATCGTGTAGTACAGCTCGAAGGCCGGGCGAGGATTGCCAATGGCGGGATCGGCCGCCTCGACGATCGCGCCGAACCCGGAAAGCGCCTCCGCGGCCGCCTGCGTCAGCGCGGCCACTTCCGCGTCTGCGGCAGCAAACCCCAGCGTCGCGCTGTAGCCGATGCGCAGGCCGCGCACGCCGGCATCGAGTCCGATCGTGTAATCCCGCCCATCCGGCGGCAGGGCCTGCCAGTCGCGGCCATCCGGCTGCGCCATGACTGTCAGCATCAGCGCGGCGTCCGCCACCGTGCGCGTCATCGGCCCGGCATGGGTGATGGAGCCTGGCATCTTGCCCGGCCAGTTCGGCACGCGACCGAATGTCGGCTTGAGTCCGTAGATGCCGGTGAACGCGGCGGGAATGCGGATCGAGCCACCGCCGTCGCCGCCGGCATGCAGCGCGCCCATGCCCATCGCCGCCGCGACGGCAGCCCCCGCGCTGCTGCCGCCCGGCGTTTTCGCGGTGTTCCAGGGGTTGCGGGTGATGCCGGTCAACGGGCTGTCGCCGACGCCCTTCCAGCCGAACTCCGGCTGCGTGGTCTTGCCGATCAGCACGGCGCCCTGTTCGCGCAATCGCGCAACCAGTGGGGAATCATCGTCCCACGGACCGTCGGCGGCGATCGTGCGCGAGCCGCGCCGCGTCGGCCAGCCACGCGTCAGGAACATGTCCTTGATCGTGGTCGGCACGCCGTCAACGGCACCGAGTGGCGCGCCGGTGTGCCAGCGCTGCTCCGATGCACGCGCCGCCGCCAAGGCTGCGTCTGCGTCCACCAGCACGAACGCGTTCAGGCCGCCATCCACGGCTTCGATACGATCGAGCACCGCCCGCGTGGCTTCCACCGGGGAGAGCGCGCGCTTGCGGAATCGGCGCAACAGCTCGGTTGCGGAAAGATCGGCGATCGCGTCGGTCATCTCGGCTCCGTCAATTCAGGTCCGAAAATTCAGGTCCTGCGGACGTTGTAGAACAGGCCGAAGCCTTTCAGCACGCCGGTGATGTTGCGGCGGAAAGCGGTCGCCTGGAAGAACATCCCGGTCGGCCAGTACGGCACGTCCTGAAACGCCTGCACCTGCAGCGCGCGGGCGATCGTCTTCTGGGTGTCGAGGTCCGGTGCATCGAGCCAGGCCGTACGCAGCTCCTCCAGCTTGGGCGCATCGGGCCAGCCGAACATGGCGGCGCCGCCGTTGCCGCGGATGTAGTTGTTGGCCGCAGGGTTCACCATGCTCGCGCCGAAGACGAAGTTGGTATAGGCGCTCCAGCCGCCCTTCTCGACTGGCGCCTTCGACGACAGCCGCTGCACCACGGTCCCCCAGTCGGTGGACTGGTAGTCGACGTTCAGGCCGATCTTGCGGAACATGTCGCCGGCGACCTCGGCCATCGCGTTCAGACTGGGGATGTCGGTTGCCGCCAACAGCACGACGCGCTCGTTGTTGTAGCCGGCGGCTGCGAGGTCCCGCTTCACCTTGGCATAGTCGCGCGGGCCAATGAGCGCGCCCATGCCGGCATCGTTGGCGAGCGGCGAGGCCGGGTGAAAGAAGCCGACGTTGTCGCGCCACATCGCGCGGTCAGTGCCGGCGACGGCGATCATGAAGTCGCTCTCGTTGATGGCACCCATCACCGCACGACGGATCGCGGGGTTGTTGAAGGGCGGCTGCATCTCGTTGGGGCGGACCATGCCGAGGAAGCCGGTGCTGTCCTGCACTTGCACCGTAACGTTTTCATTCTTGCGTAGCATCGCCAGCAGGTCGGGGTCCGGCTGGTCCCACCAATCCACCTCGCCGGATTGCAGCGCCGCGGCGGCGGTCGCGGCATCGGGGATGGTGTGCCACTCGACGCGGTCGAAATGGGCGATTTTCGGGCCGGCAAGCAGGCTGGTCGTGCCGCCCTGGCGGGGCTGGTAGGCTTCGTTGCGCTGCCACACTGCAAGCGAGCCCGGCACGCGCTCGGCGGCGACGAAACGATAGGGGCCGCTGCCGACCATCTCCGTCACCTGCGTGGTCGGTGCTGTGTTCGCCAGACGCTCCGGCATGATCGCGCAGTAATAGGCACCCATCTTGCCAAGCGCGTCCGGCAGCAGGGGGAACGGTTTCTTCAGGCGGAATTGCACGACACGGTCGGTGGGCGCGGACACCTCATCGGTCGCCGCCATCACCGTCAGACCGAAGGCATCGCGCTTGCCCCAGCGCAGGATGCTGGCGACCGCGTCGCGCGCCAGGACGGGCGTGCCGTCGTGGAATTTCAGGCCCTCGCGCAGCGTCATCCGCCACAGCCGGCCGTCATTCTCGATGGTGTGGCCTTCCACCATCTGCGGCTGCGGCTTGTAGGTCTCGTCGAGTCCATAGAGCGAGTCGAAGACCATGCAGGCATGCATGATGGTGACCAGCGCAGGCGACTGGATCGGATCCAGCAGGGCAAGGTCTGCCTGCGGAATGAATTTCAGCAGCCGCGTGTTCTGGGCCGCGGCGAGCGACGGCATCGCCAGGCTGGCCACGCCACCTCGGAGGCCAGCGCCTTGCAGACCCGCGCCTTGCAGACCCGCGCCTTGCAGAAAGGTCCGTCGACGCATCGCCGCTCTCCGTCGTCTTTGGTGGGGCAGTGTGGCGCCGGTGCGAAGCGGACCGCAACCCGACGAGCGCAGTTTTGATCCAACCCGGAGCTCGTACCGTAGACTAGGACGTGCGAAAATACGCTTGGCGTGGCGCTCTTGGCGCGCCAGGGGTGTATCGGAGGCGATATGGCATGAGCAATGGATTTGCCATACACGGCGGTGCTGGACGCCTCGGCGCTGCCGGCTCCGTTGCAGAACCCGCTCGGACGCCGCGGCGCAACCCGTCAGGTCGTCCGCGCAAAGCGGCGCAGCGCTGCGCCGAAGCGGACCGCGAAGACCGCCGGCGATGCCGTTTCCTCCACCAACCGGCGTGCGTTGCGGCCGAGCCGTTCGCACAGATCGCGATCGCCGAGCAGCCGCAGGATCGCGTCGCGCATCGCCGTCGCGTCGTGGCGGGGCACCACAAGGCAGGTCTCATCCGGCACGATGAAGTCGCGGATCGCCGGGTTGTCGGTCACGACGAGCGCCTTGCCCATCGCCCCGGCCTCCTGGATCGCACTGAGGCCGCCGGCATTGTTGGTTTGCGAGAGTGGCGCCACGACAAAGCGGCACCCGGCATACAGGTCCCGAAGCTCGCGATCGTCCACGCGCTCACGCAGCAGGCGGACGTTTGCCAGCGCGTCGGCCCCGGGCGCCAATTGCCGTGAGGTGCGCAGCCGCAGTTCGATCGGCACACCTTCCATGGCAGCGAGCAGCGTCGGATAGTCGCGCCCGGGATCCTGGCCGATCGAGAAGATGTAGTCGTTGACCGGGCGCTGCACCGGGCACTGCACCGGGCACTGCACTGGGTGGAAAAGATCGGTGTCGAGCCGGTTGCCGATCATCGTGACCGACTTCGTGGACGACCAGCGCTGCGCGATGTAGGGCGCCAGCGTCGACGACAATGTCATGACGCCCGCCACCCGGGGCACCACGAAATCCTGCACCCGCTTGCGCAACTGCCAGCGTTCGGCGGGTGCGATGTCCCAGAGCACGATCGGAATGTTGAAACGGAACAGCCGACGCAGCAGCACCAGCGGCGCCGCGGGGCCCTCCATGACCGAAACCACCAAATCGGCGCGCCGCTCGAACAGCATCACCCGCAAGGCGCGCCATGGATCCAGCCCCTCCAGCATCGGATGCCTGCCGACGAACGGATTGAACAGCCGGCCGGCAGGATCGATGGAGACCAGGTCGATCCCCTGCGCCGCGAGCCGCCGCTCCAAATCGCGTGGATCGGGGCCGGAGTCCGGGATGTGGGTCGCACTGGCACCAAGCGGCTGTGGCGGCAGCAACAGGACGCGCAGTCGTCGCGCCGGCGCCGCGCCGGGTTCTGGCTGTCTTACATCCGCCCGAGATCGCGCATCCAGATCGGCGTCAGCGCCGCCACCAGCCACGCTTCTTCTCCGCCGCCGGTGCGTCTTCCTGGCCGCCGATGACAATCGGCTTGACCAGCGGTTCCGGCGCCGCGTCGTTCGCCGGCACGGGCGGGGACGGCGCTCCTGTCACCGGCTCGGATGCGACAGGCGCATCCGGCACCGGCTCGGGATCCGCGACGATCGTGGGCTCCGGCTCCGTGGCCACAGGGTCCGCGGCGAGCGCCGGCGCGGCCGCCTGCAATGGCGCGGCCGGGGGCTCGGAGACCGGCTCCGTTGCCGGTTCCGGCGCCAGCTCCGCTATTCGGTGCGGCGCCGGTTCAGACCGTGATGCCGGCGCCCGGTAAACCTGCGATTCAGACGCCCGGTCAGCCGGTGATTCAGACGCCCTGTAAGACCGTGGTTCAGGCGCCGGTTCAAACTGCGGTTGAGGCGCAAATTCAGACTGTGGTTCAGGCGCCAAGGGGATCGGCCGATCCGCCGCCTGCTCGGCTTGCTCGAGCACGTCGAAGATATCGAATGCGTGTCCGCCGAACGGATCGGCGGGCGTCGGTCCGGTGTAGATCGGCGCCAGCTCCGGCTGCTCGGCGCCAGGTTCGGCGACCTGCTCCTGCCCGCCATCCGGGCCATCCCGCCGCCGCCGCCGTCCGCCACGTCGACCGCGTCGACGGGCGCGTGCCGCGTCGTCACCCGCGCCGGCCTCGGCATCCGCATGTTCCGGAACGCCCTCGATATGCTGCTCCAGATCCGCCTCGTGGAGGCTGGCCGCGTCACTCGTGAACTCGGCTTGCGGCCCAATGGGAGGCGCGGGAGGCCGCGTGCGAGGCCCGGTGGGAGGTGCAGTGGGTGGTGCATTGCCGGACGCTGGCTCGCCGGAGGCTGGCTCACCGGCGACTGGCGCGCCCTCCTCGCGCCGGCCGCCCCGCCGACGGCGGCGACGACGACGGCGGCGCTCGGCCTCCTCCGCCGCCCCGATTTCCGCATTTGCGCCCTCTGGACTTGCGCCCTCCGCATTTGCGCCTGTTGGCTCACCCTCCGGCAGACCCGCTGGCAGGCCCTCCGGCGCGCCCTCGGCCTCGGCGTCGTCGTCATCCTGGAGGTCGTCCGCAACCCCGGCCGCGCTCTCCTCCGGCGGTTCCGGTTCGGGACGAGCGTCTTGGGTAACCGCGACCGGCGCCTCGATCGCAGCGCGCACCCGCTCCACGCGGATTTGCGGCGGGATCAGCGAATCGTCGCCCACAAAGGTCACGTGCATCGCGTAGCGCGCCTCGATCTCGCCGAGCCGCATCCGCTTGTGATTCAGGATGTACATCGCGATCGGCGAGGCCACGCGCACCAGGATCTCGGCTGCCCGCCGTTTGGAGCCCTCCTCCTCGATGTCGCGCAGCACGTGGATCGCGGCACTCTCGGTTCCGCGCACATGCCCGGCGCCGCCGCAATGCGGACAGGTCACGAAGCTGGTTTCCGCCAGCGACGGGCGCAGCCGCTGCCGGCTCATTTCCATCAGGCCGAAATGGCTGATATGGCCGACCTGGATGCGCGCGCGATCGACCTTCAGCGCCTCCTTCAGGCGCCGTTCGACCGTCGTATTGTTCTTGCGGCTCTCCATGTCGATCAGGTCGATCACGATCAGCCCGGCCAGGTCGCGCAACCGAAGCTGCCGCGCCACCTCGTCCACCGCCTCGACATTGGTGCGCAGCGCGGTTTCTTCGATGCCGCGCTCGCGCGTCGAGCGGCCGGAGTTGACGTCGATCGCCACCAGCGCCTCGGTCTGGTTGATCACCAGATAACCGCCGGAGCGAAGCTGCACCGTCGGCGACAGCATCCCGTCGAGCTGCGCCTCGACCTGCTGGCGGGCGAACAGCGGCGTCGGCTCGCGCCAGAGCTGCACCTTCTTGACGTGGGTCGGCATCAGCATGCGCATGAAGTCGCGCGCCGCCTTCCAGCCGTCCTCGCCGTCCACCAGGATCTCGTCGATGTCGCGCGAGTAGACATCGCGGATCGACCGCTTGATCAGGCTGGCTTCCTCGTAGATCAGCGCCGGGGCGACCGACTTCATGGTGAGTTCGCGGATTTCGTCCCATAGCCGCATCAGGTATTCGCAGTCGCGCTTGATCTCCGGCTTCGGCCGATTGGCCCCGGCGGTGCGAACGATCAGGCCCATCCCGTCCGGGATGTCGAGCTCCGCCGTCACCTCCTTCAGCCGTCGGCGGTCGGTGGCGGAGGTGATCTTGCGCGAAATGCCGCCGCCACGCGGCGAGTTCGGCATCAGCACGCAGTAGCGCCCGGCGAGCGAGATATAGCTGGTCAGCGCCGCGCCCTTGGTGCCGCGCTCTTCCTTCACTACCTGGACGAGCAGGATCTGGCGACGGCGGATCACCTCCTGGATCTTGTAGTTGCGCAGGAAGCGCGGCGGGATGCGCCGTTCGCGCGCGTCCTCGCCGTTTTCGACGTCGCCTCCGACGGTCTCGGGCGGCAGGGTGTCCGGCGCCTCCTCGTCATCCGGCTCGGCACCGCGCCCGGCGTCATGCTCGGCACCGCGCCCGGCGTCGTGCTCGGCGGCGGGCGCCGCGTCGTGCTGGGCCTCGAACTCGGCGTCGTGCTCGACGTCCCTGAGGCCGGCCGCCGCGTCGGCCCCCGTTTGGGCCACACGCTCGGTCGCGGTTTCCCCTGGGTCGGAGTCCGAGGCCGCGCCCGTCTCGATGCTCTCCGGCTCTGGCGCGGGCTCGACAATTACCGCCAACGCCGACGCGGCCGGCACGCGCAACACCGCGGCATCGGCCAGGGTCTCCGGGGCATCGCCCCCGGTCTCCGACGCGCCGAGCGCGCCGCCGACCGATTCGATTTCGATCCGCGCCGGCTGTGCCCGGACGGATGCGCCGACGGGCGCGGCCCACGCGGATTCGACCGTGTCCATGTCATCCGGCCCGGCCGCGTCCGTCGTCTCCGGCTCTGCGGACGACCAAGGCTCAGCGTGCATGCCCGGTTCGGCTTGGGTCTCAGGCCCGCCGTGCATCTCCGGCTCGGCTTGCGCCTCCGGCTCGGCTTGTGTCCCCGGCTCGTCGAGCGCCTCGTCAGCGTCGGCCGAGACCTCCGCGTGGGTCATCGCATGGGCGCTCGCCGCGGCATCGGATTGCAGCGCTGCCCGATCCTCCTCCTCCTCCTCGCGCCGCGCGTCCTCGGCCTCCATCGCCAGCAGTCGCTGCCGGTCGGCGACCGGGATTTGGTAGTAGTCCGGGTGGATCTCGCCGAAGGCGAGGAAGCCGTGGCGGTTGCCGCCATACTCGACAAACGCCGCCTGGAGCGACGGCTCCACGCGGACCACCTTGGCGAGATAGATATTTCCCTTGAGCTGCCGCTTCGTCGATGTCTCGACGTCGAAATCCTCGAGGCGGCTACCGTCCAGCACCACCACGCGGGTTTCTTCCGCGTGGGTGGCATCGATCAACATGCGCTTGGTCATATAGGCGACAACTCCGGTGCGGCCGCACGACGCACGGCGCCGGCCCGAAGCGGGCGCGCGCGGGCAGGCGGGCGAATGGGGTAAAGGAAAGGGCGATGCCGCACGCGCGAGCCGCCGGTCGATGGGCAAGAGAGGTTTGCGCCATGGACGCGAAAGCCAAAGCCGGTTGCGATCGGGCGGATGCGAGTACGATCATCGATCCCTGGTGTGCCAGCCGCGCCTTCCGTACGAAGTCGCGGCGAATCTCAATCAAAGTGCCGGCAGCCCCGGATGAGGCAGCCCCCCGCGCCCACGATAGTTCGCGCCCATGGTCGCTGCGGAAGGGAGCGCGGCGCGGACGACGACAGGCGTGGCCGGTGCGAATCCCCCCGAGCCGTGCGCCCGCCGGACTGCCTGTCCGGTCGGAGCCTGCGACCCTGCGATCCGCCCGATCCGACCCGGAAGCGACGGGTGACCCGTCCGCCCCCGCAGCCAGTCATCGGAGCGGGCGGACCATGAAGCAAACCGCCACCGATCGCAAGGCGCCATCTGCGCCGCCAACATAAATCCGGCGCAATCAATAAGTAAGGTGCTTTTTTACAGAAAGTGGGTTAAGAAGCGCTCATGGCATGCTGTCCGCCCGTCATGCGCCGCCTGCTGCTCGCCCAGCTCGGGTCGGGCATTTTCGGCACGTTCCTGCTGCCGGACGCCCTGCACCGGGCGATGGCCGCGACCCCCACCCGCACCGCGGCAACCGGACAGCCCGCTGGCCGGGCCGCCCCAGGGGGGCCGACGCGGCCATCGGCGCGGCAACCGCCGCTGGTCATGCTGGACCCCGGCCATGGCGGCAAGGATCCAGGCGCCATCGGCATCTCCGGCACCTACGAGAAGCAGGTTTCGCTCGCCACCGCGCTCGAACTGAAGCGCCAGCTCAGCGCCGGTGGGCGCTACCGCGTGGAGCTGACCCGGGCGCGCGACGTGTTCGTTCCCCTGGACGACCGCGTCGCGCAGGCCCAGGCCCATGGTGCCGCGCTGTTCGTCTCGATGCACGCCGACGCGCTCAACGACCATGCGGTGCGTGGCGCCAGCGTCTATACCCTGGCCAACACCGCCTCCGACGCACAAACCGCGGCGCTGGCCCAGCGCGAAAACAGCGCCGACCGCTTCCTCGGACCGACCTGGCGCGGTACCTCGCCCGAAGTGGCACGCATCCTGACCAGCCTGGTCCGACAGGAGACGCGGCGCGGCTCCGGCCACCTGGCGCGCGACCTGATCGGCAGCCTTGACCAGGATCTGCCTATGCTGCCGAACCCTGACCGCCATGCCGGGTTCGTGGTGCTGAAAGCCGCCGACATCCCCAGCGTGCTGGTCGAAATGGGCTTCATGTCCAACCCGCGCGACGAGGCGCTGCTGCGCCAGCCCAACCACCGCACCCTGGTGGCACGCGCAATGACACGAGCCGTCGACGCCTATTTCACCGGCGCCGGCCACATCATCACGGCCGGCTAGCACCGCAATCGCCCGAACGAAGGAAGGTCAGGGCTCCGCCCTGAAACCCGCCAGGGGGCTTTGCCCCCTGGATCCCCAGCAAAGGCTCGCCTTTGCAATCCATCCATTTTGTTTGGGGCGCGGGAGGGGGG
>PLXO01000352.1 GCA_003151425.1 Acetobacteraceae bacterium
CTTATGGCGCGGTGACGCTGGGCAGTACCACGACGGTCAACAGCACCAACACGGCGGTCGACTTCACCAGCACGGTGGATGCGACAACGGCGGGCACCCAGGGCCTGACGGTGAACGCCGGGACCGGGGCGGTGACGTTTGACGGCGTGGTGGGCGGAACGACCCCGCCCTCAAACCTGAACGTGACGGGCGGTGCGATCACGCTGGACGGCAACGTGACGGTGACGGCAGCGCTGACGTTGAACCAGACCGGGTCGGGTTCGACCCTAACGATCGACACCACACTCAGCGCGACGACGGTCGATCTGACCGGCGCGNNGGTGAATGGACCGGCAAGCATCGACCTGGTCGCGACCAGCGGCGGGATCGGCGAGACGGGTAGCGTGAGCACAGCGCTGCTGACCGGCAGCGCGGCGACGAGTGCGGCGCTGACGGGGACGAACACGATCACCGGGCTGGGCGACTTCACGGCGACGACGGGCTTCTCGCTGACCGATACGCCGGCGCTGTCGGTGACGGGAGCGGTGAACGGCGGCACGAACGTGACGCTGACCGATGCCGGGGCGCTGGGGATCGGGGGCAGCGTGACGGGGACGACGGTCGATCTGACCGGCGCGTCGATCAGCATCTCGGGTTCGGTGAATGGACCGGCAAGCATCGACTTGGTCGCGACCAGCGGCGGGATCACCGAGACGGGGACGGCGACCCTGACGACTCCGCTGCTCACCGGCAGCGCGGCGACCACTGCCAGCCTGGGGACCAGCCAGACGCCGATGGCGAATCTTGTCGTCGCGCTCTCGACGTTCACCGCCGGCACCAGCCTGGCGCTGACCGACAGCGAGGCGCTCGCGGTGATGGGAATCATCACGGCGCCGCAGATCATCGTCAGCACCGGGACCAACGCCCTGTCGTTTGCGGACGGCACGATCATCGACACCAGCGGAATCACCGCGCCGAACCATCTCACGCTCGGGCGGGGTGGACTTCCGGTCATCCCACCCGCTACCCCGCCGAGCCCTGGCGCCTACTTCAGCAGCGGCACCTTCACGCAGACCGGCACGACCCAGGTCAACCTCATAGGCGGCGGCGGTCCGCCGCCCAACAGCATCCTGTCCATCACCACCGTGAACGGCGGCAACATCAGTCTGGACCCCTCGGGCGGGATAAACGGGCCCGGCACTTGGCTGATCCTGAATCTGGCGGCGGCCGGCAGCCATGTCACCGGCAACGTGAATGTGGGCCAGTTGACCGTGGTGCTACCCGCGAACGTCGGCAACGACACCGCGCCGTTCACCGTCGCCCTGACCGGCTCGGTGGACGGGCAGTTCGGACAGATCGCGGCCAGCAACGGCAGCGTGATCCCGACGCGTGGCATCACGTTGCGTATCAACAATTGCCCGATCGGCTCGGTCAACTGCGTGCTGCTGTCCGGAGCGCTGGTTCCCGTCACAAATCCGCTCCAGAACCTGACACTCGGGATATTGGTCGCGCCCAACGACGAAGGCGATCTGCTGCTCCCACTTGTATCCGACGAGGATTTCTTATCATGTCTGCTACGCAGCAACGGCAGCGACCCCAACGATTGCAACTGACCTGGCTCACCGTGTTGGTGGCCTGCGTCGGCTGCGCCACGCCGCCCCCCGGCGCCTACGTCAACGTGGCTGCCGGATCGGGCAAGCCGGCCGCGCAGGAGGCGATCGGCAAGAACGCGGTCGGCGAGCCTTGCACGATCCAGCCGACCGGGCAGACTGCCGCCGACCTCTATTGCGGCACCTGGCAGCAACCCAGCGCGCGGGTGCGCGGCGGCGAAGCCGCCAGTGCCGATACGCTGTCAGGCATTGCCACCAACAGCCCGTGGCGTGCGACGCTGGATCAGCGCTTTGCCTGCCAGGCGCCGCAGACCACCACCATCCTCGATGGCCGGCCGGCGCAGTTGCTGCAGTGCACCCAGCGCGTGGGCGGGTGGCCGCATGTCGGCGTGGTGGCGCTGATCGACGGACATGCGTGGTACGGCGACGGCGTTCTGCCGGCCGCGACGGTAATGGAACGCGCGATCGGCGTGCGCGCCGGACTGATCAAACCCGACGCGGTGCCGCCGAGTTCCGAGGCCGACGGATTGCTGGCGCAGCGCATGGCTGCCCAGTCGGTCAGCTCGGGCGACATCGGTCAGTTCAACACGCTGATGTCGGCGGGCACGCGGGCGAATCTCAGCGCCAATTCGGCGGCAGCGGAAGCGGCGTTTCGTGCCGCACTGACGCTGCAGCAGAAAGCGCTCGGCAAGGACAATCCCAATACCGCCACGGCGGTGATGACCCTTGCCCTGCAGCTCTCCAATGACGGGCGCTATTCCGAGGCCACGGCGCTGTTCGCCCAGGCAGAGCGCCTCGCGCCCGGTGCCGCCGACCCGATCGAGCAGGCGCGGCTGCAGCACTACCGCGGCCTCGACGCGCAGAACCACGGCCAGCTCAAGGCGGCGGACACACTGCTGCGATCCGCGATCGCGGGGTATAGCGCGCTGGTCCCGCCCGGAGCGCTGACGCGCCGGACAGCGGTGCATCCGGGCGGGTTCGGCGGCAACCTCGTGTCGGACCAGGAAATATTCACCGACCCCTCGGGGCAGGGCGCGCTGGTCGGCCTCGTCGAGGCGGAGCGCAACGAGGCGCTGGTGCTACGCGAGCTCGGTCAGCTCGCCGAGAGCCGCGATATGCTGACGCGGGCAACCGACCTCGCCGAGGGCAATCGCCTGCTGCGGCCCATCTTCGCGGCACGGCTCTATCTTACCAGCGGGGTGACCGCGGCGGCGGCGGGCGATTCGCCGCTGGCGCTGAACGATCTCGCGCTGTCCACGAACGCCTTCGGCCGTGCGCTGCCGGAATCCAAGCCGTTCGCCGACACGCTGCTGCTGCGCGCCGGCGAACTGGCGCGCGCGGGACAGACCGCTCAGATCCTGCCGCTGTGCCGCGACGCTGTCAGTTCGCTCGCGGCGTTGAAGGCCGGCACCAGTGCCGCTGCGATCGCGCCGTGCCTCGATGCCTACGCCGCCGCCGCTGCCGGCGATTCGGCGCAGCGCCAGACGCTGCTGGCCGAGATGTTCACCGCCGCTCAGCTCGGGCAGGGTGGCATCACCAGCCAGCAGATCGCCCAGGCAGCGGCGCGGCTGCAGGAGAACGCACGCGATCCGCATGTCGCGGAAGCGATTCGCCGGCGGGAAGATGCCAGCTCCAAGCTGCAGTCGCTCTACACGCAGCGTGATGCGCAGATGTCCACCTCCCAGGGTGGGGGCGCGGCGCCAGCGGTCGATACGACGGCGGTCGATGCCCAGATCAAGAAGACGCAGGCGGATCTGGCTGATGCCGATTCGGCCCTCCAGGCGGCGTCGCCGAAGCTCGGGCAGCTCGAGCAGGAGGTGGTGCCGGCCGCCCAGGTGCTGGCCGCGTTGCACCCGCACGAAGCGCTGATCGAGATCACCGCCGGCCCGACCGACGGCTGGGTGCTCGTGCTGCGCGGCGGCGAGATCGCGGTCGGCAAGATGCCGATCGGCGTCAACGACGTGGACAAGCTGGTCCGCGCCGTGCGCGCCAGCATCATTCTGACGGATCATCTGCCGACCTTCGACATCGCCGATGCGCGCAAGCTGTACGATGTGACCCTGGGCACCGTGACCGCGTCGCTCGAAGGCATCGATCACGTCGTGGTGGCGCCGCCCGGCCCGTTGCTGGCGCTACCGTTCGAGGTGCTGCTGACCGGTCCGGCCGACCCGTCCCGGCTCTCGGTGGCACCCTGGCTGGCTCGCCGCTTCACCCTGGCCCATGTGCCCTCGCCCGCCAACTTCACGGGCCTGCGCAAGATCGCCGGTGATACGCGCGCGACGCAGCCATGGTTCGGGTTTGGCGACTTCGTCCCGATCACCCTGAAGCAGGCGAGCGGCAGCTTCTCCGGCACCGCCTGTGCCGAGAGTGCCGGACTTCTCGCCAGCCTGCCGCAACTGCCATATGCGCGGCGCGAGCTGGATGCGGCGCGCACGATCCTTGGCGCCAGCCCGCAGGATGAACTGCTCGGGGCGGCCTTCACCGTGCCCGCGGTGCAGAAGGCGCAGCTCAAGTCGTTCCGCGTGCTGCATTTTGCCGCGCACGCGCTGCTGCCGTCCGAGCTGCATTGCCAGAGCGAGCCGGCGATCGTCACCTCGGATCCGGCGGGGGCGACCGACGTCTCGAAGGCCATGCTGACGTCGTCCGATGTGGCGCAGCTCGACCTTGACGCCGAGCTGGTCATTCTGTCGGCGTGCAATTCGGGTGGTGCGGGCGGCAGCACGGCGGGTGAAAGCCTGTCCGGCCTAGCACGCGCGTTCTTCTTTGCCGGGGCGCGTTCCCTGATGGTGACGCACTGGTCGGTCAACGACCAGGTGGCTGCGTTCCTGGTGGCGGGCGTGTTGCAGCGAATGCACGCCGACCCGTCGCTGGGGGTGGCCGGCGCGTTGCGCGCCACGCAGCTCAGTATGCTGGAACAGGCCGGGCAGGGCCTCCCGCCGGAAATCGCGGCGCCGTTCTTCTGGGCGGGTTTCGCGGTGATCGGCGACGGCGGGGGCGGCGGCAAGGCAACTGTGGCGCAGCGCACTTCGCCGGGCGGCCAGACGGGGCTATAAGTTCCGCGCGATCGGCGGAGATGCCCATGGACGTGGCTCAGACCCTGGGGAAGTACGAGATCCGGGGCACCCTCGGCAAGGGTGCCATGGGCACGGTGTACGACGGCTGGGATCCGGCGATCGCCCGCCGTGTCGCGATCAAAACGGTGAGCCTGCCCACCGATCCCGACCCGGACACCGCCGAGGAGATCGCCCGGTTTCGCCGTGAGGCACAGGCGGCCGGGCGCCTCTCGCACCCGAACATCGTCGCGGTCTATGACTACGGCGAGACCGCGGACATGGCCTACATCGTCATGGAGTTCGTCGATGGGCCATCGCTGAAGGCGCCGCTCGACAATCACGAGCGGTTCGCGCTCGCCGACATCCAGCGGGTGATGGGCGACCTGCTGGCCGGCCTGCAGTTCAGCCACGACCGGGGCGTGGTGCATCGCGACATCAAGCCGGCCAACATCATGATGACGATGGCCGGACAGGCGAAGATCGCCGATTTCGGCATCGCGCGCATCGAAATGAGCAGCATGACCCAGGCCGGCACGATGCTGGGCACGCCGTCCTACATGNNCCGGCGAGCGTCCGTTCGAGGGCGGCTTGACCGCCATCATGCACAAGGTGCTCACCACCGAGCCGCCGGTGCCCTCGCAGCTTTCCGTCACTGCCCCGACCAGCCTGGATGCGGTCGTGAAGCGGGCGATGGCGAAGCGCCCGGATGATNNCGCCGCGCTGGCCGCGCCGCCGCCCCTGCCGCCTCCGCCGGACGACTCTGAGGCGACGCTGGTCGGCGCCACCCTGGCGCGCCCGGCGCCCGTAGCGACCCGTCCTGCAGCGTCCAGTCCTGCAACCGCCCGACCCGCAGCGCCGCCACCCGCGCGTGCGGCGCCGGGAGCCGC
>PLXO01000303.1:0-52349 GCA_003151425.1 Acetobacteraceae bacterium
TCGATCCCGGAGCTGAAACCGAATAGTCCCCAGGGGTACCGGCGCCGCCTCGACGGCCATAACCGTTTGTCCAAGGTGATTCTCGGCGCAAAGTTCACCGAGAGCATTGAGGCCTGTGAATCGGCACGGCGTTTGACCCCTTTCGGCGTCGAAGGTTGACCGCCCTCCTTGCCCGTCACCTTGCTGTTCTTATTGATGATCTCGACAATCGACCGGGGTCAATTTTGGACGCCGAAAGGGGTGCGCATTCCGGTTCGCGACCCATGCCGCCGATGGTCCGCTGTCCACCCATAGCGGCGGTAGCCGAGCCGCCGGGGCGGGAACCGCCGAATCCGACCCAGCACGGTAAAAGGCAAGGTTGGCCTGAAACAGCCTAGCGATTAGGGCGTTCGACGGCGCATTCAGCCTCACTGCGGGAGTTCGAACGCGAAGATGCGCCCGTCGCCAGCGATGTAAAAACGTCCGGCGGCGACAAGGATGGTGGCGAAGTGGCGTAGGCCATTCATGCCGTCCCCCGTTCCAACCCCGGCGTATATCTCCTCGCCAGTATCGCCGCGGAAACCGTGCAGCCGATCATCGCCCTCCGCGCCAACCGCCCAGACAATCGGTTCGGAGCTGCCGTCCGTGGTTGTGACGATCGGTGCGCCGCGGCCATCCAGCTTGGCACACCAAGCAGAATACAGCCTGTTGCCAGTCTCCGCGGTCACCGCGAGCGCTGCGATGCCCGGAACAAAGGCACCGTTTGGGCACGCAGCACCACGAGCCTGGTATGCGACCAGTATCGCACCACGCACCGGATAGGCCGCCGCTGAAGTGATAATCACGCCGCGCGCCGCTGGATGTATCGCTAGCGCGCCGCCGATGCCTCCCAAGAAAGTACGGTCGAGTAGATACGCCTTGCCGTCCTTCCCCAGCGCGATCAGCAGCGGGGTCGAGCTGCCGGGCAGCCTGAGCGGCAATGGCGTAACACCGCCGAGATCGAGATCGTCGTCGTCCAGTTGCTTCCAGTTGGACGGGGCGAAAACATCGCGCGGGTCAATGGGATGAGCCAGATCGGGTCCGACGCGGAACACGCCTTCCCCGTCCCCCCAGTCCCGCGCAGCCTCGGTGTTGCCGGTGGCGAAATAAAGCGACCCGTCAGCCTCGCTCAGCCCAGCCGGCGCCCAGATGCCGCCCTTGGACGCTCGGGTTATCCAAGCGCCGAGCAGGTGCGGTGGATCGACGCTGAGAGCGACGACAGTGCCATGATAGTCACCGCAATCGCCATAGTGCCCGCCGAACGGCACGAAGATACGGCCACTCAGCAGTGCGAGCGCGCCGCGCTGGTCTTGGGCGACCGGGTTGAAACCGATGCCGCGCGTGGCGAGCCCAACGGCAACGTCGATCGGAAAGCCAGGCAGCACGCTGCCGTCGGTGAGCCGCAGACCATAGACGAGGTGCCGCGGCGTGCCACGGTCATCGTTCATCGCATCAAAGTACACTGCGCCGCGCGTGGCATCGATCACCGGCGTCCCCGTGATGCCGAGCGGATCTATATTGCCGCAGGGCAGTGCCACTCGCGGAACCGGACGGCCAACCGCCGTGCGCCACACGACGCGCCCGGTCGCCGCGTCTAACGCGTAGACGAAATCGCCTTCGGTCGCGGCGATAATCAGGCCGTGTTCCGACCCCGGCCGGCGCCAATATAGTGGCTGCGCATAGACATGTCCTTCGACACGCCCATCGAACATCTGGTCGCGGCGAACCGTGCCTGCCGACCGCCAATTGAGGCCGGGAACGATGTAATTGCCGGCGCGATCGGATGCGCCGTGGTAGGAAGCGACGGTCGTGTCAGTGGGGGTCGCACCGAAGGCTGGCGTCGCGACCAGCATCAGGGCCAGGAGCAGGAGCTTCATTCGATAATTCCCATCCATCGTGCCGGAGTGACTGGGGTACCGTCGGTCTTCGCCCGGTCTGCCCGATGTGCCACTCAGTCAATGCGGGTCATTGGCGGGGTCGCCCCTGCCTGACGGTGCCGTCGCCCGCTGGCGAGTCCGTTCAAAAGCGGCAACTGCCGTTTCCCAGTTCCCGCCATTCGGCACGATCTCCCGCACCATGAGAAGTGTCACCTTACGCCGACCGTAATAGCTGCCCTCCATCACGGCGAGCCCGCCGCCGGTCCCGGCCTGCCGCAGCTTTCCGGCAGCAGTCTCGATCTCGGCCTCCGACGGATCGGTGTGACGGCCGATCGAGACGTGCCCGCCGTCCGGCGTCAGGACGATCCAGCGCTTTTCAACCGACATGTGGTGCCTCCGAAACCGGCCCGTTACCGGCAACGTCATGGCTGGGCGTCCCTTCTGGCGGCCGCGCGGTGTCGGCGAGCACGCGGTGCAGCGCGTCCAGCGACAGCTTCCTGCCGTGCTGCGCCTCCAACACGGCCTGGATCGCCCGGAGGGTTGCGCCGTCCGCACGTAGCGCGCGAGCGTGGGCAATCTGCGCTTGTTCCGCCGCATCGGGCACAAGGCTGCCGTCGTCGCCGACCCGGAAACCGAAGGGGACGATGCCGCCGAGGTAGCGGTTTCGCTGGCGCTGGTCCCGCTTCACCTGCGTCACACGCTCGCGGATGCGGTCCCGTTCGGTGTCGGCTGACACCGCTCAGGCTGCCATCGCTGTCTTGATTCGAGACACGTTGCCGTTGCCGACACCAACCGCCTTGGCGACCTTTTTCACGCCCTCTCCGGTCGCCAGGCGGGCGCGTATGGCTGCCTCGACCTTGGCATCGGTCCTCGGCCGCCCGAGACGCACGCCGCGGGCTTTGGCACGGTCCAGTCCCGCCCTCACTCGGCTGCGGATCATCGCCCGCTCGAACTCGGCAAACGCACCAGTGATCTGGAAGAACATCCGCCCGGCTGGGGTGGTGGTGTCGATCGCCTGTTCATGCAGGACCAGCGCCACGCCCGCTGCCTCCAACTCGCCGAGCGTGTCGAGCAGGTCCAGAAGCGAGCGGCCGAGCCGATCGAGTGCCCAGGCCATCACCACGTCGAACCGTCCTCGTGAGGCATCCTTCAACAGCGCGTCCAGGCCAGGCCGCTGATTGCGTCCCTTGGCGCCGGAGATGCCGTTTTCGGCATAGACCTGCACCATCTGCCAGCCGCGCTGCTCGCACACCGCTTCCAGCGCCAGCCGCTGGTTATCCACCGTCTGGCCGTCGGTGCTGACCCGCAGGTAAAGGGCTGCCCGCTTCGGTTTGCTTGCCATGTTCGCCTCCATCGTTGGGAGGAACACTAAGGGTAGAAGGGCCAGAAATCAAATGATTTCCGGACCGTCAAATCGATGGTATGAAGGTGCGTTCAGATCAATGGCTTGGCGTGGCTCGATTCGGAGGGGTTTTCTGGACCTGTCAACGAGCCATCATCATCTTCTTCTGGTAGCAAGCCGGGGATTACGCTGTCGATCGTCGCGGCGCCGGGTGCTATGCAAGCTAAACGGCGCCGATTCCGGGATTGCGCCTACGGTGCGGGAGACCCAAAGCATGGCAACCACCACTGCAGTCGATTTCGACATCGCCACATTACGGGCGCGCCGCACCAACAAGTGGCACAAGTTTCCCGCTGACGTGCTGCCCGCATGGGTCGCCGACATGGATTTCGGCGTCGCACCATCGATCACCGCGGCCCTGACGCGCCTGACCCAGAACCAGGAGTACGGCTATGCCGCGCGCGAGGGCGGGCTGGCCGCGGCCTTCGCCCGCCGCATGCAGCGCCGCTTTGGCTGGCATACGGACCCCGACGATACCCTCGCGATCGGTGATCTGGTGCAGGCCAGCTTTTCCTCGGTCATGGCGTTCAGCGAGCCGGGTGAGGCGGTTCTGCTGCAACTCCCGTCCTACCCTCCGTTCATGCGCGCCATCGAGGATACCGGCCGTCGCCTGATCGCCAACCCGATGCGTGACGACGGCACACGCTGGGTGCTCGACCTTGCCGTGTTCGAGGCCGCGCCTGACCCGGGCACCCGCGTGCTGATATTCTGCCACCCGCAGAACCCGACCGGGCGCGCCTTCAGCCGGGCGGAACTGGAGGCGGTGGCGGCGTTCGCCATCCGTCACGACCTGATTGTGGTGTCCGATGAGATCCACGCGGACATCGTCTATCCCGGCAACACGCATATTCCGTTGGCCTCGCTGCACCCGGAGATCGGCGCGCGCACCATCACCATCACCTCGGCGACCAAGAGCTTCAACATTCCCGCGCTGCGCTGCGCCGTGATGCATTTTGGTGCTCCGGCACTGAAGGAGCGCTTCTTCGCCCGCATCCCGGCACGATTGCTCGGTTCACCCGGCGTGACCGGCGTCGATGCCACTATTGCGGCCTGGGACGACGGGCAGCCATGGCTAGACGAGATTCTGGCGCATCTGCAAGCCAACCGCGATTGGCTGGCGGACACCGTTGCCGCCGAACTTCCGGGCGTGACGATGCGCCTGCCGGAGGCGACGTATCTGGCCTGGCTCGATTGTCGCCCGCTGGAACTACCGTGTTCCGCCGGGCAGTTCTTCCTGGACAGTGCCAAGGTAGGGCTGAATCTCGGCGAAACATTCGGCGCCCCATACGGCGGCTTCGCGCGCCTGAATTTCGCGACATCAGCGCCAATCCTGCGACAGATCGTAGCTCGTATGGCGGAGGCGGTGCGGCGTCGGTGAATCGAACCAGCAACATGCGCCGGATCGACAACAGCCGCCGCACTCCCAAACGCCTAGCCCTTTCGGCGCGCCCACTCGGGCACCTGCTGGTCATGGCGCGACCGCATTCGCTGGACGCGCGGAGGCGCGAACACCTCGTCGGGTGGGGGCGGATCGGCACCGCCCGCCAAGCTCGACGGGCTTGCGCGTGCCTTGTCTGAAAAGCGCCGTGGCAGTAGAGGGCCGACTTCCTTTAAATAGCCGCACCTCCACCAATCCTGGATCGGAAAACTCTACCGAACGACATCTACCCACCCAGTTGGCAGGTTTGGTCCCATTCGAATCGCCGTACGACACGGCGCCAAGGAATTTCGGCGGTGGCTACTGACTACGTGCAGTAACAAGTATCGAGTCGTTTCAGGCACTTGGTCGAAAAGCGGGCAAAGTTCGGGCTAGAGGTCGTTGCACAGGCGTAGGGGATCGAATATCGCGGCGTCAATGCTGCGGCTCGCCACCGCGTTGCCAACGCGGTAGAGCAGAAACCCGCCGTCGGTACTGGAAACAATCGCCACGCCTCACCGCCCGTTCCTGCGATCCAGCAGAAAGGACCCATCATGGCCTTCGGCCCACCTCTCCGTATCGGCGTTATGGGTACTGCCAACGTGGCTCGTCGCTTCATCGCCGGGGTGTCGCAATCATCTTATGTGGGAGTTACGACGATCGCCAGTCGTAATGCGACGAAGGCGGAAGCATTTGCCGAAGAAGTCGGTGTCGCGCGATCCCATGGATCGTACGAAGCTCTGCTGAACGACCCCGACATCGACGCCATCTACATTCCTCTTCCAAACAGTCTTCACGCCGCGTGGGCAATCCGTGCCGCAAGGAGCGGCAAGCATTTGCTTTGTGAGAAGCCGATCGCCGTGAACGCGTCCGAAGCGAAAGCCATGTTCGCGTCGGCGCTGACCCACCGTGTGCATCTAGTCGAGGCATATCCCTATCTGTCGCAGCCGCAGACCATAGCGATGCGTCAGCTGCTACGAGAGGAGGCAATTGGGCCGCTGCGGCTCATCCGGGTGAATTTTGGTCTTAACGCTGTGGATCTGCGTTCCAACCCGTGTGGTGCGCCGAATGTGAGGCTGGTTCCGAGCCTTGGGGGAGGCGCGCTTCTCGATCTCGGAAGCTATGCTGTCAGCCTTGCGCGGATCGCTGCGGGCGTCCGGCCATTGCGGGTTCATGCCGCCGGGATCTACGACGCGAACGGGATCGACCGAACGATCGTCGCAACGCTCGAGTTCCCGGGCGGACTGGTCGGGCAGGTATCCTGCAGCTTTGCGACCGGCTTCCATCGGCATGCGACGATCGCTGGCGAGAACGGCGTCATAGAGACGACCTACCTCAACCACCCACCCGAAGGCGGACCCGCCGTTCTCGGCATCAGACGTGGAACGACCATCGCCGATCCGCTCGAGACCATCGAAGTCGAAGGGGGAAACGGCTTTCTGGCAGAAGCAAACTCTTTCGCCAGACTTGTCGCGAATGGTCCGAATGAGTGGTCAGGCGCAACGCCGGTCGAGTCCGTCGACGTCATGTTGACGTTGGATGCCATACGGAAAAGCACCCAATCCGGCGTCTGGGAGGAAGTCGGGTCCTGAAGACGCGATTAGACCGAAGCTATCGTCTTATTCATTCGGCACGACAGACCCGCCCGGTCGGTGGAAATTTTGGATCGATGAAGCCAGGCGTCGACGAGTGTCCAGACGGTACCGCCGTGTTCGCAAACGCTTCATCGTCTGCCGTGAAGCGGTGCCGCAGGGCGCTGAGGTAACATTGCCAGTGTTCGAATGTGCGCGGACCGGTCACGACACTGCCGACCAGTCGGTTGTTCAGCAGCCACAGGATGGCGAAGTCGATGTTGCTCAGATCGCGCTCGGCCCCATAGGCGGCAATGTCCTGCGCGATCCGTTTGGATTCTTCACGGAATTCCGCCTGGATGATGCGAATTTCCTTGCGGTCTGCCCTGGTTCCCTCCGGCGCCACGCGGCCCGGAAGATATTTGCCGGTCAGGACGCCACGGGCCAACGGCGAATACGTGGCGATGCCGATACCGAAATGCGCGCAGGCCGGCAACAGATCGTATTCCGGCATCCGATTGACCAGATTGTAATAGGCTTGGCAGACGGCAGGGCGCGGCGTGCCGACCAGATCCGCGACCCTCACGATCTCCGCCACTTCCCAGCCGCGGTAGTTGGTAAATCCCCAGTGCAGTACTTTGCCCGAACGGACCACGTCGCCCACGGCTGTCAGCGTTTCCGTCAGCGTCGTATCCGGGTCCGGCAGATGCAGATACCACAGATCGAGGTAGTCGGTGCCGAGCCGCCGCAGGCTCTGGTCGATGGAGTACATCAGCCATCGCCGGCTAAGTCCGCCGTCCATCGGGCCTGGGCCGACCGGGTTGCCCACCTTGCTGGCAAGCACCCAGCGCCGCCGAGTGCCGGCGAGCAACCTGCCGACGCAAAGTTCGGACTCCCCGTCGGCGTAGGAATCCGCTGTGTCGATGAAGTTGACGCCCGCGTCCGCGGCCGACGCAACAATCCGCGCCGCCTCGCTGTCGCCGGTAAGGTCGCCGAACATCAGCGTGCCCAGGCAGAGCGGAGACACTTTCAGCGAACTCAGGCCGAGCCTCCGATAGTCCATCGGCATCAGTCCGAGGCGCTGGCAGCGTCGACCGGAACGAACCTCCAACTATACGCGCTGCGCGTCTGGAACGTCGTAATCGTGTCCTGGATGTGCGCGATCTCCGTCGCGGACAGCCTGATCAGATCGTGCTTGGCCAACTCCGCTTCCAACGTACTCACGCGCACGACGTAATATTCGTTGCCGGTGCCCTCGCCCCCGACCATATGCGTGTCCTGCGTGTTGACCTCGAGCAGCACGTCCGGATTGTAGTAATAGGCGATATCGTAGGTGCGCGGCGGATTGAGGCCGAGGAAGATGATCTTGCCCGAATCATAGCCGGCGGCATTGAAGATCGAATGGATCGAGTGTTTGACCGTAAAGCCCCGTTTGGCCAGATTCGTCAGGGCATAGTGGCGCAGCACGTCGGGATGCACACTGGTTTCGACATTGCAGTGCACGTGCATGACATCGGGATCGCACACGTAGTCCAGCGCGCGCTGCCAGTGGCTGCTGCTCTCGAAGAACGCCGCCACCGCGGCATGATCGGCGGCGGTCAGGGACCGCCAACGGAACTGGCTGTGGAACCGCGTGATATCGCTGACCGACCACACCCGCAGATTGCCCCCGCGCTCGCCGAACTTGGCGGGGATCGGTTGCAGCACCGACTTGTCGTTCAGCCGGCAATAGATCTCGAAGTTCAGCTTGTCCTCGAGCTGGATGCCATACAGCGCGGCGCGGCCCGGCTTGTCGGCCATGATCTCGATCGGCCGGTACGCCTCCCAGCCGAGACGCTGGAAAAAGTCATGCACGAGTGGCCGGAAGCTGGACCCAGGATCAAGATACGTGTCCACATGGACGTGCATATGGTTCATGTCACGCTCCTGCACGACACTCAGCACGTCGCGCCACTGCGGCGACCGGAAGTATTCGATCACCTCTTCGATCACACTGCTGCGTTGCATGCCGTCTTCTCCTTCTGATACCGCAAGTAACGATGCTCGGCGCGGCGAGGGGCGTAATTCGTCAGCCCGCCTCGGTGCCACGCCATTCCGGCAGCGGCCGGACCTTTTCCACCGCCGGGTTGAGCACCAGCTTGGGGCGGTAGCCCTGCAGCACTCGCACGCAGTCGGTCGCGGTGATGATGTGTGCCTGCGAGCGCGTCTCCCGCGTCAGCCCGGCGATGTGTGGCACCAGCAGTACGTTGTCGAGCCGCAGGATCGGATGATCGGTGGGCAGCGGTTCGGGCTCGATGACATCGAGCGCGGCAAACTCGATCCGGCGATCACGCAGCGCCGCGTACAGCGCATCGGTATTGACGCAGGCGCCGCGCGTGACATTCACGAACATGGCCGACGGCTGCATCTTGGCGAACGCGGCGGCGTCGAACATGCGCTGCGTGCCGGCGGTAAGGGGAACGCAGCAGCAGACAAAGTCTGACTGTCGCAGCAGGTCGTCGAAGCTGACCCGCTCCACGCCGAGCTGGGCTTCGAGCGCCGTTCGCGGTACCTCGTCGCAATACAGGATGCGCATATCGAAACCGAAGGCGCGCCGCGCCAGGCCGCCGCCGACCCGCCCGAGTCCGACGATGCCAAGCGTGCGGTTATGGATATTCGTTCCGACAAAATTCATATTGAAGAAGGTGCCCTGCCTCTCCCACTCGCCGGCCTTCACCGCCTGCGCCGCCGGCACGATCTTCCGTGCGGCACAAATCATCAGGGCGAAGGCATGGTCGGAGACGGTCGCGCAGTGGAATTCCACGTAGGTGACGTAGATGCCGCGCGCCGTCGCCGCATTCGGGTCGATATGGTCATAGCCCAGGCCGTTCCAGGCGATGACCTTCAATCGCTTCGACGCCTCGATCACCCGCGCGCTGAACACCCGGTGCGGCTCCGCGAATGTGCCGACATAGGCATCGGGATCCAGGGTCGTGGCGATCTCCACCATCTCATCTTCCGTCAGCGGCCGACCGCGGTCGTTCTGATGCACCTCGCCGATGCTCTCCAGGATCGACAATCCTTCCGGCAGGATCGGCTGCGTCACGAAGATCACGGGTTTGTTGGTCGTCACTTGAGCTTCTCCGGTGCTGGCTGCGGAATGTCGTCGGACGCGCTGCGGTGGCGGGCCCCCGGGATGGCGCGTGGCGAGCGGCGGGTAACAGCCGAGGCGAGCAAGCCGGCGATGCCCGTCGGCATCGCCACCGCGACGACGATCATCAATGCGCCGTAGACGATCAGTTCGGTCTCGGGTGCGATCTTGATCAGTTCGGGCAGGATGAACAGCGAGAAGGATCCGACCACCGGGCCGAATACGTTGGCCTTGCCGCCGACCAGGACGTAGACGAACAGCAGCATCGAGTTCTGGAAACCCAGATCGGTGGGCTGGTACAGGCCGAACCGATGCGCCTGCAACGCGCCGGCGAGCGCGGCCATCCCGGAGCCCACGGCGAACACCGCGATCCGCAACCGCCGGATGCGGACGCCAAACACCTCCGCAACGACCTCATCGTCCCCGGTGGCCCGGATGGCGACGCCGACGGCGGATCGGTCGATCCAGAAGGCAATCGCGAAGGTCAGCGCCAGGCCGCACAGGATCGGTATCGCGCTGCTGACGATGGGGATGTCCATCAGTCCCAGCCCGCCTCCGACCGCACCGATGTTGCTGACGACCGAGACCGCGGCAATGCACAGGCTCAGCGTTGTTACGGCAAAGAACCATCGGTGCAGGCGCAGCGTGATCGCCGAGAAGCCTGCACCGAACGCCATCCCCGCCAGTACCGCGATCGGGACGCTGGCGACCGGCGTCAGGCCGAGGATCGTGCACAGCGCACCGGACGTATAACCGCCGACGCCGACGAACACCGCCATGCCGACATTCATCTGGCCGCTGCGGATTTGCAGGAACAATCCGATCGCCGCGATCGCGGAGATCGATGCCGACAGCAGGATGGTGCTCCAGAACCCCATGCCCTACGCGACCCCGCGCGCCCGGATGATCCCTCTCGGGCGCAGTAGCAGTGTCAGCAACAGGATCAGGAACACGCTGACATCCCGGCTGGCCGAGCCGATCCAGGTGGTCGACAACGCCTCGACCAGGCCGATCAGTACGGCTCCGAACACGGCGCCGCGCAGGCTGCCGACACCGCCCACGATCATCGCCACCAGACCCTTGATCGCGTAGGGGATACCCATCAGGGGACTGACCACGCCGTAGCTGATCCCGACCAGGATGCCGGCGACCCCCGCCAGCAGCGTGCTCATCGCCACCGTCAACACGATCACCCGGTCCGCGTCGATGCCCATGATCCGCGCGGCATCGCGATTCTGCGCGACCGCGCGCACCTGCCTGCCGAAATCCGAGTATTCGACCAGCAGTTCCAGCGCGACCAGCAGCACGAGTGCGACGACCAGGCTGACGATCAGGCCCTCGGTCATGAAAATGCCGCCGATTTTGACGAAGGACCATAGCTGGATCGGGAATGCGGTCGCCTTGTTACCGAACAGCAGCGCGGCGCCGTTTTGCAACATCATTCCGGCCCCGATGGTGGCGATCAGCGGCATTTCGGTGGCGGCGTCACCTTTGAAGCGGCGGGCCGGCCGCATGGCGAACCGTTCCAGGAACAGCGCGCCCAGCAGAAGGACCAATACGCTGACGACGGCGGCACCCGGCCATCCCAGCCCGGCCGAGACGGCCCAGACCACGGCGAACGCCGCCACCATGCCGAAGTCCGCGTGGGTCATGTTCAAGACGCCCATGATCCCGAAGATCATGGTGAAACCGACCGCGTACAGCGCATAGATGCCGCTGGCCAGAACACCGTTGCAGATCTGCTGGACCAGCATTGCTACCGCCCCAGATACGCTGTCTGGATGGCGGGGTCGCCCAGCAGTTCGTCGCTGCTGCCCTCGCGCGTGATGCGGCCGAGTTCCAGCACGTAAGCCCGGCTGCACAGCTTCAGCGCGCGGAACGCATTCTGTTCCACCAGCAGCATGGAAAGGCCTTGGTGGCGCAGCGTCTCGAGCGTGCCATACACCAGATCCTGGATCACCGGCGCCAGCCCGAGCGACGGCTCGTCCAGCAGCAGCAGCCTGGGTCTCGCCATCAGCGTGCGGGCAATCGCCAGCATCTGCTGCTCACCGCCCGACAGCGTCCGCGTGACCTGCCGATGGCGTTCACGCAGGCGCGGGAACATCGCGAACATCGCCTCCAGTTGCACGCCGCGTTCGCTGCGCGGCAGCCGGCGGCCGCCGATCAGCAGCTCCTCATGCACGGTCAGGCCGGGAAACAGCTCGCGGCCTTCGGGCACGTAGCCGATGCCGGCGTGATTGATGAGGTGGGTCCGCAGCGCACGCACCGATTGCCCGAACAGCTCCAGCCGTTGCACCGGCGCCGTGACCAGTCGCATGATGCCGCGCAGCATGCTGGTCTTGCCCGCGCCGTTGCTGCCGATGACGGCAACGGCCTCGCCCGTCTGCACCACGACGCGAATGCCGTGCACAACGGGCACCGTGTCGTAGCGGACCTCCAGCCCTTCGACGACAAGCGCCTGCTGTGGCACCGGCGTTTTCATTGTGCGGCAACGCCGAGATAGACCGAGATGACCTCGGGATTGCGTCGGATATCGCTGATCGTTCCGGTCACGATCACGCGGCCGAAATTGAGCACGACCACCCCGTCGGAGACCTGTCCGACCAGGTCCATGTGGTGCTCGACCAGGATGACGGCGCAGCCGGCATCGGCGATCGCACGGATCAGCGTGGCCAGCCTGGCCTGTTCCGAATAGGTCGATCCGGCGGCGGGTTCATCCAGCAGGAACAGCCGCGGCCGGGTCGCCAGGCCGCGGGCGATTTCCAGGTGCCGGCGCTCGCCGTAAGACAGCTCGCTCGGCCGCATCGCCGCCTTTTGCAGCAGCCCGACCTGCGACAGAAGACCCCGGCAGGCGTCGGCCGTGTCGCGGCGTGTGCCGAGCTCCCGCGCCCGTCGACAGCGCAGATACGACCGGTGGGCCAGCCCGACATGCTCCTCAACGGTGAGGCTGTCGAACAGTCGTACGGTCTGAAACGTCCGGGTGATACCGGCTTCGAGCAGATCGCCGCGGCCGATCGAGGTGAACATGGCCCCGTCGATGTCGATGCGTCCGCTATCAAAAGGCGTCAGGCCGGAAAGGCAATCCAGCAGCGTCGATTTGCCGGCGCCGTTTGGCCCGATGACCGCGGTCACCTGCCCGCTCCGGGCCGACAACGAGACGGCGTCCACAGCTTGCAATCCGCCGAACCGTTTCGAAACAGCGTCAACCCGGATCAGCATCTTCGCGCCGGGTCAGCAGCTTCGCCCCGATCGGCGTGCGCGGGCCGGATCAGCATCGAATTGCGCGTATCAGCGGTCAATGCGGTCGTAGCCGTTCGGACCCCAGGCAAACAGATGAAATGCCTGCGCCTCATTGTCCCCAGATCCGCTGTAGCTGAACGAACCGTTGACACCTTCGAAGTCCTTGGTTGACCCCAACGCGTTGCGAATGGCGTCGCGGTCGGTCGATCCGGCGCGCCGGATCGCATCGGCCAGCAGACGGATCGCATCATAGGACGCGGCGGTGTGCGCCGACGGTTCGGCCTTCCCGGTCTTGTCGTGAAACAGGCGGATGAACTCGGTCACCACCGGCCGCTGGTCCTTCGCGTCGAACGGGAAATAGGTGATCATCCCCAGCGCGGCCTTGCCGGCGAGTTCGCCGATGTGCGGATCATTCAGGCTGGTGCCACCGAAGATGATGCCCTTGATGCCGATGGAACGGGCCTGGACGATGATCGGCACCGCCTCATTGGTCGCGGCCGAAACCACCAGCATGTCCGGCTCGGTCGGGGCGATCTGGGTAAGCTGCGGCGTGAAATTCTGGTCGCCGCGCGTGAACGTCTCGACCGTGGTGACCTTGATGCCATACTTGGCGGCCGCCCGTTTGATCGCCTGGCTCTCGCCCACGGTGTAGTTGTTCGTCGTTTCGTAGATGATCGCGAGGCTCTTGATCCCCTTCAGCTGCTGCAGCTTCTTGATAACGGCGTCCATCACCTTGTTGACGATGACCATGACGCGAAACGAATATGGGCTGAATTTGTCGATCGCGCCGGCCGAGCCGACCGAGATGTTCACCACCTTGAGCTGCGCCGCCAACGGATCGACCGCCACGAATTCGTCGGTCGAATACGACAGGATGGCCACCACGTCCGGCTGCGCCGCGAATTGCTGGAACAGCGCCGCGGCTTTCGCCCGATCCGACAGTGTGTCCTGGTACTCCACCTTCATCTGGCGGCCGAGCACGCCCTTGGCGTTGATCGACTGCAGGCCAAGATCGACACCGAGTTTGACATCTTCGCCGTAGGTCGCGTTGGCGCCGCTGAATGGGATCGCGGCCCCCACCGGGATCGGCTTGTCCTCGGCGTAGGCGACAATGCTGTTGATACCGGACGCGGCAAGCGTCGCCAGTAGCATCCGCCGTTTCATAACGCTTCTCCCACTTATGTGACACCTGATGGTCCAGGTACGCTGGACCCCGGCGCTCGGCTTGATTGGCGTCGAGTCTGCGGGCGGCGCAAGACCGAGGCAAATCGAATGTTGTTCTAAGGGCTATGCCGATATGCTATAGGGTGGCCGAGCGCGACCTTGTCGCGCGGGGAACCGGCGCGCCGGCGATCCCGCGACTAGCGCCGTTGGAAGCCATGCATGGATATCCGTCAGCTCCGCTACTTCGTCGCCATCGTCGAACTCGGCAGCTTCAATCGCGCGGCTTCCCGATTGCGGGTTGCGCAGCCCGCGTTGAGCCGGCAGATCGCTCTGCTCGAACGCGAGACCGGCGTGATCCTGCTGCACCGGGAGGCGCATGGCTCCCGGCCGACCCAGGCGGGTGAGGCGTTGGCGGTTCGCGCAACCGCCATTCTGCGGGACCTGGAAGATACCCGGCAGGAGATGATCCGGATCGGGTCCGGTTTGGTCGAGCCGATACGGCTGGGGATTCCACCGTCGCTGTCGGTGTCCTTCCCGATGGACTTCGTCGCCACCGCCCAGGCCGCCTTCCCGAAGATCTCGCTCCTCGTCCGCGAGGCATGGACCGGTCACTTGGTAGAACTGCTGGTCGACAAGCGGGTCGATTGCGCGGTCATCTCGCAGACCCAGGTCCGGCGTGGGATGATCACCTATGAACTGGTGCGCGAGGAATTCTGCGTCGTCAGCTTGTACCGTCGCGACCTTGGCACGGCAATCGATTGGCCCCACCTCGCTGTGACGCCGCTGGTGCTGCCCCCGCATCCCCACGGCACGCGGCTGATCGTCGAGGAAACATTTCGACGCATGGGCATCCGGCCGAACATCGTGCTGGAGACCGAGGTCCTGAATGTCATGACCGCCACAGTAACCAGCGGGGCGGCGTCCGCAATCCTGTCGCGGCGGGATGCGGAAAACCAAATGCCGCCCGGCAGCTTCACCGCACGCAGGGTCACGAAACCGCGTTTGCACAACACGCTGGTACTCGCGCGATTGGGCGGCGGAAGGTCGGCAACCGATCTCGATCCGGTGTTCGAGGGCCTGGCACAATTGTTGCGGACCGCGATCAAACACCCGCACGGCGCAACCAGGCAGATGCCACCGCCCGTGCTGGCACGGTAGCCGACCGGGGTCGCAATGGAAGGTCATCGGGGGCGTCCGTGCGACACGTCCAAGACCCGAGAGGCGGCAGGCCGAACTCAGCGGTCTTCCGAAGCGATCCGCCGCCACAGTGCGCGGATCACGTCTCGCATCTTCAACGCCTCCTGCCAGCGGTCGGATAGCTCGTGGCCGTCGGCGCCGGTGATCCGTAGCTCGGCGGCCCGACCCCGCACAGGAAGGGTAGGCTCGCTCGGATGTGCCGATCTAAAAACACCGTCATCCAACCGTCCCAGTGTCCATAAACCCCCCATGCAAAGCGCCGTCTGCACTCACGGGATTCCGCGCCTTTCACCGCCGCGGAAAAATGTCCATAAGACATTTGATTTAGGGACACAAGAAACGTAGAGTGCGACATGGAGTGGAGGCTGGCACGAGCAAACGCATCGCCCTTTACGTCCGCGTCAGCACTGATGGGCAGACCACGGCAAATCAGACCCATGAACTGTCCGCTTGGACCGCGCGCTGCGGCTACACAGTCGTCCAGGTCTACAAGGACGAAGGTATCAGCGGCGCCAAGGGCCGGGACAAGCGGCCGGGTCTGGACGCCATGTTGAAGGACGCCAACTGGCGCCAGTTTGACCAGGTGGCAGTCTGGGCAGTTGATCGTCTTGGTCGCAGCATGTCCGATCTGGTCCGCACCCTGGACGATTTGAAGGCGGCCGGAATTGATCTGTACCTACATGGGCAGGGGTTGGGCACGTCCACACCTACCGGCAAAGCGCTGTTCGGCATGCTGGGCGTCTTCGCCGAGTTTGAGCGCAGCATGATCGTCGCGCGCGTGAAGGCAGGGCTTGAACGCGCCAAGGCGACGGGGACGCGTACTGGCAACCCGTTCGGGCGCCCCGCCCTGTCTACCAGGAAGATCGAGATCGCCCGTACAGCGCTCGCCAACGGCGCCAGCGTGCGCGCTGCTGCGAAACTGGCGGGGATCAGCAAGAGCGCAGCCGGCAAGCTGGCGAAGGCCGCGTGACATGGACACTCTGACCCCCAACCCCCGCCTGCATGGCGGACGCCGAACACTGGCATCGCTTGCGCGCTGTCAACCGACCGATACTGTCGTCGTGCTGGCAGCGGAAAAATCAACGTCTGCTGTTTGGGACTGAGGCAATCTCTACTCGGAGAGCTCCACGTCGCCGGAGCCGGAGAGCAACTCGAACGCCGTTGCGGTCATCACGTAAGTGCCGCCGACCAGCACGCCAATTCGCGCGGCCTCGTCGAGCAGGCAGGCATGCAGGACGAACGTCGTTCCCGGGTGCAGAATGTCGGTCGAGGTGCGGGTGATTTTCAGCGGCTCCAGCCAGCTCGGCGGATAGCCGATGCCGACCCCGTACCCGAAGCGCATCTTGAAGCCGTCGCCGAGGCCTTCGAGACGAAGGATGTTTAGGGCAGGAGCCTCGACATCGGCCGCTGGCACACCGGGGCGCAGCTCATCCAGGGCCGCCCGCAGGCATCTGAGCGCTATGTCGTAAAGTGCCCGTGCCGCCGGTTTCGGCGGCGCTCCCGGCACGGCGAAGGTCTGCATGCCGATGCAGTTGTAGCGCCGCTCGACCCCGCCGATCTCGACATGGACCAAGTCGCCCGGCTCCAGGACACGCTGCCCCGGCGTGCCGTGGCCGAGCAGGCTGCGCGGTCCCGTCGTCATCACGGTGGGAATGGAGACATAGTCCGAGCCGCTCCGCCGCATGGCGTATTCGATCTCGGCGGCGAGGGCCGTCTCGGTTATCCCCGGCCGAGCATGGGCGCGGGCGGCCGCTAGGCCGGCGCGGGCATGAACTCCGGCCATGCGCATCAGGTCCAGTTCGGCTGGCGACTTGACCGCGCGCAACCGGGCCAAATCCACCGTGCAATCGATCCACTCGACCGACGGGAGCGCCTTCGCCAGAGCGCGCCCGAACCCATGGCTTACCGCCTGACTGGAGAGGTCAAGGGCGACGCGGCGCGCGTTCGGCGCCTTCTCTCCAACCACGCGGGCGAACACCACGGCCGGCTCGTCAACGCCGAACATATTAGGTGCGAATGTCGCGCACTAGGCTCGTGTCCCAGGCGATTGCCATGTCGGCATCCCAGACCACCAGGCTCGGCTCGTCCCCTCCCGGGGTTAGGATCAGGGCCTGAGGCAGTAGCGCGCCCGGGAAGGTGTCGTAGCCGCAGAGCCAGTACTGCGCTTCCGGGGCCATCAGCACGGCGCAGTCCGCACCCGTTGCGGCCAAGGTCGCGCGCGCGGCCTGCATGCGGGCGGCGAATTCGAATTTGGGAACGGCAAGGTCAAGGGTCATGAGACAATACTCGTCTTGGTCAGCATCCATTTCCTGCGCTGGTTCCGAACCGGAAATCCATCGCCTCTGCCGGTGATCCCGAGCGCGGCGAGGAGGCACGCACGCATGGTCGGTCCTTCCGGATGAGGTCGTCGACGGGAAGGATAGCATCACCACCCGGTCGGACTCGATCACCAACAGGCTGCGTGCGACCGAGCTCCAGCAAAAGCTCGATGATTTCTTGGGCCGCAAGCGCGTGCCAACGCGTGATGGCGGGGTTGCCGCCGCCGCGGCCTTCACCGGACGGATACCTTGCGCGCTGTGGTGACCGAATTTCACTGGTCCCTGCCTTCTAACACCGGCCTTGACCGTCTCACTGCTGCTGCCAGTACGCCGATTGGTCTCAACATCCTCGGCGGCGTGGGCACCTGGGAACGCGAGATCATGCTGGAGCGGCAGCGCGAGGGTATCGCCAAGGCCAAGGCCGAGCGGAAATACAAGGGACGCAAACCTACCGTCGCGGTCCAAGCCGAGCAGATCAGGGCGATGCGCGCGGCGGGTGAGAAGCCGGCGCATATCGCAAGGCGCCTCGGGGTGGCGCGGAGCAGCGTGTATCGGATGCTGGAGAGTGCGCTCGGTACATCGGGCGGCTTGCCGGGCACAGTGGCCGAGGAGGCAATTGCCTGACGGGCGGCATGGTCGAACGCCGTCAGCGGGCTCCCGAAAGTGAGCAAGAAGGTCGAGGGTGCCATCCGCGAACGCCTCGCTGCGGGCGAGGGTATGCTGAAGGTCGCCGAAACCCTTGGCGTGGGCGTCGGCACAGTACAAAGGGTAAAGGCGTAGATGCCGGCTACGCTGGCGGGGTGATGGCGACGGGCCGATGTCGTCGCGCACCCAGTGCGCTGGGTATCGGAACACCGAAGGGCTCGTCAGTTCGGCACACGCCCTGCCGGCGCCGTTGGTCGGGCACGCCGGTAGAAGTCGGGACGAGCCGCGCACGAGCCCAACTCAGCTCCGCTGGCACCTCTGACAAACCGCTGTATTGTGTCCCGATGGCCGGCCGACAGGGAGCACGTCTACCCACATGAAGGCGCCGCGCTGGACTGCCGTAAGCCAAAGTGCGTTCGCGTGGGAACGAGACGCGTTGGACTTTGCGCGCGGCCATCTCCCGGACCACGATCCGTGGCGGGCCTGGTCTAATTTCGAGTTCATCGACGATGAGGGCCGCGTCAACGAGGTGGATCTTCTCGTCCTCACGCCTGCTGGACTGGTCCTGATCGAGATCAAATCGCGCCCGGGAACCGTCAAGGGTGACGCCCAAAGCTGGATCTGGACCACGGACGGCCGACAGGTCACGACGGACAACCCGCTCCCGCTTGCAAACCGGAAAGCCAAGCGACTCTCGTCCGTACTCCGCCGACAGGACGCGCTCGGCGGGGGCGGGGTACCTCGCAGGCCGGCCCCTTGGGTCGAGCCGCTCATATTTCTGTCCGATATCCGTCAGCCTCCGGCAATTGACCCCGGCACGGCGATGCGGGTCGCGCTCCGCGGCAGCCCCGGAGCGGACAAGGACCTCGGGCTTATCGGGACACTCCTGCGTGCCGACGAACTGGGGTTCAACCGCCGTGGACCGATCGACGCCGCGGCGGTGCGGGCGATAACCCGCGCGATAGAACAGGCAGGCATCCGTCCGCCGGGTCGTGGCCGCCGGGTCGGCGACTACGAATTGGGCCAATTGCTAACCGAGGGCGACAATTGGCAGGACTTCGCTGCCAAGCACACAGCGACCGGGGTCGCTCGACGCGTACGGATCTATCCCTACGCGCGTGCGGCATCGCCCGACGCCAGGGACCGCCTTGCCCGCACCGCGCAACGCGAGTTCCGGGTGCTGGAAGGTGTTGAGCACCAGGGCATCCAGCGGGTCCTCGACTATCGCGAGGCAGAACTCGGGCCGGCACTAATATTCGAGCACGACCCTGGGTCCCGCCGCCTCGACCGTTATCTCGCTGAGAAGCACAAGATCCTCTCACTCGCCCAACGGCTCGTGTTGGTGCGCCAGCTTGGCGAGGCAATGGCCTTCGCGCACGGCAAACGCCTCTACCACCGTGGGCTCGCCCCACAGAACATACTGGTCCGCAACCCGGACAGTGATGCCCCACGCCTCCAGATCACCAACTGGCAGGTCGCCAGCCGGGGCGAGGGTAGCAATGCCGGCCTGGTGATGACGAGCGGGACGCGCCACGTCGAGGACCATCTGTCTGATCCCGCCAAACTCTATTTGGCGCCTGAGGCCACCGAGGGTGGCGACGAAGGAGCGGCTCAGGCCGACGTTTTCTCTCTTGGAGCGATCGCCTACCACATCTTCTCGGGGCGCCCGCCGGTCGACAGCCCGCTCGATCTGCCCACTCGCCTGCGCGAGGGCAACGGCCTCCGGCTATCCGGCGCTGTCAACGGGATCGGAACGTGGTTGGAGGAACTGATACGTGCCGCCACCGCACCAATTGTGCGGGACCGGCCACGCGATGCGCGGGAGTTCCTGGACTACGTGGCTGAGGCCGAGAAGGAAGCGCTGCCACCCGAGCCGGCCCCGCCACCGCTCGCCGATCCGGCAACGGCCGGACCAGGCGACAGGCTCGATGGCGGCTTCATCGTCGTCAATCGGCTCGGCCGCGGTGGCAGCGCCGACGCACTGCTGGTTCGCCGCGACGACTCCGTAGACGAGTTCGTCCTCAAGGTCGCCATCGACGCCGCGCATGCCGACCGCGTGCGTGCCGAGGCTGAGGTGCTGCGCCGCCTGCACCACCAGAACATCGTACGGTTCGTTGCCGAAGCGACCGTCTCCGACCGTCCCGCAATCCTCATGGAGCGCGCCGGCGACAAGACTTTGGCGCAGTGGATCCGAGGCAGCGACGCCCTCTCGCTCGACCTGATGCGGCGTTTCGGTGAGAATCTGCTGTCCGCGCTGGAGCACTTGGAACAGGAGGGCATCGCCCATCGCGACATCAAGCCGGACAATATCGGCATCGCCAAAGTGGCGGGCTCAGGTGCGTACCGCCTCATGCTTTTTGACTTCTCACTGAGCCGTGCGCCGCCCGAGAACATCCAGGCGGGCACACGACCCTATCTCGACCCGTTTCTCGCCGACCGCCGTCCGCCGCGTTGGGATCTGCACGCCGAGCGCTACGCCGCCGCGATCACGCTGCACGAAATGCTGGCGGGTGCGCCGCCCGTGTTCGGGGACGGTCTGACTGAGCCGAGCGTCACAGACGAGGAAGCAACCCCCGCGATCGAGCGCTTCGACCCGGTCCTGCGCGATGGACTAACCGAGTTCTTTGCCCGCGCCCTTCGGCGCGACCCCGCCGAGCGCTTCGGTAACGCCGAGGAAATGTTACGCGCATGGCGCCACGCCTTCGCGCCCATGGAGCGCAGCACGAACGATGCGGAAAGCATCGAGGTCATCGCCCGCCGGCTCCATCCCGCCAGCCGCATCGCCGAACTGGGTTACGGGCTTGAGGCCCTCGACGTGCTTGACCGTCGCATGGGCATACACACCGTCCACGAACTGCTTGGTGTGCCCCGCCTGAAATTCCGCTATCTCACCGGGGTCGGCGACAAGATCCGCAGGGAAATCCGTGAGCGCGCGAAGCGCCTGGAGGGCTGCCGCCCGGATCTCGTCCCGCGCGGCAGCACCGACGATGATGGCGGCCGTGCCAGCATCGATCGCCTCGCGGAGCAACTGATCGCGCGCCGTCCGGCCGGCGACGAAAAGCCGGAGGACCGCATCCTCGCCCGCTATCTCGGCATCGAACCAGAGGATGCGCAGCCGTGGCCGAACGCGGGCGAGGTGGCGATCGCAATCGGCACCGCGCGCAGTGGCGTCGCCGATGCGTTACAGGCGGCCCGCGAGCGCTGGCACAAGAGCGCGGATCTCAACGCCGTCCGCACCGACCTCGATGCGCTGATCCAGGCTGCCGGCGGCGTCGTGTCGGTCGATGAGCTGGCGGCACAACTTCTCGCCGCGCGCGGCTCGACGCAGGAGGATGAGCGGGAGCGGGGCCGGCGGGCACGCGCCGTTCTGCGCGCCGCGGTGGAGCTTGAGGCCTCTGTCTCTCCAACGCGCTTTGCCGCCTATGCCGAGGGCAGTCCCATCCTGATTGCCGCTACGCCCGAACTGGTGGAGTACGCTCGCCGCCTTGGGCGTGCTGCGGATCTCCTGGCGAAAGAGGATCCACTGCCAAGCCCAGGACGCGTGGAGGAGGAACTCGGGGTCGTTCCGGTGCCGGAGGGCGTAGGGGCGATGCCGCCCGGTCTGCGGGTTCGGCTTGGCGCTGCTGCCTCGACGGGCGCTGCCTTGTCGGCTCGGCTGGAGCTGTACCCACGCGGCATGACGGCCCTCACCGCACTCCGGCTGTCGTTGGGCGCGCTCGCCGGGCCTGAGAAGCTGCCCGAGGCAGATCTGCGTGCCCGTGTGCGCGGTCGCTTCCCCGAGGCCGGGGAGCTTCCCCCGCGCCCGGCGCTCGACGCGCTACTCGATGAGGCTGGTGCGGACCGCGCGTGGCGCGCGCCGCCAAACGACGTGGCGGCTTTCTACTCGCGCACGGTCTCAGACACTGGCAGTGGCACGTTCGCCGCGCCGCGCTACCCGACCACCGCACCGGCGCAAGAAGCGACGCCGGACGTGCTCGATGCTCGGGCGTTGGAGGAGAAGATCGCCCACGCCGCCCACACCGGCGCCTTCCTGGCACTGACGGTGGAGCCACGCCGGGCCAGCGACGCCGAGGCTGAGCTGCTCCGCCGCTTCCCCAGGGACGTGGTCAGCCTTGAGCGCCTCATGCTGCGCGCCATGCGGGCCGAGGCCACGGCACGGCACGTTCTGTGGCCCAAGGCACTTGCCGCCGACGCAGCATCGCGCGACAGCGCCGACTTCAAGAACCTGCTTCGCCTTGCCGCGCGGGCCGTGCCGCGGGTGCGTGACGAGGTCCTCGCCCTGCGCGCGCCAGCGCTGCTAACCCGCCCGGGCCTGCTCGCCCGCTACGACCTGATCGACGTGCTGGACGGGCTCGCCCAGTCCTCCGGCACCGCGGGTGGACCGCCGAGCCTCTGGCTGCTGGTGCCGCAGTCCGGGCCGGATCGGCCGAAGATCGACAGCGTTGTGCTACCGATCATCTCCGCGGCCAACTGGGCACGGCTGACGGAGCCGTGGCTCCTCAACGCCCATCGTGCCGGCGGCCGGGCAGCGTGAACACAGCCGTTGCTTGACGCATTGCGTTTTACGCGCTACGTACCATCGTGATCCGGAGCTTCCGCGACAAAGCGGCCGCGCTAGTTTTCGCCGGCGGTTTGCCGCGGGGCATGGCCCGCGATCTCGCCCTGGCAGCGCGGCGCAGGCTGGCCGCGCTCGACGCCGCCGAACGCCTGGAGGACCTGCGTGTTCCGCCCGGCAACCGGCTGGAGGCGCTGCGAGGCGATCGCGCGGGCCAGCACTCGATCCGGATCAACAGCCAGTGGCGCATCGCCTTTGTCTGGCAGAACGATGGCGCCCACGCGGTCGAGATCGTGGACTACCATTAGCAACCCACCGGCGACGGGAGCACAAACATGACGACGCAAAAGCTGATTTCCCGCGATGACCTCGATGCCGGTCGCGTGGATTTTTCCGAGTTGGACAGCGGCGAGCACCTGCCGCCGGTGCATCCGGGCGATGTGTTGCGGCACGACTTCCTGGAACCCCTCGGCCTCAGCGCCCACGCGCTCGCGCTGGCGCTGCGGGTGCCGGCCAACCGCATCACCACGATCCTCGCCGGCGAGCGTGCGGTGACCGCGGAGACGGCCCTGCGCCTCGCCCGGCATTTCGGCACCAGCGCCGGATTCTGGCTCAACCTGCAGAAGGCCTATGAACTGGAGGTCGCCGAACGCGCGGCGGGTGCGCGCATTCGCTCCGAGGTGGCACCACGCGCCGCGGCCTGAATACCCGCCAGCCAACCAACCAGAAAAACGACCAGGGAAGCGACGCTCAACCATGGTGGACGCCAAGCGGCTGCTCGCCGACCTGAAGAAGCTGCGGCGCACGCTGGAAGCCGACCTGCGCGAACAACACGCAGCCTCCGCCCAACGCGATGCGGTGCATGCCGAGTGGCGCGCCGCGTTCGACGCGAAACGCACCGCCGACACGTTCGAAACATTCTGGACCGCTTCGATCGACCAGGCGGCGGTGCACTGGATCCTCGGCGTCGTCTTCTTGCGCTTCCTCGAGGACAATCGCCTGCTCGACCGCCCGTTCCTGTCCGGCCCCGGAGAGCGGCTGGAACTGGCTGCGGAGCGGCAGCACGCCTACGTCCGCGTCCGGCCGATGGACACCGACACCGACTACCTGCTGGACAGCTTCTCCGAGGTGGCCCGCCTGCCTGGTCTCGCCGGCCTGTATGACCCGACGCACAACCCGCTGTTCCGCCTGCCGCTGTCCGGCGACGGGGCGATCGCGCTGCTGGCCTTCTTTCGCGCCCGCGTGCCGGAGACCGGCGCGCTGCTGCACGACTTCACCGATCCCGATTGGAACACCCGCTTCCTCGGTGACCTCTACCAGGACCTGTCGGAGGAGGCACGCAAGCGTTACGCGCTGTTGCAGACACCGGAGTTCGTGGAGGAATGGATCCTCGACCGCACACTCGATCCGGCAATGCGGGAATTCGGCGACACGCAGGTGCGGATGATCGATCCGGCCTGCGGCTCCGGCCATTTCCTGCTGGGCGGATTCGCTCGCGTGCTGGCGGCGTGGCAGCGCGAGGCGCCCGACATGCCGCCGGCGGCGCAGGCGCAACGAGCGTTGGATGCGATGTCGGGCGTGGATCTCAACCCGTTCGCCGTCGAGATCGCGCGGTTCCGGCTGCTGCTGGCCGCGCTGAAGGCGGCGGAGGAGACGCGGCTGGCGGCGGCGCCGGATTTTCGCATCGGCCTCGCGGTGGGCGACAGTTTGCTGCACGGGCGGCATTTTGGGAAACAGCGCGATCTGTCGGAGGAGATGTTCGAGGGATTTCAGCGGCGGTTGCGGCATCATTACGTAAGTGAGGATACGACGGCGCTCGATGTCATTCTTGGTCGGCAATATCATGCGGTTGTTGGTAACCCACCGTACATTACCCCCAAGGACCCAGCGATGCGTGATGCCTATCGCGAGATCTACATAAGCTGTCATATGAAGTACGGATTAGGTGTTCCATTCATCGAGCGATTTTTCGATCTCGCACTGACTGGAACGCCGGTCCAGCCGGCAGGTTTCGTTGGCCTTATCGTGGGAAACACATTTATAAAGCGCGAGTTCGGAGCAAAGCTGGTTGAACTTGTGCTTCCAATCCTTGATCTCACTCACGTAATCGATACATCGAGTACCTATATCCCGGGCCACACCACTCCGACTGCGATTTTATTTGGGCGAAGCCGCCGCCCTGTTTCGTCGCTCATTCGAACCGTGCGAGTGACGACTGGCGCTCCTGAAATTCCCGAAGTACCAAGTGAAGGACCGGTATGGAAGGCAATTGTTTCACAAACCGACGTTGCTGGTTTCGCTGGCAAGTTTATCTGTGTCGAAGACACACCGAGGGAGGAGCTGGCGCGACACCCGTGGAATATGGGCGGCGGCAGCGCAGGCGAGGTCCAAGGGCTGATAGAACAACAACGCTCGACGCTGAGCGACTGTGTAACAAGTATAGGTTTCGGGTGTATCATTAGTGAGGAAGAGGCATTCATCGTTGAGGGGCGACGAGACGTTGCACCGGGTTCGGTACCCACGCGACAGCTCGTGATTGGCGAGCATGTCCGCGATTGGGGGCTTCAAAGTGCCGACGCTGCCATCTTTCCGTATGACAGCGAGATTAAGCTCTGCGTGACCCAGGCGATCGCGAACGTTCTTTGGCTCTTTCGAACTCGTCTACTGGCTCGCCGAGACTTCGGCAACCGCTCATATTCGGAGGTCGGCAGGTCGTTTGCCGAATACCATCAGATTCCCGCAGAAAGGAATCGAATTCCTCTCGCAATCACATTCGCCTTCATCGCGACCCACAATCACTTTATACTTGATCGGGGCGGCAAGATATTCAAACAATCAGCACCGGTAATCAAGTTATCTGCCGACAAAAATGAAGGAGATCACGTTGCCTTGTTGGGTTTGCTGAATTCATCATCAGCCTGTTTTTGGATGAAACAAATCATGATGGACAAAGGAGGAGGCGGAGTTGGAGGCGGTCTCAAAAGTGAGTATTGGGATCGCCTCTACGAATTCACGGGAACCAATTTGGAACGACTCCCACTTCCTGCGGAGAAGCCGCTTGACCTCGCCCAAATTCTTGACACGCAATCGCAACGCCTCTCTGAGAATCTCGCCTCGACTTTATGTCGTACGACAATACCGACGAGAAGCGCACTCGCTGCGGCCCGTTCCGCCGCCGAGAGAGCGCGCGCCACCATGATCGCAACACAAGAAGAACTCGACTGGCGCTGCTACCGCATCTACGGTCTGCACGAGGAGCCACCCGAACACAATGACCCGCCGCCGCTGCAACTCGGCGAACGTGCTTTCGAAATCGTCCTAGCCCGCCGCATTGCAGCGGGTAGCCTCGAAACCGCTTGGTTTAGCCGACATCGCTCAACACCAATGACAGATCTTCCCGTCGATTGGTCTGCCGACTACCGCGCCATCGTCGAGCGCCGAATCGCGCTAATCGAAACCGACCCCACCATCGGCCTAATCGAGCGACCCGAATTCAAGCGCCGCTGGTCCATGGACTCCTGGGAAACTATCGAGCACGACGCGTTGCGCGCCTGGCTGCTCAACCGGCTGGAGGATCCGCGCTACTGGCCATCGAATCCACGACTGACCTCCGCTCGCGCCCTTGCCGATGCCACCCGCCACGATCCGGACTTCCTGTCAGTCGCCGCCCTTTACGCCGACCACGAAGTCTTCGACATTGACGCGCTGGTCAATGAACTTGTGACAAAAGAGTCCGTCCCCTTTCTCCCTATCCTCCGCTACAGCGAAACTGGCCTGCGCAAACGCGTCGACTGGGAAGCCACCTGGGCCAAACAACGCGAGGAGGACGCCATCGACGCTGATCTTGCCACGCAACGCGCAAGGTTCGTCAAAGACGCCTGGGAGCGCGGCAACTGGCGGGACGACGGCGAAACCGAGGACGCCTACGCTGCTCGGATGGCAGCGGGCCTGCACGACCCGTTCAACCAACACCTCGCCGATAACGCCCTCACCGAGGAGGCGTCGCGCCGAAAGCGGGAGAAAGTAGGCACCATCCCCGTCCCGCCAAAGTACCGCACCCCCGACTTCCTCTCCACGGATTTCTGGCGTCTGCGCGGCGGGCTCGACGTGCCGAAGGAGCGTTTCGTCTCCTTCCCCCACTGCGCTCGCGACGCCGATGGCAGCTTGCCCGTGTTGTGGGCGGGCTATGACCATCTCGCTCGCGCCAAGGCGATCGCCGCCTGGTATGTGGAACGCAAGGACACCGACGGCTGGCCCGCTGCGCGCCTGATGCCGCTGCTCTCTGGACTGCTGGAACTGGTCCCTTGGTTGCGGCAGTGGCACAACGGGGTCGATCCAGAGACTGGCCTGCACATGGGCGACTACTTTGCCGAATTCGTCGAGGACGAGGCCCGCTCGCTCGGCCTGAACCTTGACGACCTGCGCGACTGGACGCCGCCCGCGCCCGTGCGGCGACCGCGCGGCAGGAGGGCAGCAGCATGAGCGACGCACCGACCCTGCTGCGCGACCTGATCGACATCCCCGAGCGAGTGCAGACCAACGACTTCGTGCTGAAACTGTCCGACGGCGTGACCGAGGCTGGCGCCGCCGCCACCGTCGCCACCTACGTGGTGACACCGCAGCTCGCCAAGGCGTTCGACCACGCGCTCGGCTTCATCCAGGGCGCGGTGGAGGGGCGGCACAGCGCGGCCAGCTACCTGCACGGCTCGTTCGGCTCCGGCAAAAGCCATTTCATGGCTGTGCTGAACCTGTTGCTCGCCGGCAATGTCCGTGTGCGCGCCATTCCGGAACTCGCCGCCACGATCAACCGGCATGACCCATGGTTGTCCGGCAAGCGTTTCCTGATGGTGCCGTTCCACATGATCGGCGCACGGGACGTGGAAAGCGCCATCCTCGGCGGCTATGCGGAACACGTCCGCCGCCTGCACCCGGGGGCGCCGACGCCCGGCTTCTATCTCGGCGAACGCCTGTTCGACGACGCACGCGGGCTGCGCACCCGGCTGGGCGATGCCGCGTTTTTCAAGCAGTTGAACGAAGGCAAGGCCGATGCCGGCGACGGCTGGGGCGATCTCGGCGCGGCCTGGGACGGCACGGCGTTCGAGGCGGCGATGCTGGAACCACCGGAGGGCGAGGAGCGCCAGCGCCTGGTCGGCGACCTGATCGCCACGTATTTCTCCAGCTACGCCGACGTGGCGGCGGCGCGCGGCGAGGCGTTCGTCGACCTCGACACCGGCCTCGCCATCATGAGCCAGCACGCCCAGCGGCTCGGCTACGATGCGGTGGTGCTGTTCCTCGACGAGCTGATCCTGTGGCTGGCAACGCGGGCGGGCGACGTGGATTTCGTCTCGGCCGAGGGTGCGAAACTGTCGAAGCTGGTGGAGGCGCAGCGCGCGGACCGGCCGATCCCGATCATTTCGTTTGTTGCCCGCCAGCGCGACCTGCGCGAGCTGATCGGCGAGCACCAGGCGGGCGCGCTGGAAGTGCGCTTCATCGACACGCTGAAATACTGGGAGGCGCGGTTCGACCAGATCACCCTGGAGGACCGCAACCTGCCGGTGATCGCTGAGCGTCGGCTGTTGAAGCCAAAATCCGTAACGGCGAAACAGGAGATGGACGCCGCGTTCGACCGTTTCGCCAGTCAACGGCGCGACGTGCTTGAAGCGCTACTGGGCTCGGACGGCGAGCGGGCGCTGTTCCGCATGACCTATCCGTTCAGCCCGGCCCTGGTGCAGGCGCTGATCGCGGCCTCGTCGGTGTTGCAGCGCGAGCGGACGGCGTTGAAGCTGATGCTGACGCTGCTGGTGAAGCGGCGCGACGAGCTGCGGCTCGGCAGCCTGATCCCGGTGGGCGATCTGTGGGACGAGATCTCGGCCGGCGACCAGCCGTTCTCCGACGGCATGCGGATCGAGTTTGAGAACGCCAAGAAGCTGTGGACGCAGAAGCTGCTGCCACTGCTGGAGCAGGTGCACGGGATTACCTGGCAGGAGCTGCGGGAAGGCCAGGGCGATCCCCAGCGCGAGCGGCATTTCGAGAACGACGCACGGCTGCTGAAGACGCTGCTGCTCGCCGCGCTGGTGCCGGAGGTGCCGGCGCTGCGTGCTCTCACCGCGCCCCGGCTGGCAGCGCTGAACCACGGTTCGGTGGTCTCGCCGGTGGTGGGACGCGAGGGCGGGCTGGTGTTGCAGAAGCTGCGCAGTTGGGCCGCGCGCGTGGGCGAGATCCGGGTCAGCGAAGACCAGGTGCCGATCGTGTCGTTGCAGATCACCGGCGTGGATATCGAGCCGATCCTGGCCAACGCGGCGCAATCCGACAACGACGGCACGCGCCGCAGCCGGCTGCAGAAGATCCTGTTCGAGGCGCTCGGCATTGCGGCCGACCACACGTTGCTCGGGGCGCAGCCCTTCGTGCCCTACGAGCACCACTGGCGCGGCACGAAACGGCGGGTCGATCTTTATTTCGAGGCGGTACGAGAAATTCCGTATGATCGGCTCAAGGGGCGGTCCGACGCGCCTGTGCTGGTGCTGGGCATGCCGTTCGATCCCAAGGGACGACCACCCGCCGATCATCTCGCGCATGCCCGCGACTTCGCCGATGACAGCGCCGCGGGCGGTGTGGTGTGGCAGCCCTCCTACCTGGGCGATCGCGCCCTGAAGGAACTGGGGACGCTGGTGCGGATCGAGTTCCTCCTCGCAGGTGGTGGTGACCGGCTTGCAGAGGCGGCGCGGATGCTCTCAGCGAGCGACCGGGAGCAGGCGCGGGCGGTGCTCAGAAGCCAGCAGAGCGCATTGCACCAGCGGGTGCGGGCGTGTCTGGAGGCGGCCTACGGCATCCGGCCGGACGCGGACGGCTGTCTCGGTACAATCGTGCCGGTGGAGGATCGGCTCGTCGCGCTCGACACGTTCCGCCCGCAGATGCCGATCGGCGCGACAATGAAGGATGCGGTTTCGGCGCTGCTCGATAGCCTGTTTGCGTATCGGTTTCCCGCCCATCCAATGTTCGACCAGGATGTCACGGTTCCCCGTCTTCGTCTGGTGCTTGGCGAGGTGCAGCGGGCCGCACTGCAAGCGGATCAGCGAGTTTATGTCGAGGACCGCGCGGTGCGGCAGGCGGTGGCTGCGTTGGGGGTGCCGCTGCAGCTCGGGGCTGCGAGCCAGACTTATTTCATGTTGTCGAGCCATTGGGCCGAGCATTTCGCACGCATGCACGCGCAGGCCGGGGCGAGCGGACCGTTGACCGTGGCCCAACTGCGGGTGTGGCTCGACGAGCCGCGCGCCATGGGGTTGCCGTTTGAGGCACAGAACCTGATCGTGCTCGCCTTCGCGGCGCAGGCCGATCGGACACTGGTGCGCAACGGTGCCTTCGCTCAGGCTTCGATCGAGCGGATCGATGGAGACGTCGAATTGCGCGAACAGCCGCTCCCCAACGAGGACGCGTGGACGCGGGCGCGGGAGCGCGCCGGCGCCCTGTTCGGCCTTGCTCCCGGCGAAGTGCGCAAGGGTGCCACGGTCGCCAAGCTGGCAGCCGAGATCAAGGCGGCGGCAACCGAGAAGCGGCCCATCCTGGCGGCCCTTATTCAGGCATTGAAGCCGCGCGTAGACGCGTTCGGCGTGCCGACGGCGGCGCCACGGTTGATCACGCTGCGATCGGCGCAGACGCTGCTTGCGGATGTCATTGGCGCCGACGACGCCCTCGCCACCGTCATGGCGGTTGCGGACGCGGAATTGTCGACGAGCGAGGCGGCGATGGGTCGCTGTCTCGGTTCGGCGGCCAGTCTGCGGGACGCGGTCAATGCCATGTCGTGGGATATCATCATGACCGCCGCCGGGCTTGGCGACCAGCGACGTGCGGCGGCGGAGGGGCTTCGCGCGCGGATTGCCGAGGCGCTTGAGGCCGACGAACACGCCGTCCAACTGCAGCCGGCTTTGCAAGAGGCGCAACGGCGGGCTTCACGCTTGCTCGCGGAGACGGTGTCGCCACCACCGCGCCCAGATCCTGGCGCGCAACCGCCTCAGCCCGAACCACCGGCACCTCCGGCGCCACCGCCCGGCGAGGAGGTGGTCGAAGAGCAGCAGACGTCCTCGCTCGATGTAGCCGGCGGCGCTGCGCTGCTTGAGCAACTGCGCGGCCGCCTGATGGCGACGCCAGGAGGCAGGCTGACACTCCACTGGCGTCTCACGCAGCCGAAAGCCGGAGGGGGCGTGTGAGTCCGCTGCTCGCGCCCGACCAGGCGCAGATCGAGCGGGAGCTGGACAAGCTTCTTACGGCGAACGCGGACGCGCGCGTGCTGGGCATGCGCTCGCCGACCCAGCGTCGATGGCCGGAGTTCATCGACCGGGCCGGCCGACGCTTCCGCGTTGCTTGGTGCGCGTCCGAACTCGAAGTGCGGGAGCGGCTGGACGAAGTTGAGGTGAATGGCAGCGAGGGTGTGGTCGTTCTGACGCCGCTGGACGTCGCGTCTCTCGGCGGTGACATCACGGCGCGGTTGCCGCGCGGTCGGCTGGCACAGAGCGACCGCTGGACGGTGCTGCGCAACGCGTTTCGCGTCCGTGATGTGGACCCAAGGCTGCGTGGGCAACGATGGTTGGCCGATCTTCTCATCGATCGTTCGCCTGTGGGTGGCTACGCGCCCGCCGCGGGCGGAATGCTCGATCTGGAGACGGCATGGCGCGCGTTGCAGGAGCAGGTGCTTGGCCTGCCAGCAGGGCGCACGGATGCCGCCGCTCTGCTGGAATGGACACTCGACGTGACGGTGCTCGAACGCTTCGTCGCGATGCCCGACACCGCACGCGGTGAGGTCACCAAGCGATTGACGGGCGCTGGAGGCCTCGGCGCTGGACTGGTGCTGGATACCGCTGCTACCGGACGCGGCGGTGACGCGCTGGCAATCGGGCTCGTTTGCGGCGTGGTCTTCGGCGAGACGAAGGCTCGTCCGGAACTTCACGAAGCTGCAGTCCGGCTCGAACCGCTGGTCGGTGGCTCGCGGGTCTTGCCGGAGGCTGGGCGCGCCCTTGCCGCGGCGGCGCAACGTGTGCTGACGCGCCTCGTGTCGACGGATGCGCCGACCGCTCGGGCCGTGCAAACGCGAGCGACGGCACTGCTCGCCGAGGTGCGGGCCGAGGCGGCGGCTGCATTGAGCCCTTCGCTCGACGTGGGTCTCGACGCGCGCATGAAAGCCACCGCTGCGGCCTTCATTACGGCGGCAATATCTGGCAATGGCGACGATGCGGCGCGCGCGTGGACGCTGGCGCAGCATACGAGCGTGCACGACCGGGCCGAGGACCGGCGTGCCCGCGTAGACCGCCTGATCATGGCCGCGCGTCTGGCTTGCTGGCTGACAGCACCGCGGGCGGCCCAACCGCGCAGCATGGCAGACGCGGCCGCCGGCTATGCTGGCAATGGCGGGTTCGCCGATCGCGCCCGCCACGCGCTCCAATCCGGGGATGAACTCCCAGACGTGGCGGCTGCCTACGCCAAGCTGCGGGAAGTCGCAGCCGTGCGGCGCGAGGAAGAGAACCGTGCCTTCGCTTCGGTGCTTCGAGAGTGGAATGAGGGGGGAGCGTGGGGGACGGACCCGGTGCCTGTAGAGCGGCTCCTCGACACCGTCGTCGCCCCGCTCGCGCGCGATGGTCCCGTTCTCGTCCTCGTGCTCGATGGTCTGAGTTTCGCGACATGGCGGGCTCTTGCAGAGACCCTGCCGCGGCTCGGCTGGATCGATTTCCGTCCTCGAGGCTGCGACGCGCCGCCGACGGCCGTTGCGGCGTTGCCGAGCGTGACCGAGGTGTCCAGGGCGAGCCTTCTCTGCGGAGTCCTCACGCGTGGCGATCAAACGACTGAGCGAAAGGGGTTCGCGGCGAATGCGGGCCTGGTGGCCGCCTCGCGCTCAAGTCTGCCGCCTCGCTTGTTCCACAAGGCCGATCTCGGAACGGGACCAGAACTATCAGCGGGCGTGCGCGATGCGGTTGCCGACCCGCACCAACGCGTAGTCGGTGTGGTCCACAACGCCGTGGATGCACAACTCGCTGGTTCCGACCAGATCGAGATGACCTGGTCAGCCGAGGGGCTGCGTCAGGTTGCCGCGATTTTGCGCGTGGCCCGCGATGCAGGTCGCGTGGTCGTGGTGACAGGCGATCACGGGCATGTCGTCGAAGACGGGACTATCCTCTCCAGCGGTGGGGTGGGAGACAGATGGCGGGCGGCTGGTCCTGCTGGTGAAGGCGAGATCGCCCTCGCCGGGGGACGCGTGCTCTCACCCGCCGGCGGACATGCGGTGGTGGCGGCATGGAGTGAACGGCTCCGCTACGCCGCCCGGCGTAGCGGCTACCATGGCGGCGCAAGCCCTCAGGAGGTGCTGGTCCCGGTTGCCGTATTGAGCGCTGGTGAAGCTCCTCCGCGCTGGGACCCCGCACCACCGGCTGAACCTTCTTGGTGGCGCGGCATGGAAGAGGAATCCCTGATGGTGGTTCCGTCCATCCTGCAAACCCCATTAGGCCCGCCTGCCGCACGCCGCCGATCGGCGGACACCCGCCAGCCTGAACTCTTCGCGCCGCCACCCCCGGTCGAGGTTCATGAAAGCGCTCCGGCCGCGCCCTGGATGGCGGCACTTTTCGCGTCGGATATTTACGCGGCACAACGCCGGCTGGCCGGTCGCGGAGCCCCTGCCGATGAGCAGGTCCGGTCGCTGCTCGTCGCTCTCACCGCCCGCGGTGGGAAGCTGTCGCGGACTGGGCTTGCGCAAGCGTTGTCGGCGCCGACGCTGCGGGTCGGTGGTTTGGTGAGCGCCGCACGGCGCCTCCTCAATCTCGATCAGGCGCAGATTCTGGTCCTAGTCGGCGACGAGGTCATACTCGACGAGCGCCTGTTGCGCGTGCAGTTCGATCTGGGAAACGTTCCATGATCGGCCCGCAGAGGCGGGCTGCCGTACTCGACGCGCTCCGCCGCGGCACCGTACCGCGTGAGGGCCTAGACGCCTTCGCAGTCGGCATGGGGCGCTTCGAGGCCGCCGTTGACCTAGACCTCGCAGCGGTTGCCTCTGGCCGAGGCGGCTTCAAGGCGGTGCGCGGCGAATACGGCTCCGGAAAGACTTTCTTCGCGCGATGGCTGCAAGAGCGTGCCCGCGCCGTTGGCTTCGCGACCGCCGAGGTCCAGGTTTCCGAGACGGAAACGCCACTTCATCGCTGGGAGGCGGTCTACCGACGGCTCGTCGAGCGTCTCGCGACCTCCGACACACCGGATGGTGCACTGCGCCCTGCGGTGGACGCTTGGTTCTATACTTTGGAAGAGGACGTCCTCGCCGAGGGTAAGATCGAGGCAGCAGACGGCGCCGCGCTTGCGGCTGCAACAGAGGCATTGATGGAAAGGCGGCTCTCGGAGATTGCCCGCACGGCGCCGGCCTTCTCGGCAGTTCTGCGGGCGTATCGCCGCGCTCTCGTAGCGGAGGATACCGCTCTCGCCGAGGGACTAATTGCCTGGTTGGGCGGTCAACCCAATGTCGCTGCGGCCGTCAAGCGGTCGGCGGGCGTGAAGGGCGACCTCGACCCGTTCGGCGCGATGCACTTCCTCGCCGGTCTGCTCGTCATTCTGCGCGACAGCGGCCGGGCCGGGCTCGTTCTCGTGCTCGATGAAGCTGAGACCCTCCAGCGCATGCGCGCTGATACGCGAGAGAAAGGACTGAATGCTCTCCGGCAGCTCCTTGATGAGCTTGATGCCGGCCGCTACCCGGGGCTCTACCTCGTCGTGACTGGCACGGCAGCGTTCTTCGACGGCCCCCAGGGCGTTCAACGCCTGCCGCCTCTCGCCCAGCGCGTTCACACCGACTTCGCAACGGATGCCCGGTTCGACAACCCGCGTGCCGTCCAAATTCGCCTTCCGGGTTTCGACCTCGCGGCTCTTTCCGCCGCCGGTGCGCGGGTACGCGATCTGTTTGCCGAACAGGCCGCCGACCCCGGGCGCATCCGGTCGGTAGTCGACGATGCCTACCTCGCTGATCTCGCCTGCGGCGTCGCCGGCCGCCTCGGTGGCAAGGCGGGTGTCGCACCGCGGCTATATCTTCGCAAGCTGGTCGCAGAGGTTCTTGACCGCGTCGACCAGTTTGCCGACTTCGACCCGCGCCGACATTACGCGCCGACGCTCGACGCGCATGAGATGAGCGCCGCAGAGCGCGCGGCGGCTGGCGCAGATTCGGTGGACGACATCGAGCTGGGCGTGTGACCTCTTTCGATGATTTACACCCAGCGCTTCGATACCACGTCGTCAACACGCTCGGCTGGACTGACCTTCGCGCCACCCAACGCGACGCGATCCAGCCGGTGTTGGCGGGGGAGGACGTGCTACTTCTCGCGCCTACAGCCGGAGGCAAGACGGAAGCAGCATTTCTTCCCCTCCTCTCGCGCATAGCGACCGAGGGCTGGCGTGGCCTGTCGGTGCTCTACGTCTGTCCACTCAAAGCTCTGCTCAACAACATCGAGCCACGGCTTCAGCGTTACGCTTCTTTCGTCGGTTTCCGGGTCGGCCTCTGGCACGGTGATGTCGGGAATGCGGCGCGCCGCCAAATGCAACGTGATCCCCCTGAGGTCCTCCTGACGACACCTGAGTCGTTGGAGGCCATGATGATCTCCACCAAAATCGATCACCGCAGTCTTCTCGGTAGCGTCCGAGCGTTGATCGTTGACGAACTCCACGCCTTCGCGGGCGACGACAGGGGATGGCATCTCCGTTTCCTCATCTCTCGGCTTGAGCGGCTTGCGGAGCGTCCAATCCAGCGGATCGGACTCTCTGCCACCGTGGGCAACCCTGAGGATCTGCTTTGTTGGCTCGCATCGGGGCGCGGAGGTCGCGTGGTTGGGCTCGCCGGGTCGCCTTTGGACGGTGATGTCACCACGGACTATGTCGGCTCGGTCGCGAATGCCGTGACCGTGCTCTCACGCCTCCACCGCGGCGAGCGGCGGCTGATCTTCGCTGACAGCCGGGCTCGCGTGGAGGTAATTGCAGGCGGGCTGCGTGCCGCCGGGGTTCGGACGTTCGTCTCGCACGCGTCTCTATCGGTCGACGAGCGTCGCCAGGCAGAGGCCGCCTTCGCTGCGGAGCCGGATTGCGCCATCGTCGCAACCTCGACCCTCGAGCTCGGTCTCGACGTCGGAGACCTCGATCGAGTGGTGCAGGTTGGTGCGCCTCCGTCGGTGGCCTCGTTCCTCCAGCGGATGGGAAGAACAGGGCGACGGCCTGGGACCCCGCGCAATTGTCTCTTCCTTGCGACCGACGACGCCGAACTCCTGGCCGCGCTTGCAATCACATCGCTGTGGCGCGAGGGGACAATTGAACCAGTCATACCGCCCGCCTTGCCAGCACATATCTTCGCTCAGCAGGTGATGGCGCTCGCGCTGCAAGAGGGTGGCATCACTCGACCCGACATAGATATTTGGCTGGGTGATACGGCGGAGTCTGTCCCTGTGGACGTGCGCGACGCGGTGCTCCGCCACATGCTTGCGGTGGGGGTCCTGGCCGAGGACGCCGGCATCATCGGGCTCGGCGCAACGGGCGAGCGGGAATTCGGACGGCGACACTTCGGCGATCTTGTCGCTGCCTTCAGTAGCCCTTTGCTTCTTGCCGTCCACCACGGCCATTCAGAGTTAGGGACTGTCCACCCGGCGAGCCTCGCCCGCCGCCCAGGAGAATCAGGTCCAGTCGTGCTGCTCGGTGGCCGCAGTTGGAGGGTGATTGACGTCGATTGGCCGCGGCGGCGTGTGTCCGTCGTCCCCGCGGAGGGCGGCGGCCGGTCTCGGTGGATTGGGGCCGGGCGCATGCTGCCACCCTCGATCTGCCGCGCGGAAGAGCGGATCATCGCCGGAGCGGAACCTGCGTGCCGCCTCTCTCGTCGCGCCGCCGAGCGGTTGACGGGGATCCGAGACAGATTGGAGTTCATCGATGGTCATTCCCTGCCGCTAGTCTCCGATGGGGTTGGCCGGATCACCGTGTGGTTGTTCGCCGGCGGCTTAGTTTCCGCTTCGGTCGCTCGGACGTTGACCGAAGGCGGCGTGCCGACGACAGGTTGGGATGATGTGTCGGTCACGGCGCGGACCAGCGACTTCGAACCTCTCACCCGCGCACTGGCTAGGGTGGATCCAGCAACCGCGCATCCGGCACTGCCGGAGGATCTGCCGATCGCGCTGAAGTTCGGTCTATGCCTGCCACCACAAGTGGCCGAGGCTGTCATCATCGCGCGAACATCAAGGCCTGAAGACATAGCTGATGCGACATCGCGGCCTCTGCGTCGCATCCTGGCGCCCGGACCGAACCTGTGAGCGGGAAGCTGTGCCCTAGAAAAGTGCGGTCTTTACCGGGCGGCCGGAAGCCCTCCCGCCGCTTGCTGGACAAACCCAACGTTGAACCCGACCCGGGCCGTTGGCTAACATGCCCTCCGGATGGTCAGGTAGGCCGTTCATCTTGGGGAATATGGGCTAAGGTTAGCTGATCTCGTTCAATAGAAGGACAGCGCCGCGAATGAATATTGTTTTTGGATGGAAACTCAACGACCCTTCCCACCCGCGAGCGGCAAACGGGGCGAGCACCGCCATTGGCGTACCTCTCGTGGGCCCAAACGGCTTCCACCTGGACCTCACAATCCCGAGTAATGAGAAATGACTTGAATGGATGACTACCCAAATGAAAAAAACATCTTTGACCCATCCATTGGAGATCGCGGCGATATCCGCAGGGCCCACCTTCGGACGGGTGGGCATCACTTTCTGCCCTGGGAAATATGACTGCCAAGCCGTGAGCGGGCATTGGGATCGCGATCTTTCTCTCGATCTCGATGCCATTCGCGATTGGGGAGCATCCGCCGTCGTTACTCTTGTGGAGCCGAAGGAATTAGCTCTCCTTCGGGTGGAACGGCTTGGGCGGGAGGTGCTTCGCAGACGGATGTTGTGGTTCCACCTACCGATCGTCGATGTGTCAACGCCGGACGAAGAATTCGAACGGCGCTGGGAAGTTGCTGGTGATGAACTTCGCAGGCTGCTGCGCAGGGGATGCGATGTCCTGGTTCATTGCCGCGGCGGGCTCGGACGAGCCGGTACGATCGGCGCTCGGCTCCTGATCGAACTCGGCATGGAGCCAGCGACCGCGATGAGCGTGGTGCGCGCCGTCCGCCCCGGTGCAATCGAGACGCGCGAGCAAGAAAAATACGTCCTGGGTATCGGCGTGAGAATGTAGCGACATTCGGAGAAGATCATGGATTGGTTCGAAAAGCTCACGGGGTTTCGGGAAACCGGCTACGAAGATACACGTGCCCGGCTCACGGTCGAGGGCGGAAGACTGCGCTCTCGGATCAATGGCGCGAGTTATAGGATCGGCGAGCTTGAATTGGTTTCACTTCATGCTCTCCGCGAAAGGGCAAAATCCGCAGGCAACCTGCCTGGCCGGCTTAAGACGAGTGTGGTGACAGGCGATGTACGACACATGCATCGGTCTCCCGCAAATTCCGGCGCGCTGTTCCAGGTCGCCTCACAGTTCAATCCTTGCCTATCCGGTTGACACAGACGACCACTATTGGTGGTGGACTGCCACCCATCTCTAGAGATTCCTCACACCAGATGTTGCGGCTGTGTGCGACAACCGGATAGGCAAGGTTCAATCTTCTGGAGATGGTTTCGCCCGATGTGACTCCTGAACACGGCGTGACCCGCTATCAAAGCGATCCCACTCAGGGTCCGGCCTGTGCCATCGCGGCCGGCGCGGCAACCATTTACCGCAATTACTTTGCTCCCATCGACGGCAGCCAGGGCCAAACCGCGACACGGCAGCTCGATGGGCTTGCCGACCTCGGCGCAGCTTTGAACAGTGCCCTGAATCTCCCCGTCGGCAATCTATGGAGGATGCAGAACGGCTACGCGCTGGGTACCCAAACCGGACTCAATGCCATCGCTCAACATCTCGGAACGCTGGCGACAGACCAGATCGATGTCCTGCGCGAAAAACTTCGCATCGGAATACATCGTGATGTCGAAGTCACCGAAGCAGTGGGGCCGGATCGACCGCTAGTCTCTCAGTCATTCTGCTCAGCGCTCCCCGTCGCCTACAGCCGCGTGCCGGCTATTCATTGGGAGCCGTTCGCTTTGCTTGTCCTGGAGGCGGCATACGAGGCTACGATGTGGGCTACCGTGTTAAATGCGCAACGTGGCACATCAAATGTCGTTTTCCTGACACTTCTCGGCGGAGGTGCTTTTGGTAATCAACCCAGTTGGATCGACGCCGCCATGCGACGGGCTCTAGAATTGATGATCCAATTCGATCTCGACGTAAGGCTCGTGAGTTACGGGACTCCATCAAAGGAAATACTCGCGGTCGTCGAGGAATTCCAGTGATCTCGATCGGCATGACACGGTTATACGATCGAACAAGGTGTCGGCATCGATGGCGTTGACCACGAAAGCGCTGGGCGAGCGTTTCTGGCGATCATGCCAGGCGATGGTCGAGCGACCGCGCAGGCTGCCTTCGGTGGTGATCTCGATGTGGCAGTTGCGGCCCTCGAACAGCTCTGGCCAGAGCAGCCAGCCGATCACACAGGGATCGTGCATGGGATGGGCCGTGGTCCCAAGCCCGCCCGGTCGCGATCGCGTCAGCATGGCGTGCGTTACGCTGCCGGCGCGATTGTCCAGCCCCCGCAGGCGCCGCAGATGCTCCGGCGAGGCCAGCGCCTGGTGCGTGGCGTGCAGGCCGAACAGGGTGGTGGGGATGCCGGCTTCCAGCACAACCCGGGCCGCATGCGGATCGACGTAGAAATTGAACTCGGCCGCCGGCGTCATGTTGCCGAGACCCAAGGCGCCACCCATCACGACGATCCTGGCAATCGCGGGTACGATATCCGGCGCCAGGCGCAGCGCCATGGCAACGTTGCTCAGTGGGCCGAGGGCCGCCAGGGTGACGGAGTCCGGCTCTGCCGCGCGCAGCAGGCGGATGATGGCGGCGACGGCGTGGCCGGGTTCGGCCGAGGACTGCGGCGCCGGCAGGTCGGCGCCGGCCAGGCCATCAGGCCCGCAAAGGAACTTCGCGGTTTCCAGCGCCAGCATCATCGGGGCGGCCATGCCGGCAAGCATGGGCACGTCCGATCGCCCCGCGAGATCGCGGATCCGCAGCGCGTTCGCAGTGGTCAGCGCTACGGGCACATTGCCGGCGACCGTGATGATGGCACGGATATCAAGCCGGCTCCGCGCGGCGAACGCCAACAGCAGAGCGACCGCATCGTCCTGGCCGGGATCGGCATCGATGATGATCGATTGAACCGACTCGACACGGCAACTCGGGCGCGAGTCGCCAGCCTCACCTTCTGAATGCCACGACCTCAGTCAAGTTTCGTTCACTCTCGTGCTGTGAGTTACATGTTTTCGTTACCTAGAGTACCTCCATGCGCTTCCTCTTTCCCCTGCTTCCAGCCGAGTTCGAAATACCAGACGAGTGGTGGATCGAGGCCGGCATGGCGGGCTTCACGCCGTCGGCTCCGGCGTACCTCTCGACCGCGACGACAACGCACACGATCCCGCTACGACAGATCGAGCCGCCCGCTCGGCATCCCGAACACCCGCTGAGCTGGCGCGGCTTTGACCGAGCGCGGCTGATTTCTCTGCTCACTGGCATCCCCACAGGAGCTGAGATCGAGCCGGTCCCCGTAGTTGAACTTCCCGCGGCTGAGTTTCCACCATCCCCGTTCCGCTACCGGGTGCGCGATGGGTATCACCGCTTCTATGCGTCCGTCGCGGCTGGCTTCGAGTGCTTGCCCGTGGTGATGCCATGACCCAGTTCGCGCCGATCGCCACAATTGCGCGCCTACCCGCATTGATCGTTGTCGCCGGCAAGCACGCCGCTCTCCGCTTCTGGAATTCTTCGCGGCGAACATCCGCAGCCGGCACACGCGGCGGGCCTCCCGCTGCGGTGTGGCGGAGTTTGTGGCTTGGTGCGACCTGAGCGTGTCGTCGGTCGCCGCCGTGCAGCCGCTTCACGTCGCCGCGTGGATCGAGCAGCAGACGCGCGAGCACGCGGCACCGACTGCCAAGGCGCCGCTGGCCGCGCTGCGCCACCTGTTCGACTAGCTGGTGATGGGCCAGGCGGTGCCGGTGGACCCGGCTGGTTCGGTGAGCGGCCCCTTGTACGCGGTGAAGACCGACAAAACGCCGGTGCTGGCACCGGAGGAAGTAGGCAGCGACCGCAAGCATCTGTAGTCTGCCCTACCGCGAGGAACGAATCATGAGCTTCCTGGACAAGGAAGGGCACAGCCTGCTTGGCGTTGGCGTCTACACGGTGCCACAGGCCGCGCGGCTGGTGCGGTTGCCAGTCGCGTCTGTTGAGCTGGTAGTCGGGCCTGACCCTACAGATCAGACTCCTCCGCGTCTGTTCCCCATCGCGGTGGCAGAGCTTGACCTCGGGTTCGGCGAAAAGATCATCACCTTCCGAGGACTGATGGAGCTCTGGGTCGCGGCACAGTTGCGGGACGCAGGCATTTCCTGGCCGATCATCCGGTTCGCGGGATACCAGGCCAGTAGGGTGCTGAGGCGGCGTCACCCGTTAACGTTTGGCAACTTCCGCACAGACGGACGCACTGTGTTCTTAAGCCTCCGCCAGGCCAAACGCTTGCCGAAAACCGCTATCGACCTGCTCGATAGGCAGCAAGTTTTTGAGGATGTGATTGAGCAGTCTCTGCGCCCCGCTATCATCGTTCGGGACCGTGAAGGGCGGATACAGAGATGGTTTCCTCTCGGATCGAAGCGTCAAGTTGTATTGGATCCAGAACGGCGGTTTGGTGAACCGATTGATCCGGTAACCGGCGTTCCAACTGCGTCTCTATCAGAGGCCTTTCGTGCTGAACACGGAAATGCAGCGGCGGCGGCGCGTTGGTTCGGAGCGACCATCAAGGCCGTTCGGGACGCGGTTCTATTTGAGAGATGGCTGAACAAAGCTTAGTTATCGTCTTCGATCAGAGCATATCGCCCCGCATCTGCCGGGCGCTTGAAGGATTTTGCCTCGACGACCAGTCGATGTCATTCCAAGTGATGACTAGCGGGACGAAGGATAGCGACTGGCTGGAGGGTGAGTTCCCCTCAGAACCTCCGCACGTCGTCATAGCGAAGGACAGCGTTTTGCGCCCACACGGGCAAACTCTTGCCTGGCTGAGAGGCGGCTTGACCGTGGTCATCGTTGACGGTCGGCTCGGGAACGTCACGCTTGAACACCTTGCATCGATACTGATCCGCTGGTGGCCCGCAATCCGCGCGACGATCAAGGCCAATCCGCGGCAGTCCGCGTTTGTAGTTCCCGCTAGGTTTGCCAAGCGAGACCGGTTGCCGAAATGGGTACGAAAGCCTCGAAGAACGCGGAACGTGACCAAACCGACTGCCTCCAAGAAGCGAAAGGCGTCCGACCCTCAACGCCTCGACAATAGGCAGCTCACGCTCAAACTGGATCGGTCAAGCGACGACCCGAGAAGGCGCCGCTGATCCGGGACCGCGGCGGCGACAACGCAGCCGACAAGCTGGCGCTGGCGGCCGACATGGTCAGGCAATCCCATCACATGCGCGAGGCGGTCGGCACTCACCCCGCCGCCCCCACAATCCGCTCCACCCGTAGCTCCCCTCCGCACCCCACCGTTGCGCGCCCTCCGGCACGTCCGGCCGGAACCGCTCATAGAGCCGGAACCCGACGCAGTTCAGTTCCTCGGGCGGGAGTAATGCCGCAAGCGCCTCTATAGTGCACCGGACCTCGGCCAGTCGGTCCCGGAACGCCCGCGAGATCAGATGTAACGCACGACCTCGGCGTCTGCCTCGGTGATTGCGCGAACATCTTCGAGCGTCGGAAAGGGACTGTGTACTCCGTTCTGCCATCCGCGTTTGACCATCGTGGCTTCCCGCTGCTTGTCTAATTTCAGGCGTGGCCAGAGGGCGGTATGAAGCCAAGCCCAAACAAGAGATCGCGTGGGGAACAAGCGCCCTTCTTCCTCCCAAAACTCGGGTGGGTGCGGGACGATCCTACCGTCAATTTCACGCGGTGGGACTCTTATGTGAAGCACCTCGTGGCCAAGAATGAACTCGATCACTTCGCGTGGTGTGTCACTGCGGTTTAGGATTTCATGGATGCGGATTCCTGCCGTCCGATCACCGACCCTGACGCTTGCGAGTGATTCCGTTCGTGAGAGCGGCGCCTGCATAAACGATACCGAAACCATCACTTCTATGCCTGGAAAATGCCGCGACACGACCAGACGTAAGAGCGCAGGCAAGTCAAAATGTACGAACGGAAGCATGGGTGACGTGGAAGGCCGCCGCAACCCTGGACGACGTGCTGACTTCGACGCTACCGGGACCACGAGCGCTCCACCACCAGAATGTTCCGGCCGAGCAGCCTGACCGTCTGCCGCCTGGGTTTCAGTTCCGCGGCCCGTGCATGGGGTTCCTCGGCGTCCTGCTTCTCGTCACTGATGCCGAGCCGCCGAGCCTTGGCGCGGGCGCTGGACCCGGCGACGAGCCGGCCGAGGGTCGGGGCTGTCTCGGGAGGGTAGCCCAGTCGCTCGGCGACCGCGGTGGCCCACAGGGTCAGGACGGGGGCGCGGTTGACGCGGATCGGGGGTGGGGCGGGGGCCATGGGCGGGGAGCGTATGCGCTGGTGCGCGTTTCAGGAAACCGCTCCGCAGCTTGCAGCTTGATGGGAAGCGCAGCCAAACAGAACGATAAGGTGACGTCGCACAACCCAACGCGTCTGCTCCCGGGGTGCCCCCGGGCAGGCAGTGCGTGCCGAACTAGGCCGACGCCGCAGCAATGCCGCAACCCTGTGAACGATGCCGGACACGCTGGGGCGATGGTTTTGGCCTGACGCAGGAAGCGGCTTGCGATTGGGAACCGATGCCCTATGATACGGGCATCTCGCCCAACCTATTGGTCACGAATGAGGTTGCGGTTCCGCAGCTTTTCGATCAAATTGACTGTAGCGCCGACCAAAGAAAGCTTCTTCTCGTCAAGGATCAGGTCACGGTTCATGGAAGCAGCCGTCCGCTCAGCACCATCAATGAGCCTCAAGAGCTCTTGGTCGCTGAGCCTCAAGAGCTCTTGGTCGCTCGTTTCAAGATCGGCCATCGCAGCATCCTCCCGATTCGCGTTGAGTAGGCTAGGCTAGGTGGACACACATGTCCACTGGAAAGCTTGTTGAGGCTGGATGATGTCCGATAGCCTGCGAAGAATTGATCAACCTGAATTAGTGTTCGGTCTCGCGGGTCCGATCGGCGTGGACCTCAGCTCCGTTGAGGCCGATCTGAGGCGTGAGTTATCCGGCGTAGACTACGAAACGAGGGTGATCAAAATCACTGACGAGATGAAGTCATTGCTACGCGACGCTCATACATCAGGTTCAGACTACCTCTCAAATACACGCGCGAAGATAGCCGATGCGGGAAAGCTTTGCGAGGAATTCAAGGACAATTCAACCATGGCCCGAGTGGCTATGCGAGCAATTGCCAGTTATAGGACTCAGAAGGGTCATAAATCCCTCGACGGAACGGCATTTATCATACATCAGTTGAAAAGGCCGGAGGAGGTCGAGCTACTAAGGCGAGTCTATGGGCGCCTGTTCTTTCTAGTTTCCGTGTATGGCTCACGGGAGGACCGACTAGAGAACCTCGTACGCAACATCCAGCGCGACCACTCCGGATCGAAAACGGACGATGATATCTCGCAGGAGGCAAAGGCTCTCAGGGACGACGATGAGAAGGAGGATGCGAACCCTTTTGGCCAGAACCTTGGAGAAACCTTCCACCTTGGGGACGTTTTCGTTGACGGAATCAACAAAGAGGCCATGCACGAGCAAGTCCACCGGTTTATATTTGCCCTCTTTGGTCGAAACGACATTTCGCCGAGCCGAGATGAATACGGAATGTACGCAGCTCGGTCAGCATCCTTGAAATCGTTAGACCTGTCGAGGCAAATCGGAGCGGCCATCTTCGGCAACGATGGCGAACTCATAACGACCGGTTGCAATGACGCCCCGAAGGCTTTTGGAGGAATGTACTGGGATGGGGAGAAACCCGATTACCGGGATATTAGACTTGGCGAAGACCCCAATGAACGCTCAAGAATCCGACTCCTTCGCGATTTATTCCGGCGCTTGAAGGATCTCGGATTTTTGTCCGACAAAGCCACCAGTATTGGCGATGCAACCCAAATTGTAGCTCATCTCACGGAAAAGGCAACCGGTAGACCCAACGTGCCGTCGCAGGGAGGTTTGATCGGCTGCGAGATTCTAGATGTTACAGAATACGGTCGAATCGTGCATGCAGAGATGTGCGCACTTTGCGATGCTGCGCGATTTGGCAAGTCTGTCAAAGGAGCAACTTTGTTTTGTAGCACCTTCCCGTGCCACAACTGCGCTAAACACATATTGGCAGCGGGAATCAGACGAGTGGTGTATATCGAGCCCTACCCTAAGAGTCGAGTTAGTGACCTGTACAGGCACGAAATCGAAATTGAAGGCCGTTCTTGTGAAAAGGTGTCCTTTGTCCCGTTCATTGGGATATCTCCTACCCGTTATCGTGATCTTTTCGCAAAGCAAAAGCGAAAAGACGGTGGGCAGGCTCGCGACTGGTACCATGGCAAGCCAATACCGATGGTCAGCATTATAGCCCCCTTTTACCTTGAAACGGAGCAGCTTGCCATCGTGGAGCTTGTGACCGCCGATTTACCCCTCTTAAGAGGGCTTCCGCATGGCGACACTCCGAGTGGGACAACGCGAAAGGGTTAATTACGAGAAGCTGGGTGTGCCTAGATGCCCCGTCCCTCTGCTGAGAGCCGTCCGCCCCCGATCAGGTCATCGAAGGACCGGATAGCGTGCTCGCCTGCACGCGTGCGGCGCGCCAGGCGGACACGCGGATTATTACCCATTGCCTGCCGATGAGGCGCGTTGATGGGGCCGTGCCGTTGACGCGCCGGCACGGATCGCGCGGCGTTCACAAGCCCGCCTTAATCACTTGGCAACCATGCCGGCCCAAGCTCCGCCCATGCCACACGATTTCGACGCAACGATCACCCTCAACGACCACCACCTGGCCGCGGCCGGGCTGACGGGCCGCCAGGTGGAAGCCGTTGAGGCTGTCCGGGGGGCCGTCGAGCGGATGGACGGGGCACACTGGATCGGGGCTGCCGCGCAGTCCTTCCCTCCTGAACTGCCCGGATGGGTCATTGTGTATCCCTCGGGATGGTGCGTTACGCCCGACACCCCGGAATGGCGGGATGTGCTGCACCAGGTCGAGACGGTGGTAACTGCCGCATTGGTGGCGGCCGGCGCGCCGTTCTGACGCCGTCCATCCATGAGGCGCCGGGGGTAGGTCGGTTCCGCGGCCCACACTCAAGCCCCGCGACCCGGGAGAAGAGACGCTGTGTTATGACATTGCCGGCAAGTGGCAGCGGGCCGGCGCTGGCGGGTGGCGACGCGAAGGCGGCGGATTCCCCTGCCAGATAGGTGACGGCTGATGTGGTGGCTTTGACACCGAAATGGATGCCGTGGGGATGCCGACATGAAAAGAGGCGCGATGGCAGTTGGCGGCTTGGCGATCCTAGTCATCAGTGTGGGGTGTATTGCTGCGGTCCGACCCACTCATGCACAGACCCCTGCTACTCACGTCGGTCCCGACTCGCTCTATCCGAACGCACGTCTCACACCTGGTGAGGCTGCTACACTCGACGTTCTGACTCTGACGGCCACGTATACTGACCACTGCCCAGGCAAAAAAGCGGCCTGCACATATTCTGAAGACCACCGTAACGTTCCGAGTGACGTGCGCCAGCACGTCTACGACGAATACATCGTGTCTCAGAGTGCGCGGAACATCAAAAGTGGCGAGGTTGACCACTTCTACCCGCTCTGCGCTGGCGGCTCCAATTCAATCGGAAACCTATGGTACCAGCCCGCCAAGAACGCGTGGAATGGCAACGATTTCGGATACCACGAGAAAGATGACTTGGAGGTCTGAGCATGCGGGCAGATAGTGGCCGGCACGCTAGATCCCGAAGTTGCTTACAAACGCATAACGGAGGATTGGGTGGCGTATTACCTCGAAGTCAGGCCGCCACACATCTATTTCGGTGCAAGGGGCAAGCCGTCACCAGCTACCGAGTAACTCTCGAACCGCTCATCGCCACGGCGCAGAGGTCACAGGGGCTTCAATGACGGCCGCCCGGCGCTCTACAGTCCCCACGCGGAGTGCTCATGTGCAACCTCTACGCGATGACGAAGAACCGGGAAGCAGTGCGGCAGTTCGCCCGCGCGATGCACGACCAGACCGGCAATCAGCCGCCCCTGCCTGCGATCTATCCCGATCAGATGGCACCGGTGGCACGGATCGACCGCTCTGGTGAGCGTGTCATCGAGGCGATGCGCTGGGGCTTCCCGTCGCCACTGACCAGCCGGGAGAAGGTCACGACGAATGCGCGGCGGCTCGAAAGCCCGTGGTGGCGGCCGTGGCTGAAGCCGGAGTTTCGCTGTCTGGTGCCAGCAACCTCGTTTTGCGAGTATCAAGATGGCAGCAAGGTCCCCACCTGGTTCGCACTCGGTCCCGATCGCCCACTGTCCGCGTTCGCCGGCATCTGGCGTCCGGTGACTGCCGCGAGAGGCACCAAGGCCGAACGTCAGGCCCTTTCGGACCTGACCGGCAGCGAAGTGCAGGAACACCTCGTGTTCGCCCTCGTAACCACCGAACCGAACGAACTGGTAAGGCCCGTGCACGCCAAGGCCATGCCTGTGATCCTGACCGGCGACGACTGTGACACATGGCTTGAAGCGGATACGCCGATCGCGCTCCAGCTTCAGCACCCGTTCGCTGCCGATCGGATGGCTATCGTTGCGACCGGAAAACGCCAGGACGGCGCAGCCTGACGGGCTACTCGTCCCGGTCGATCTTCCTGGCCTTTTCAACATCGTCGGCGAGGTTGCCGGGTGCGCCATGCTGGTCCAACGGCGGCTTGTGCATGACCACGTATCCGGACCGCTCCAAATGCTCGACCAGGCGTTCGGCGGTGATTCGCGCCATCGTCTCGTCCGCGTCGTGCACGCGCTTCCGGCCGTTGAACCGGAGGGCGAAGGATAGGGACTGCGTGAGTTCGTCCCGGGTAGCCGGGCGGAGATTGGGCGTGTCGGGCATGGGGGGACGATAGGGGACGGAGGGGAACGGAGCAAGAACGGAAAGGCCGCACCAAAATCAATGTGTATGCCTGAGTGTATGCCACGATCTAGTAGAACGTAAATATGTCCACGATATCAATTAGTTGATCAAACTACGTGGCGGATGGGGTGGGATTCGAACCCACGAACCCTTGCGGGTTGGCGGTTTTCAAGACCGCTGCCTTAAACCGCTCGGCCACCCATCCCCACCGCGCCCGGCGATGCCGCCCGGCGGCCGCCGACGCTAATCGCCGGCCGGCCCGGTCACAAGCGCCCGTTCACCCGCGCCCGTTCACGCGCGCCCAGTCACAAGCATTGACGCGGATTTGCCCCTACAGGCATGTTACAAATTCGTGTGGGATTCGCGGCGCGAGCAGCGCCTTTGGGGGACTAGGCCGGCTATGAGAAAGTACATCGTGGGCCTGGGCAGCTTCGCTCTGCTGCTCGGGGTCGCTGCCGTGCAGGCCGCTCCGCCGGCCGACCCCTTCAGCATCTGGACCCTGCAGGACGAAAACGCCTCAATCTCCGCCGCCGACCTGAGTGACCGCTACTACGTCAACGGGCTGAGTCTGGGATGGACGTCGCCCACCGCCCAGGTTCCCGCATTCCTGGCAACCCTCGGCAACACGCTCTGGGGTGACGGGCAGCAGCGCATCGCGTTCTCTCTCTCGCAGCAGATCTACACCCCGGCGAGCACCCAAATCACCGTGCCGGATCCGCACGACAGGCCCTATGCCGGCATCCTCCTCGGCAATTTCTCCCTGCTCAGCGATACCGACACTTCGCGCAGCGTGCTGATGCTCAGTCTCGGCGTGGCCGGTCCCGGTGCGGGCGGCGAGCAACTGCAGAACGGCTTCCACAACCTGATCGGTCAGGACACGGTCAAAGGCTGGAGCTACCAGATCCCCAACACCCCCGCCGTCGAGCTGCTCAGCGGCCGCACCTGGCGGCTGCCGATCGCGCAGCCCGGTTCCCTGGAGATCGACGCCCTGCCGTCGCTGATCGCCGCGGTCGGCGACGTGCGCGACTATGTTCAGGCCGGCGTCACGGTCCGCCTCGGCCAGGGGCTGACCTCGGATTTTGGTGCGCCGCGCCTGCACCCCGGTCTGAGCGGCGAAGACGCGTATGTGCAAACGATCCCCTTCGCCTGGTACGTCTTCGCCGGGTTGGACGGCCAGGTGGTGGCCTAACGACCTGCTGCTGCAGAGCGATCCGTTCCGCTCCGGCCCGCATGTCAACCTGGTCTGGGACGTGGGCGAGGCGCAGGCCGGCTTCGCCATCCTGACGGGCGGCATGCGGTTCACCTTCACCTATGCGGTGCAGACGCAAGAATTCCAGAGCCAGCACGGCGGCCTGCACCAGTTCGGCTCGGCCGCCGCGTCGCTGAAATTCTAGTTTATCGTGTGTTGCGCGATGGCCGGGTGATGACGGAGACGCGTGTCGTCCCGCACGGGAGTTCCCGACCCGTTCGTACAACGTAACATACCGTATTTGCAGCGAAATATCCTTTATCCTTCAGCATCACGCCCTGGATCGAAATCAAAGCGACACTATCACCGTGCAGACGCACGACAGTGAAAAAACGCTGCCTACGCGTTCGACGCCACCACCTGGTCGATCTCGCCCTGCGTGATCCCCAGCTTCCCCGCCGCCTCCAGCACCTCGCGCCAGGTGCCGTCATCCACTGCGATCCCGTCCCGCCCCCGCCGCTCCGCCGAGCGCCGCTCCGGCTCGCCCGGCAGCAGCACCTGCTCGAACCCGGGTGCGACGCGCGAGGACCGGATATGCGCCGCCGTGCTCGCCGCCCCCGCCGCCACCGCGTCCGGATCGTTCAGCTTGCCCGGATCGATCACCACCGCGAGCATCGAGTTCAGGATGCCGCCGTGGCACGTCTGGTCCGCCCGCTGACCGCCGCCCAGCGCGCCCGCCATGATCTCGCACATCACCGCCAGACCCGAACCCTTGTGCTTGCCGAACGACAGCAGCGCCCCGGTATGGTCGCGGATCAGCCCGCCTGGGTCATTGGTCGGATGCCCGTCGGCGTCGATGAGCGAGCCCTCCGGCACGTCGATCCCCTTGTTGTAGGCGATGCGCGCCTTGCCGGCGGCGATCGTGGTGGTCGCCATGTCCAGCAGCAGGGCAGGGGAGCCGTCGTCGCCCCCCGGCACCGCGGCGCAGAACGGATTGGTGCCGACGCGCGCCTCGGCGCAGCCGTACGGCGCCTGCATGTCGTGGTGGTCGGTGACATTGACGAAGGCGATGAACGCCATGCCGTGCCGCGCCGCCAGCTCGGCGTAGGCGCCGACGCGCCCGATATGCGAGGCATTGCGCAGCGCCAGCACGCAGGCGCCCAGCTCCCTGGCCCGCCCGATCGCGCGCCGCACCGCGTCCGCGGCCATCCGTTGGCCGCAGCCGCGGCGCGCGTCGATCACCAGCAGCGCGCCGGCGTCCAACACCGTCTCCGGCGTCTGGTTCGGCACCAGAAAACCGTCCTGCAGCAGCCGCACATAGGCTGGCAGCATGCCGACGCCGTGGCTGTCATGCCCGGTCAGGTTGGCGCGCAGCAGGTGGTCGGCGACCTCTTTCGTTTCGGCCGCGTCGCTGCCCATGCGGCGTGCGATCAGGCTGATCAGCGCATGCAGCGCCGGTGGCTTCAGGGTTGGCATCAAGTGTGTCCTTGTGATTCCTTCGGGGCGCTCGCGTTACTCGCCCGCCAGCCGCGCCGCCATCAACGGTGCCGCCAGGCGCATCAACACTGCGACATCGGCCAGATGGTCGATCGCCAGCACCTCGGAGGCCAGCCGCGCCGTCCGTTCCGGCCCCAGCACCGCCTCGGCCAGGGCAGAAAATTTCCCGCGCAGTTCCGCCTCGCTCAGGAAATTCGCCGGCTCGCCCTTCGGCACCACGACCTTGCGCACGAACCGCTGCCCGCGCGCCGCGATGGTGACCTTGCCCGACATGTTGGCGGGGAATTCGGCCTCGATCTCCGGGTCCAGTTCGCAGGTGATCTTGCCCAGCAGCAAGCGCACTGTCGCGTCGTGCAGCAGCGCGTAGCTGTCCCAGCCCATCGCTCCCGTCGCCAGCGCGCAGGCGATCACGAACGGGCCGCTGAACTGCCCGTCCACGACGTTCTGCGGGTCCGCCTTCTTCTCCGCCGGCAGGCCGATCAGCATCATGCCGGACCGCGGCAGGCCAAGGGTCACGTGCTCGATCTCGTCTGGCGACAGCCCGTGCTCGGCGCGCAACGCCAGCGCCGCATCGATCCCGGCATGGCCGTAGCGGCAGGATGGGTAAGGCTTCACCGCCGTGTGCATCAGCTCGTAGACACGGCCGAGGTCCTGCACCGCACGTTCCGGCACCGGATTGGGTGCGTAGGCGCGCATGAAGCCGTGGCGTCCCTCCAGCGCCTCTGTTGCGCCCTTGAATCCCTCGCGCACCAGCGTCGCCGCCATCAGCCCGTTCATCGCCGCCCAGCCAACCTGGAAGCGCTTCGTCCAGGCGCCGTTGACCAGGAACTGCAGGCTGCCGGCGCACTGGCTGAGCACCGTGCCGAGCGCGCCCTCCACCCCCGCCGCGTCCAGCCCGAACACCCGCGCCGCCGCCGCCGCCGCGCCGAACGCGCCGCAGGTCGCGCTGGGATGGAAGCCGCGATCGTAATGTTCCCCCGCCGGCAGGGCCAGCGCGACCCGGCAGGTGACCTCGTAGCCGGCGACGATGGCCGCCAGCACGTCGGCCCCCGAGGCGCCGACCATCTCGCCCGCCGCCAACGCCGCCGGAATGACCGGCGCGCCCGGATGCAGCGATCCGGCGGCATGCGTGTCGTCGAAGTCCAGCGAGTGCGCCAACGCGCCGTTGAGGAACGCGGCGCCGGCCGGCGTATAGCGCGCGGCGTCGCCGAACACCCCGGCATTGCCCGCCGCCAGGCCCATCGCCCGGGTCGCCGCCAGGAACGACGCCGTGCTCTCCGCGTCATGCCGCGCGCGCACGATGTTGCCGACCAGGTCCAGCACCAGGAAGCGCGCGCGCCGCACCACATCGGGCGGCAGGCGGTCGAGGCGGATGTCGGCGGTGAATTGCGCGAGCTCTGTGGTGATGCCCATGGCACGGTGTCCTCCGGTTTGGTGGGAGTTTGGCGCAAAAGCGTGACCTGGGCCACCGGGCCGGGATACCCGCGTTTGTATCAACGTTGTCGACATGCCCCAGGTGTTGTTGCACGACGCTGGGCGATCGACACACTTGCCGTGGGAGCGAGAGTAGTGGCGACACCTTACGTGCCGGCAGCGGGGGACATCGTCTGGATCGACTTCAATCCACAGGCCAGCCACGAGCAGTTCGGACAGCGTCCCGCCGTGGTCCTCAGCCCGAAAGTCCTGTCGCGGACCAGGAGGCTTGGCGCAATCGGCCGGACGGGGGCACAATCCGGTAATTGCTGAAAGCGTCCAGGAAAATGCCGTCCGCCCGCCGCCCCTGCCGGAGGCTGTTCTAGCGCGATGTCCGGCACCGCGCAGAAGGTCCCACACCGCACGCTGATCACGCTATGCGTGATGCTGGGGAACCTGATGCAGTCGCTGGACGCATCGATCGCCAACGTCTCGCTGCCCTACATGCAGGGCACGCTGTCCACCAGCGCCGA
>PLXO01000303.1:52409-53464 GCA_003151425.1 Acetobacteraceae bacterium
GCCGCTGTCGCAGGCAACGATGCTCGACATCTACCCGTTCGAGCGCCGCGCGCAGGCGATGGCGATCTTCGGCATGGGCGTGATGGTGGGGCCGATCACCGGCCCGACGCTCGGCGGCTATCTGACCGAGATGTACAACTGGCGCTACGTGTTCTACGTGAACCTGCCGTTCGGCCTGCTGGCGATCGCCGGGCTGCTGATCTTCCTGCCGAAGGCGCAGCCGCGCACCGAGCTGCGGTTCGACTGGACCGGCTTCGCGGTGCTGGCGATGGGCGTCGGGGCGTTGCAGCTCATGCTGGACCGCGGTCAGAAGTTGGACTGGTTCTCGTCGCCTGAAATCATCATCGAGGCGGTGCTGGCCGGCCTCGGCCTGTATCTGTTCGTCGTGCACATGTTCACCGCCGAACGGCCGTTCCTGCCGCCTGGGCTGTTCAAGGATCGCAACTTCGTCTGCGGTGTGACGATGGTGTTCTTCACCGCGACAGTGATGCTCGCAAGCTCTGCGCTGATGGCGCCGTATCTGGAGAGTCTCGCCGGCTATCCGGTGGAGACGGCGGGTTTGTCGATGGCGCCGCGCGGTATCGGTACGATGATCGGCATGCTGATTGCGAGCCGACTCTCCAACCTTTTCGACCATCGCAAATTGATGGCCGTAGGTCTGTTGACGCTCGGCTTTGCGCTGCATTCCATGAGCTACTGGACGCCCGACGTGTCGCAACATCAGATGATGCTCACGCTGATGTTGCAGGGCTTCGCCATCGGCTTCGTGTTCAATCCGATGACGGTGATGGCGTTCACCACGCTACCACCGGCACTGCGCGGCTATGCGACGTCGTTGCAGGCACTGTGCCGCAACATCGGCCAGGCGGTGGGCGTGTCGATCACCTCGCTGATGCTGGTGCGCAACACACAGACCTCGCACGCCGACATCGCATCGGTGATCACGTCGTTTGATCGCGTGCTGCAAGGCAATGACGCGGTGTCGCACAGGCTCGATCCGGCGACGCGGCATGGCGCGGCGATGCTGGATCAGATGATCAACCATCAGGCGCAGA
>PLXO01000303.1:53540-53987 GCA_003151425.1 Acetobacteraceae bacterium
ACCGCGGACGATAGCGTCCCCATCACCATCGTGGAGGCGATTGACCCCGTGTACAGATACAGCCAACTGAATTTCGTGATCATCGCTCCCGCTTTGAATGTCAGATATTTATAGGTGTTTCGCCAAAGGCTGGCGGAAGTGTCGAATACTTTGTCGTTGATGCGCACGTTGGTATTCGGTGCAAAGTGGTCCCATAGGTATTCATTGGCGGGATAGACCGTAAAGCCGACGACCAGCGCGCCTGCTGTCAATACCCCGCCGGAAGCAAGACTGCCGGTGCCGATCGAATAGATCGTCATGGCGACGGCCGCGATACCGATATTCAACGTCGTTGCCTTCGCGAAGGCATGACTCATCGACGCATGTGCTGACTGCCTTGCCGCCGACTCGATTGCAGCGACCGGCGCGGGAGCAAGCGGAGGCACTGGCTGTGCCGTGCCGCAAGCT